>NZ_JBYSYC010000152.1:0-522 GCF_058782875.1 Cupriavidus sp. FW305-F7 | reverse complement strand
CCGGATCCTGATGTTCTCCGCGAATTCGAGCATCTTGGCGGCGTGCCCGACGCCGAAGGACGCCGGCATCATGGCCAGCGGCCAGGACAAGATGTCCTTGACGCTGGCCGCGCCGCCACGCAATGCCAAGGGATGGTCGGGCCGCACCAGCAGCCCGACCGGCTGCGACGAGCTCGCCAGATACTCGATGCGCGGATGTGGCGGCGGATTGAAGGCAAGTCCGATGTGCGCACGACTTTCGGCCACGGCGTCGAGCACCTGATCCACGCCGAGGATCTCCATGCCGATGTCGAGCTGCGGGTACTGCGCACAGAACGGCGCCAGCACTTCATTGACCAGCCCATCCACGTACCCCTCGCTCAGGACCAGCTGGACCTGCCCCTGCTGCAGGCCCTTCAGTGCATGGAGCTGGTCCTCGAGCTTTTCCTGATGCGATCGGTAGCCGCGCCAGAACTCAAGCAGATGCGCGGCGGCCTCGGTCGGCCTGACGCCACGCGCCTGTCGCTCGAACAGCGTCGTGCC
>NZ_JBYSYC010000151.1:0-522 GCF_058782875.1 Cupriavidus sp. FW305-F7 | reverse complement strand
TAAAGCAATTGTCGGGCAACTACGGCATGAACCGGATGGACCTGATGGAAAGCCTGAATCGGCAGATCGCTGGCTGGGCTGCCTTCTATCAATACACCGACTACACGGCCACCATGTTCAAGAAACTAGACCGAACGGTCTTCTGGAAACTCGGACACTGGCTCGCGCGCAAGTATCGGCGCGGGTTCAGATCGCTGATGCGCGACTGCATCCGGGCGCCGGAGCCGGGACAGGCTACAACATGGGTGTTACAAGGCCAGAACAGTCGGGGGTGGTATGGGGTGGTGGCGCTTCGGCGTCTGGTTACCAGTCGCAAAGGTCGCTTCACTTGGCGGACCCTGACAGAAAATCCGTACATCCTGCGCGATGAGACACGCCGTACCATCGAGTCGCGCTACCCCGATGTCGCCTTTGCTATGAGCAACACTTGAACGGAGAGCCGGATGCGTTGAGAGGCGCAAGTCCGGTTCGGAGAGGAGAGGCAGGGAAATAGTCCGACTACGCCCTGTCTCTTACTCTACT
>NZ_JBYSYC010000015.1:0-163173 GCF_058782875.1 Cupriavidus sp. FW305-F7 | reverse complement strand
AGCATGGTCGCGGCCGACGCCTCGGCGCTCTATGCCCGCAACGTGCTGGACTTCCTCAAGCTGGTCGTCGACAAGGACGGCCAGTTCACGCTGAACCTTGAAGACGACATCGTCGCGGCCTGCCTGATGTGCAGGGACGGCCAGATCGTGCGAGAGGCGGCGTAATTTCCACGGGAGCCGTGCGCCCACTGCTTTTGCATCAAATATAAGGACGTATCACCCATGCAACGCATCATGCTCCGCGCCAAGCTCCACCGCGTCACCGTGACGCAGGCGGACCTCAACTACGAGGGTTCGTGCGGCATCGATCAGGACCTGCTGGACGCTGCCGACATGAAGGAGTTCGAGAAGATCGAGCTGTACAACGTGAACAACGGCGAGCGCTTCTCCACCTACATCATCAAGGGCGAGCGCGGCAGCGGCGAGATCTCGCTGAACGGCGCCGCGGCGCGCCGCGCGCACCTGGGCGACCAGCTGATCATCTGCACCTACGCGCCGATGAGCGACGAGGAGATCGCCGCCTACAAGCCCAAGGTCATCCTGGTGAACGAGAACAACGGCATCAAGGAAATCAAGAAGTTCTGATGGCGGCCTGCCGCAGGGTTGCTCCCCTCTCCCGCTTGCGGGAGAGGGAGCGCGCCGTCAGTCAGAGCCACTGGCCCTTGGCACGCCGTAATGCAGCAAAGAAAAAACACAGTAAAACGCCGCATCCCGGATTCAAAGCAACGGAGGAGAAGTCGATGGAGATGGTGAACCACACGGTGATCAACCTGATCATCTTCGTGCTGGCGATCTACGTGGGTTACCACGTGGTCTGGACGGTTACGCCAGCCCTGCATACACCCCTGATGGCGGTGACCAACGCGATCTCGGCGATCATCATCGTCGGCGCCATGCTCGCCGCGGGCCTGACCGAAGGCGGGGTCGGGCGCGTGATGGGCACGCTGGCAGTGGCACTGGCCGCGGTCAATGTGTTCGGCGGCTTCCTGGTCACCCAGCGCATGCTGGAGATGTTCAAGAAGAAGGAACCGAAGGCCAAGGCGCCTGAGGCCAAGCCGGCGCTGGCCAGGGAGGGCGCGTGATGACCGGTCTTGTCAGCATGAACCTCGTCACCCTGCTCTACCTGGTGGCCTCAGTCTGCTTTATCCAGGCGCTCAAGGGCCTGTCGCACCCGGCCTCGGCGCGCAAGGGCAATGCCTTCGGCATGATCGGCATGGCCATTGCCGTGGTGACCACGCTGGTCCTGATCATCAAGCTGAAGAATGAATTCCTCGCGGCGGGCACGGCCCAGTCGTCGGTGGGCACGGGCCTGGCGCTGATCTTCGCCGCGCTCGTGGTCGGCGGCGGCATCGGTGCCTACGTGGCGAAGAAAGTGCAGATGACCAAGATGCCCGAGTTGGTCGCGGCGATGCACTCGCTGATCGGCCTGGCCGCGGTGTTCATCGCGGTGGCGGCAGTGGCCGAGCCGGCGGCGTTCGGCATCAGCCCGGCAGGCTCGCACCTGATCCCGCTGGGCAACCGCATCGAGCTCTTCATCGGCTGCTTCGTCGGCGCGATTACGTTCTCGGGCTCGGTGATCGCCTTCGGCAAGCTGGCCGGGCGCTACAAGTTCCGCCTGTTCCAGGGCGCGCCGGTGGTGTTCGCCGGCCAGCACTGGCTGAACCTGCTGCTGGCGGTGGCAATGGTGGGCTTCGGCGTCATCTTCTTCCTGTCGCAGGACTGGCTGCCGTTCCTGATCATGCTGGCGATCGCCTTCGTGCTGGGCGTGCTGATCATCATCCCGATCGGCGGCGCCGACATGCCGGTGGTGGTGTCGATGCTGAACTCGTACTCGGGCTGGGCAGCGGCGGGCATCGGCTTCTCGCTGAACAACCCGATGCTGATCATCGCTGGCTCGCTGGTGGGCTCCTCCGGTGCGATCCTGTCGTACATCATGTGCAAGGCGATGAACCGGTCGTTCTTCAACGTGCTGCTGGGCGGTTTCGGCGGCGCGACGGCGGCGGCGGCGACGGGCGATCAGCAGCAGCGCCCGGTCAAGTCGGGTTCCGCCGACGATGCCGCGTTCCTGATGGGCAATGCGGAGACGGTCATCATCGTGCCGGGCTATGGCCTGGCCGTGGCGCGCGCCCAACACGCGCTCAAGGAACTGACCGAGAAGCTGGCGGAAAAGGGCGTGAACGTGAAGTACGCGATCCACCCGGTGGCGGGCCGCATGCCGGGCCATATGAACGTGCTGCTGGCCGAGGCCGAGGTGCCGTACGACCAGGTCTTCGAGATGGAAGACATCAACAGCGAGTTCGGCCAGGCCGACGTGGTGCTGGTGCTGGGCGCCAACGACGTGGTCAACCCGGCGGCCAAGAACGACCCCCAGTCGCCGATTGCCGGCATGCCGATCCTGGAGGCCTACAAGGCCAAGACCATCATCGTCAACAAGCGCTCCATGGCCGCCGGCTATGCCGGGCTGGACAACGAGCTGTTCTACATGGACAAGACCATGATGGTGTTCGGCGACGCCAAGAAGGTGGTCGAAGACATGTTCAAGGCGGTCGACTAAGGCCGTCCGCGCGCCGCGCGCAGGCCCGGGCCATCCCGGCCCTGCCGCGGGCGCTTCTCCCGCCCGGCGCCCGCCGGGCTCCTCCTGCCGCCGGCCCTGACTGCAAGGCCTGTCTTGCAAGGCAGCCGTGGCGCGCTATACTGGCCTGCGAATGCGCACACCGGCTTGCCGCTTGCGCCACGCCTGTGCCTAACCACTGCGCCGAACCCCTGCCCGCCGCTCCATGACCTTCAACCCGCACGACAGGAACCTGTCGGTCTTCCATCACCCGGTCCTGACCGTCCTGGTCGATGACAGCAAGTCGTTCATCGACAGCCTGGCGTTCCAGATGGATGCCTCGCGCGCGGTGATCACCTTCACCGATCCGCGTGAAGCGCTGCAATGGATCCGCGAGGCCTATGCCACCCGCTTCCCGGGCTTCCTGCCGGTGCGCGTGACGCACGACGACCTGACCTTCCTGACCGAGCGGCGCACCGTGCAGCTCGACATCGACCGCATCTACCGCCAGATACACGACTTCAAGCGCTTCCTGCAGCCGGGCGTGGTGGTGGTCGACTATTCGATGCCGCAGATGGACGGGCTGGAATTCTGCCAGGCGCTGCAGGACCTGCCCTGCAAGACCATCCTGCTGACCGGCACCGCCGACGAGAGCATCGCCGTGCAAGGCTTCAACCACGGGCTGATCGACCGCTACGTGAAGAAGCATGAAAGCAATATGGTCGAGCGGCTGGACCAGGAAATCGAGGCCATGCAGCAGGCGTACTTCGCCACGCTGTCGCGCACGCTGCGCGAGCTGCTGACGCGGCATTCGTTCTCATTCCTGTCCGATCCGGCCATCACCGAGCGCGTGCGCCAGCTCATCGCGCGCTATGGCTTTGTCGAGTACTACCTGTACCCCAACCCGGCCGGCATCCTGCTGCTGACCGCGCAGGGCCACGCCACGCTGATGGTGATCGAGACCCGCGCCGGGCTGATGAGCCAGGTGGAGTCGGCCGAAGCCTACGACGCCCCCGCGGCACTGATCGAAGGCCTGCGCGAAGGCCGGCTGGTGCCGTTCTTCTGGCCCGGCAACGGCATGTACACGCCGGCGTGCGTGGACTGGGAACAATACTGCCTGCCGGCGGAGCGCTGCGAAGGCAATGAAGAATTCATCTATGCGCTGTTCGACCTGCCGCGCCACCTGCTGCAGGAGCCGGTGGTCAGCCTGCAGGGCTTCCTGGCGGACTTCAGCCGCAATCCGGATGCACTGACGGGGCGCAAGCGCCCCTGACCCCGCCGCCCGGCGCCGCGGGCGCCGTCAGTCCGCCTGCGGCACCCGGTTGGCGCCGCGCACCATGTCGAAGCGGAACAGCCGGCATTCGATATTGCCGTTGTAGAGCGGCGTGCGGCGCGACTCCTTGAGTCGCAGCCGGCGCGGGAAACCCATGTCGCCGGTAAACACCCACGCCTGCCAGCCCGCGAAATGCTGCTTGAGCGTGGTGGCAAAGGCACTGGCGAACTGGTTGGCGGCGGCCTCCTCCACCTCGTCGCGCGGCATCTCTTCCTCTGGCAGGCGGCGCTGGCCACGCACCGCGATGCGCTCGCCGTACGGGGGATTCATCAACAGCAAACCCGGCTCTTCAAAAGGCGGCTGCACGAAGCGCGCGTCCACCTGCTTGGTGCGCGCCTCGCCCGGCAGGCCGGCACGCTCCCAGTTGGCGCGCGTGATGGCCAGCATGTCAGTGGAGATGTCCGAACCCACCACCTGCAGTTCATCGGCCGAGGCCAGCATGCGGACGCGCTGCGCGTCCGACTTGAGCTTCTGCCAGGCCTTGGTGTCCATGCCCTTGAGCCATTCGAAGGCAAAGCTGCGGCTGCCGCCCGGCGCGATGCCCAGCGCCACCTGCGCGGCCTCGATCAGGAAGGTGCCGCTGCCGCACATCGGGTCGTAGAAAGGCCGGAAGGTCTGGCCCGGCACCCAGCCCGCCAGGCGCAGGATGCCGGCGGCCAGGTTTTCCTTCAGCGGCGCCTCGCCCTTCTCGGTGCGCCAGCCGCGCTTGAACAGCGGCTCGCCGGTGGTGTCGAGGTACAGCGTGCAGTCATGCTCGGTTAGATGGGCATAAATGCGCACATCCGGGCTGGCGGTATCGACGCTCGGGCGCGCGCCCACGCGCTCGCGCAGGGCATCGCAGACCCCGTCCTTGACGCGCAGCGCGGTGAAATTCAGGCTGCGCAGCGGCGACTTGTGCGACGTGATGTCCACACGCAGCGATTCATCGGGCGAAAACCACTGCTCCCAGCGCACGCCGCGCGCCAGCGTATAGATGTCGTCCTCATGCCGGTAGCCGCGCGCCGCCACGCGCATCAGCACCCGGCTGGCAATGCGCGAATGCAGGTTGACCGCATAGGCGGCGGCCATCTCGCCCGAGAAATTGACGCCGCCCGGCACTTCCTGGTGCACCGTGAACGGCGCCAGCGCGGCCATGCCCGGCATCGCGGCGATCTCGCGCAGTTCTTCGGCGAGCGCGCTCTCCAGGCCGCGCGGGCAAGGGGCAAAGAAGGCTTGGGTCATGTGTTGGGTATCCTACAAACAAAAACGTCCGCCGTAGCGGACGGGGATCTATCCGAAGCTTAGCTCAAGCCGCCGCCAGGGCGCGCTCGAGGAAATCCAGCCGGTCCTGGCCCCAGAAGGGCTGGCCGTCATGGACGTACCACGGCGCGCCGAATACGCCGGCCGAAATCGCGTCCTGGGTGTTCTGCGCATAGGCCGCCTGCACCGACTGCGCCTCGCTGGCCTTGAGCAGGCTGGCGCCGTCCAAGCCGGCCTCGTCGGCGATCTGCGCCAGCGTGGCGGCATCGGCGATATTGCGCTGCTGCGCCCAGACTGCCGCGCCAATGGCGCCGGTCAGCTGCATCGCGCGGGCGGTGCCGTGTGCCAGCTGCGCGGCGATGATCAGCTTGCTGGCCGCGTCGCCCGATACCGGGAAGAACGTCGGCTGCGGATGCAGCGGCAGGTCCAGGAATTCGCTCCAGCGCGCCAGCTCCACCAGGCGGTAGGCCTGGCGCTGGGGCGGGCGCTGCGACAGCGGCAGCCCGCCGGAGACGGAAAACACCTTACCCAGGTCGCACGGCTTCAGGTTCACCTGCGCGCCATGGCGTTCGGCGATGGCGGCAAAGCGCGCATGGCCCAGGTAGACGAACGGCGACTGCGGCGTCAGGTAATAGTCAACCAGCTTGCTCATTTCGGTTCCGCAACAGGATTGGCAACAACAGACCGGGCGCCAGGCTCAGAACGGCTTGACGACCACCAGGATCACCACCGCCAGCAGCACCAGCACCGGCAGCTCATTGAACCAGCGATAAAACTTGTGCGAGCGCGTATTGCGCCCCGCCTCGAACTTGCGCAGCAGCACGCCGCAGCCGTGGTGGTAGCCGATCAGCACCAGCACCAGCGCCAGCTTGGCATGCATCCAGCCCTGCCCCGCGCCGCGGCCGTAGCCCAGGTACAGCCACAGCCCGAACACCACCGCCGGCACCGCCAGCATGGTCATGAAGCGAAACAGCTTGCGCGCCATCAGCAACAGGCGCTGTGTGCTGGCGGCGTCGGTTTCCATGGCCAGGTTGACGAAGATGCGCGGCAGGTAGAACAGGCCGGCGAACCACGAGACCACGAAGACAATATGCAGCGCTTTGACCCAGAGCATCGGCAGAGAGACGTTCGAGAACGATTGTTATTGTTGTTGGCGCGCGAGCGTCAGGTGCGGATCTCGCCGTGCCCGAATACCACGTACTTCAGCGACGTCAGCCCTTCCAGCCCGACCGGGCCGCGTGCATGCAGCTTGTCGTTGGAGATGCCGATTTCCGCGCCCAGGCCGTACTCGAAGCCATCGGCAAAGCGCGTCGAGGCATTGATCATCACGCTGGCCGAATCGACCTCGCGGATAAAGCGCATGCCCGCCGAGTAGTTCTCGGTGATGATCGAATCGGTATGGTGCGAGCCGTATTCGTTGATATGGGCGACGGCCTCGTCCAGTCCGGCCACGGTCTTGATGGCGAGGATCGGGGCCAGGTATTCCAGGCGCCAGTCTTCCTCCGCGGCATCGACCAGGCCGGTGAAGCCCGCCGCTTCCAGCGTGGCGCGGGTGGCCGGGCACACGCGCAGTTCGACGCCCTTCTCCTGGTAGATGCGGCACAGCGGCGGCAGCGCGGCGGCGGCGATGTCCTGCGACACCAGCAGCGTCTCCATGGTGTTGCACGGCGCATAGCGCTGCGTCTTGGCGTTGTCGCAGACGCGCACGGCCTTGTCCAGGTCGGCAGCGGCGTCGATATAGACGTGGCAGATGCCGTCCAGGTGCTTGATCATCGGCACGCGCGCTTCTTCCATCAGCCGCGCGATCAGGCTCTTGCCGCCGCGCGGCACGATCACGTCGACGTATTCAGTCATCGTGATCAGCCGGCCCACGGCAGCGCGGTCAGTAGTCTCGATCACCTGCACCGCCTCGGACGGCAGCCCGGCCGCGGACAGGCCCTCGGCCACCAGCGCCGCCAGCGCGGTGTTGGATTCGATTGCTTCGGAACCGCCGCGCAGGATGGTGGCGTTGCCCGACTTCAGGCACAGCGCCGCGGCGTCGATGGTCACGTTCGGGCGCGACTCGTAGATGATGCCGATCACGCCCAGCGGCACGCGCATCTGGCCGACCTGGATGCCGGTCGGGCGGAACTTCATGTTCGAGATCTCGCCGATCGGGTCGGCCAGGGCGGCGATCTGCTCCAGGCCCGCGGCCATGGTGGCGATGGCCTTGTCCGACAGCGTCAGGCGGTCGATAAAGGCGGCGTCCTGGCCGTTGGCGCGGGCGCGTTCAACGTCACGCGCGTTGACCGCCTTGAGCTTGTCGGCATCGCGGCGGATGGCAGCCGCGATGGTCAGCAGCGCGCGGTTCTTGTCGGCCGTGGAGGCACGCGCCATGGCGCGCGACGCGGCGCGGGCCTGGCGGCCGACGCGGTCCATGTATTGGTTGAGGTCGAGCTCGTTCATGTCAGTGGCCCTGGGGTGGTGGCCGTCAGTGTGTTTTCCGTCCCCCCGCCGCACGCGGCGGGGGAAGCAAACCTGTGGAGTTGCGCGTTCAGCGCGCGATCATCAGGGCAAGCTGCTGCAGCCCGTCCCATGGTTCCGCCGGCAGCGGGCTGCCGCCTGGTGGCGGCAGGTCCGACAGGCCCTTGACCTGGCGGTCCAGCCGCGCCGCCAGCGCCAGCGCCGCGTCCAGCCTTGGCTTCGCCAGGCGCTGCGCGGCCTGCGGCACCAGCCGCTCGCGCGGGCCCCAGACGCGCAGCTCGCGCATCAGCACACCCGCCGGCTTGCCGGCCGCCAGCCCCTGCCGGACCTTGGATAATACGCGAATTTCCTCGGTCAGCGCCCACAGCACCAGCACCGTGGCCTCGCCCTCGCCGCGCAGCCCTTCGAGCATGCGCACCAGCCGCGGCACGTCGCCAGAAAGCATCGATTCAGACAGCTTGAACACGTCGTAGCGGGCCACGTTCAGCACCGCATCGTGCACCTGGTCGAAGGTGAGTTCGCCGGGCGGGTACAACAGCCCCAGCTTCTGGATTTCCTGGTGCGCCGCCAGCAGGTTGCCCTCGACCTTGTCGGCGATAAACTGCAGCGAACGCCGGCCAGGCTCGCCGCCCTCGACGCGCTGCTGCTGCAGCGACAGCCGCTCGCCGACCCAGGCCGGCAGCCGGGTGCGGTCCACGGAGTCGACCTTGATCGACACGCCGGCGCCTTCCAGCGCCTGGAACCAGGCCGACTTGGACGCGGCAAAATCCAGCCGCGGCAGCGTCACCAGCAGCACCACGTCGGGCGACGGCTGGGCGGCCACGGCGCGCAGCGCCTCGCCGCCGTCCTTGCCGGGCTTGCCCGACGGGATGCGGAGTTCAACGATCTTGCGGTCGCCGAATAGCGACATCGACTGCTGCGCCTCGACCAGCTGGCCCCAGTGGAAGCCGCGCTCGGCCACCAGCACGTCGCGCTCGGAGAAGCCGGCTTCGCGCGCCGCGGCGCGCAGGCGGTCGACGGCCTCCAGCACCAGCAGGTGTTCGTCGCCGTGCACCACGTACAGCGGCGCCAGGCCCTTGGCCTTCGCCTGCCGCAGGTGTGCGTCGAGCCCGTCGAGCTTGAGCTGCATGCCGTGATCAGATGGCCTTGACGGCGGCCAGCCGGCGCATCAGCTGCTGCACGATATCGCGTTGCATGTCGCGGTACAGCTGCTGCTCTTCGTAGTCCTTGGCCAGCGTGTTGGCTTCGTTGTAGGTCAGGTCGCGCGTCAGCACCAGCTGCGACGGCGGGATCAGTTCCTTGCCGGCGGCGTCGCGCAGGCGGAAGGTGAAGCGCTGTGTCAGGCGGTATTCGCGCACCACGCCGGTGGTGGTGATCGACAAGATCGACTTGGTGCGGGTGTCCTGCAGCACGTCCAGCAGCGCGTCGGCCTCCTTCTGGTCGACCACCACCTGGGTGTCGGAGCCGCCGTGGATGGCGCGGCGCAGGTCCGCGCCCATCAGCGAATTGGCCGGAATCCCGATATAGAGCCGCTTGAAGGCGAAATCCGAGTTGCCGCGCATGTGGAAGCCGCAGCCGGCCAGCAGGCCTGTTGCCGGCACTGCCAGCATTGCCGCGAGCACCTTGCGGCGCCCCATGTTCAGTCGCTTCATTCTTGGCGATTCCTTGTCAGGTTCCGAGACCAGCTTACAACACCACGTTGACCAGGCGGCCGGGCACCACCACGATCTTCTTCGGCGCCTTGCCCTCGGCGAACTTGGCCACGGTCTCGCTGGCGGCGGCGGTTGCCTCGATGGCGGCGCGGTCGGCGTCGGCGGGCACGGTGATGCTGCCGCGCACCTTGCCGTTGATCTGCAGCACCAGTTCGATCTCGCTGCGCACCAGCGCGGCTTCATCGACCTGCGGCCACGGGGCGTCGAGCAGGTCGCCGGCTTCGGCGGCGTAGCCCAGCTGGTCCCACAGGCCGTGGGTGACGTGCGGCACCACCGGGTACAGCACGCGCAGCAGGATGCCGAAGCACTCGCGGCGCGCGGCCGGCGAAGCGGTCTTGGCGTCGTCCAGCGCGTTCAGCATCTTCATCGTGGCGGACACCACGGTGTTGTACTGGATGCGCTGGTAGTCGTAGTTGGCCTGCTTGAGCACGCCGTGGATCTCGCGGCGCAGCTCGGCGTCATCGGCAGTCGGCGTGCCGCCGGCGCCGTCGCGGATGGCCGCGGCATTGGCATAGCCGTAGTTCCACACGCGGCGCAGGAAGCGCGAGGCGCCCTCCACGCCCGAGCCGCTCCATTCCAGCTGCTGCTCCGGCGGCGCGGCGAACATCACAAAGAGGCGCGCGGTGTCGGCGCCGTACTGGTCGATCAGCGCCTGCGGGTCGATGCCGTTGTTCTTGGACTTCGACATCTTCTCGACGCCGCCGATCACCACCGGCTGGCCGTCGGCGATCAGCGTGGCGCCCACCGGGCGGCCGCGCTCGTCGGTGCGCAGGTCGACCTCGGCCGGGTTGTACCAGTGCTTCTTGCCCGAGGCGTCTTCGCGGTAGTAGGTCTCGTTGAGCACCATGCCCTGCGTCAGCAGGTTGGTGAAGGGCTCGTCGAACTTGACCAGGCCCAGGTCGCGCATGACCTTGGTCCAGAAGCGTGCGTACAGCAGGTGCAGGATCGCGTGCTCGATGCCGCCGATGTACTGGTCCATCGGCATCCAGTAATCGTTGCGCGCATCGACCATGGTGGCCGCGTCCGGGCAGGTATAGCGCATGTAGTACCAGCACGAGTCGATGAAGGTATCCATCGTGTCGGTCTCGCGGCGCGCCGGCTTGCCGCACGACGGGCAGGTGCACTGCAGGAAGCGCGCATCCTTGGCCAGCGGGTTGCCGGTGCCGTCCGGCACCAGGTCTTCGGGCAGCACCACCGGCAGGTCTTTCTCAGGGACCGGCACCACGCCGCAGCTGTCGCAGTGGATCAGCGGGATCGGCGTGCCCCAGTAGCGCTGGCGCGAGATGCCCCAGTCGCGCAGGCGCCAGGTCACTTTCTTCTCGCCGATGCCCTTGGCGCCCAGGTCGGCGGCAATGGCTTCGACCGCGGCCTGGTAGCCGAGGCCGTCATACTTGCCGCTGTGGATGCAGGTGCCGTTTTCCTTGTCGCCGTACCATTCCTGCCAGGCTTCGGTCGAGTAAGGCTGGCCCTTCACGTCGATGACTTGCTTGATCGGCAGCTTGTACTTGAGCGCGAAGGCGAAGTCGCGCTCATCGTGCGCGGGCACGCCCATCACGGCGCCGTCGCCATAGCTCATCAGCACGTAGTTGCCGACCCACACGTCGACCTTCTCGCCGGTCAGCGGGTGCACCACCTGCAGGCCGGTCGGCATGCCCTTCTTCTCCATGGTCGCCATGTCGGCTTCCATGACCGAGCCGTGCTTGCATTCGTCGATGAAGGCAGCCAGTTCGGGGTTGTTCAGTGCGGCGTGCGTGGCCAGCGGGTGCTCGGCGGCGACCGCGCAGAAGGTCACGCCCATGATGGTGTCGGCGCGCGTGGTGAACACGTACAGCTTGCCGTCATTGATCGGCTTGCCGTCCTCGCCCGGGATGTCGTGCGGAAACGCAAAGCGCACGCCCACGCTCTTGCCGATCCAGTTCTGCTGCATCACCTTGACGCGCTCGGGCCAGCCCAGCTGGTCCAGGTCGCCCAGCAGTTCCTCCGCATACTCGGTGATGCGCAGGTAGTACATCGGGATCTCGCGCTTTTCCACTACCGCGCCCGAACGCCAGCCGCGGCCGTCGATGACCTGCTCGTTGGCCAGCACGGTCTGGTCGACCGGGTCCCAGTTGACGGTGCCGGTCTTGCGGTAGGCGATGCCCTTTTCCAGCATCTTCAGGAACAGCCACTGGTTCCAGCGGTAGTAGTCCGGGCTGCAGGTGGCGACTTCGCGTGACCAGTCGATCGCCAAGCCCATCGACTGCATCTGCTTCTTCATGTAAGCGATGTTGTCGTAGGTCCAGGCCGCCGGCGCCACGCCGTTGTTCAGCGCGGCGTTCTCGGCCGGCATGCCGAAGGCGTCCCAGCCCATCGGCATCAGCACATTGTTGCCGTTCATGCGCAGGTAGCGCGCCATCACGTCGTTGATGGTGTAGTTGCGCACGTGGCCCATGTGCAGCTTGCCCGACGGATACGGCAGCATCGAGCAGGCGTAGAACTTGGGCTTTTCCTTGCCGTCGGCCCCGGCCGCATGCTCCGACACGCGATAGGCGTCGATGGCTTGCCAGTGCTGCTGGGCGGCTTGTTCAACGGCGGAAGGAAGGTATTTGTCTTGCATGGTCGGGACAGCAGTCAGGACAACGTTTGCGCGGCAACTGGCCTGCCGGCATCCGGGGGAATCGTTGGAATGAGAGCAGCGGGCGCGCCGCTTGCGCGGCGCCCGCCGGGCGTGCAATGCGAAAGAAGACGATTATAACCGTGGCGGCAGGCCAGTTTCGGCCCTGCGCGCCCCGCTGCGCCTTACTTCAGGCCCAGCACGTCCTGCATGTCGAACAGGCCGTTGGGCTTGTCGGCCAGGAAACGGGCGGCGCGCACGGCACCGTCGGCATACGACTGGCGGCTGGACGACTTGTGGCTGATCTCAATGCGCTCGCCGATGCCGGCGAACATCACGGTGTGGTCGCCGACGATATCGCCGCCGCGCACGGTGGCAAAGCCGATCGAGTTGGGGTCGCGCTCGCCGGTGTGGCCTTCGCGGGCATAGACGGCGCAGGTCTTGAGGTCACGGCCAAGCGCATCGGCAATCACTTCACCCATCTTCAGCGCGGTGCCCGAGGGAGCATCGACCTTGAAGCGGTGATGCGCCTCGATCACTTCGATGTCATAGCCGGTCGACAGCAGCCTGGCGGCCACTTCCAGCAGCTTGAAGGTGGCGTTGACGCCGACGCTGAAGTTGGCGGCAAAGACGATGCCGATCGACCTGGCGGCCTCAGCCAGCGCGGCCTTGCCGGCTTCGTCGAAGCCGGTGGTGCCGATCACCATCTTCACGCCCAGTTTCTTAGCCGCGGCCACGTGGGCAAGCGTGCCTTCGGGGCGAGTGAAGTCGATCAGGCAGTCCGCGCCGGCCAGCACCGCTTCCACATCGGCGCTGATCGCCACGCCGGTCTGGCGGCCCAGCAGCAGGCCGGCGTCCTGGCCCAGCGCCGGCGAGCCCGGCACGTCGAGCGCGCCCGCCAGGCTCACGCCCTCGGTGTTCAGCACGTGTTCGATCAGCATGCGGCCCATGCGGCCCGATGCGCCTGCAATGGCGATGTTCATGGTGTCTGGCTCAGCGGAATATGCGCAATGCGCGGAAAGTGATCGAGCCGGCCATGCCTGGCCGGCCCGGAAAACTGGGGGCGCGCCGCCGCCGGCGCGCCGTGTGGCGGATCAGTTGGCGGCCGGCTTGGGGGCCTCGGCCGGCACGGTGGCCTGGGCCGGCGATGCCGCAGCGGCGGGTGCCGCTTCCGGCTGCTGCGCCTGCCGCGGTACAAAGTTCTCCACCGTGGTCTGCGGTTCGGCCGGTGCGGCCGCGGTGGCTGCCGCGCCAGTGGAGATCTTGCCCGGCGTCTGGTCCTTCAACGCCTTTTTCATGCCGTCGATCTCGGCAATCAGCTCATACTCGGACGGCAGTTCATCGCCGCTGAATTTGACCAGCCGGTCGCCTTCAAAATACACCGTATAGCGGCGCTGCTGCACCACCGGGGTATTGCCGCGGCGGAACGAGAACACGTAGTCCCAGCGGTCGGCGTGGAACACGTCATTCAGCAGCGGCGTGCCGAGCAGGAACTTGACCTGGTCGCGCGTCATGCCTTCGCGCAGTTGCGACACGGCCTCGCGCGAGACGAAATTGCCCTGCACGATGTTGATCCGGTACGGCGTAATGGCGTTGGCTACCTTGCGCGAGGTGGAATCGTAGGCTGAGCAGGCGCCGGCCAGCAGGGCCGCGGCCAGCAGGGAGACAACCAGCGTCGGGCGCATGGCGGACGAACGGATAGAACGCATGTATCTCGCTTCCGGGAGGGAAAGAAAAGTACGGCGGCAAGGTACCGCAAGGCGGGCACAAAAACGGCGCAAAATGCGCCGATTGCACCACACACGCCTGTTGCGCCTGCCGCGACAACCACATGGGACGGCAACTGTGCCGGGCGCGTGATGCCGACTTGGGACATCACTACCGCGAGCGACTTTTGCTGCCAAAACCCTTATGATTCAACTATCCAGTCATTGTACTCTAGGGAGTCACCCACATGCCGAGTCCGGCGGACCTCAAGAACATCGGCCTGAAGGCGACCGTGCCCAGGCTGAAGATTCTTGAAATTTTTCAGACCAGTGAACAGCGGCACCTGAGCGCGGAAGACGTCTACCGTATCCTGCTGAACGAGCATATGGATATCGGCCTGGCAACCGTCTACCGCGTGCTGACCCAGTTCGAGCAGGCAGGCCTGCTCTCGCGCAACAACTTTGAATCCGGCAAGGCGATTTTCGAACTCAACGAAGGCAAGCACCATGATCACCTGGTGTGCCTCGACTGCGGCCGCGTCGAGGAGTTCTTCGACTCTGAAATCGAGCACCGCCAGCAAAGCATCGCGCGCGAGCGTGGCTTTACGCTGCAGGAACATGCACTGTCGCTGTACGGCAATTGCACCAAAACAGACTGTCCCCACAGACCCAAACGATAAGCCTGCACGCTCCCCAGCGGAGCGCAGACGGCAACAAAAAACCGGCGCCTGGCGCCGGTTTTTTGTTTGGGCTGCTCGCCGCAGGATGCTGCTGCTCAGGGCGCCTGCAGGTCTTGCAGGTCCTGTTCGGTCACCACCCGTGCCGGGCGTGCCGGCGGCAGGCCGACGAACTCGCCCACCACCTGGCGGAACAGGCTGCGCGCCCACACCAGCATCGGATGGGTGTTGCGGCTGCGGTGCCAGAACATGTTCAGGCCGAGCGTGGTGTTCAGTTCCGCCGGCAGCGGGAACGCCTTCAGGCCATAGGTCTCGCAGGCCATGTCCTTGGTCAGCGCATTGACGGTGAAGATCATGTCGGTCTGCGAGGCCAGTTCGGCCTGGGCACGCCATGAATGTACCGTCAGCGTCGCATTGCGCTTGAGCCCGCGCTGCTGCAGCGCGTAGTCGAGCGGGATCAGCGACGGCGCCGGGCGGCCGGCGCCGCCGGAATGCGCCATGAAGATATGGCCGCAATCCAGGTATTGCTCCAGCGAGCAGTGGTTCTTGAGCACCGGATGGCTCTTGCGCGCGCAAACCCACAGGTTCAGCGACGTCACCATCTCCTCGACGATTTCCGGGTGGCGGGTCGGGAACGGGGAAAAGGCCAGGTCAAGCTCGTTGGCGCGCATCGAGGCGACGTCCGTTTCCCACGAATGGGATTCGACCAGCTTGATATGCAGGTCCGGCGCCAGCTGCTTGATGCGCAGCACAAAACGGTTGAATACCGTGTCGCCCAGCTCGGCGGCAAAGCCGATGCTCAGCGTGCCGGTGGCAATGGCCGGATCGAAATTGTCGGCATCACCCTCGTTGATCGACGACCACAAGTCCAGCATGTCGCGGATCTTCGGGCCCAGTTCCAGCGCACGCGGCGTTGGCGTCAGGCCGTGCGGGACGCGGATGAAGAGGGGATCGTCAAAGATTTCACGCAGCCTGCCCAGCGAGTGCGATACGGCCGGAGCGGTCATATGCATCTTTTCCGCGACATAAGTGGCGTTTCGCTTGCTCAGTAGTTCGGTGAAGATCACTAAAAGCTTCGTGTCTACGTTCACCATGATCAGGCCTCGGTCAGATTATTCTTAGCTAGATGGCCCCACCACTTACACTGGCTGCACATCAGATTTCAACGGCGTCTTAATAGTGTAAGAGGAAAAAACAAGCTCGGAAAGCAAATTCGGCATTTCTAAAATGGCCGTCTACGACATAATTCTGAAAAATTGCGCGTTTTTTCCACTAATGACCGCATTTGTGGACATTTCCCGCGCTGCAGCATCCACCAGTGCATCGTTGTATAGTGGGTCCGCCGCTTCCATTTTTATCATTCTTTTCCGACGGCTCGATCCCGGCCATCATGCCTGAACATTTCCGCCTCCCCGTACCACTCCGGAAAGCCTACCGCTTGCTGAACCACGGCCCCACCGTGCTGGTCAGCGCCGCCGCCGCCGGCAAGCGCAATATCATGGCCGCCGCCTGGGCCATGCCGCTGGACTTTTCCCCGCCCAAGGTGGCAGTGGTGCTGGACAAGAGCACCTGGACCCGGCGCCTGCTGGAAGACAGCGGCGAGTTCGTGCTGCAGGTCCCGACCGTCAGCCAGGTCGACCTGACCGAGGCGCTGGGCTCCAGCTCCGGCCTGGCGCTGATGGAGCAGGAAGGCACCGACAAGTTCGACGCCTACGGCCTGGGCACCTTTGCCGGCACGGTGGTCGGCGCGCCGCTGCTGGACGGCTGCGCGGCCTGGCTGGAATGCCGGCTGCTGCCGGAACCGGCCACGCAGCAGACCTACGACCTGTTCCTTGGCGAAGTCGTGGCCGCGCACGCCGACGCGCGCGTGTTCAGCAACGGGCGCTGGCATTTCGACGGCCATGATGCGCTGCGCACCATCCACCATGTGGCTGGCGGCCATTTCCTGGTGGACGGCGACGCAGTCGACGCGCGCCCGCTGCCCCCCCGCCCGGCTGCCTGAACATCACTGCGCCGGAAAATGAAAAACGCGCCCGAAGGCGCGTTTTTCTTGACTGCGGAAGCTGCCGGATTACTTGGCCGCGACGCGGACCATTTCCAGCACCTTGTTCGAGTAGCCCCACTCGTTGTCGTACCAGCTCACGACCTTGATGAAGGTGCCGTCCAGCGCGATGCCTGCTTCAGCGTCGAAGATCGAGGTGCGGGCATCGCCGCGGAAGTCGGTGGCGACGACCTTGTCTTCGGTGTAGCCCAGCACGCCCTTGAGCGCGCCCTGGCTCTGGGCCTTCATCTCGGCGCAGATTTCTTCGTACGTCGCCGACTTTTCCAGCTCGACGGTCAGGTCAACCACGGACACGTCCGAGGTCGGCACGCGGAACGACATGCCGGTCAGCTTCTTGTTCAGCTGCGGAATCACCACGCCCACGGCCTTGGCAGCGCCGGTCGACGACGGGATGATGTTCTCCAGGATGCCGCGGCCGCCGCGCCAGTCCTTGTTGGACGGGCCGTCAACGGTCTTCTGGGTGGCGGTGGCAGCGTGCACGGTGGTCATCAGGCCGCGCTTGATGCCCCACTTGTCGTTCAGCACCTTGGCCACCGGTGCCAGGCAGTTGGTGGTGCAACTGGCGTTGGAGATGATCGCCTCGCCATTGTACGACTCGTGGTTCACGCCGTACACGAACATCGGGGTGTCGTCCTTAGACGGGGCCGACATGATCACCTTCTTGGCACCCGCGTCGAGGTGCTTCTGCGCGCCTTCCTTGGTCAGGAAGATGCCGGTCGACTCGACCACCACGTCAGCGCCGATCTCGCCCCACTTCAGCTCGGCCGGATCCTTGACCGCGGTCAGGCGGATCTTCTTGCCGTTGACGACCAGGGTGTTGCCGTCGACCGACACTTCGTCGTCGAAGCGGCCATGCACCGAGTCGTACTTCAGCATGTACGCCAGGTAGTCGGGCTCCAGCAGGTCGTTGATGCCAACGACTTCGATGTCCTTGAAGTTGGCGACTGCGGCGCGGAACACCATGCGTCCGATGCGGCCGAAGCCGTTGATGCCGATCTTGATGGTCATGACTGTCTCTCCTGAGGATCGATTGAAACCTGTGGGCGCCGCTGCTGCCGCGCGGCGCACCACGCGGCTCCAGCGCCCGGATGCTTAGATAAGGGTGTCCTTCACCGTGCGGACCACGTTGTCGACGGTAAAGCCGAAGTGCTTGAACAGCACGCCGGCCGGGGCCGATTCACCGAAGGTGTCGATGCCCACCACCGCCTGGACCTGGTACTTCCACCAGAAGTCCGTCACGCCCGCCTCGACCGCCACGCGCGGCACGCCGGCCGGCAGCACGCTGGCCTTGTAGGCGGTGTCCTGCTTGTCGAACACGGTGGTGGCCGGGACCGAGACCACGCGCACATGCACGCCTTCGGTAGCCAGTGCGTCAGCGGCGCCGACGGCCAGGCCCACTTCGGAGCCGGTGGCCAGGATCACGGCGTCCGGACGCTTGGTCTTGGGGTTGACGCTGTCGCGCAGCACGTAGCCGCCGCGCGCGATGCTGGCACGGGTGGTTTCGTCGCGGCGCTGGAACGGCAGGTTCTGGCGGCTGAAGATCAGGCAGCTCGGTCCGTTCTCGCGGCGGATCGACTCGGCCCAGGCCACGGCGGTCTCGGTGGTGTCGGCGGTGCGCCAGACGTCCATGTTCGGGATCAGGCGCAGGCTGGCGACGTGCTCGATCGACTGGTGGGTCGGGCCGTCTTCGCCCAGGCCGATCGAGTCATGGGTGAACACGAACAGCGAGCGGATCTTCATCAGCGCCGCCATGCGCAGCGCGTTGCGGCTGTAGTCCGAGAAGGTCAGGAAGGTGGCGCCGTAGGGAATGTAGCCACCATGCAGCGTGATGCCGTTCATGATGGCGCTCATGCCGAACTCGCGCACGCCGTAGTTGATATGGTTGCCCCAGGCATCCACGCGCACGGCCTGGCTGCCCGACCAGTTGGTCAGGTTCGAGCCGGTCAGGTCGGCCGAGCCGCCGAGGAACTCGGGCAGCACCGGGCCGAAGGCCTCGATGGTGTTCTGGCTGGCCTTGCGGGTGGCGATGGTCTCGGCCTTTTCCTCGCACTTGGCGATAAATGCTTCGACGGCGGCGTCGAACGAACCCGGCAGCTCGCCTTTCATGCGGCGGCGGAACTCGCCGGCCTCATACGGGTGGCGCTCGGCGTAGGCATCGAACAGCGCGTTCCAGGCACGCTCCAGCGCCTGGCCATTGGCCTTGGCGTCCCAGGTGTCGTAGACCTCGGCCGGCACTTCGAACGGGGCGTGGGCCCAGCCCAGCGCCTCGCGCGTGGCCAGCACTTCGGCGCCGCCCAGCGGGGCGCCGTGCACGTCGTGGCCGCCTTCCTTGTTGGGCGCGCCCTTGCCGATCTTGGTGCGGCAGCAGATCAGGGTCGGCTTGTCGCTGGCCTTGGCCTGCGAGATCGCCATGTCGACGGCGGTCACGTCATGGCCGTCGATGCCGCGGATCACGTTCCAGCCATAGGCTTCGAAACGCTTCGGGGTATCGTCGTTGAACCAGTGCACCACGTCGCCGTCGATCGAGATGCCATTGTCATCCCACAGCGCGATCAGCTTGTTGAGCTTCAGCGTGCCGGCCAGCGAGCTGGCTTCGTGCGAGATGCCTTCCATCAGGCAACCGTCGCCGAGGAAGACATAGGTGTGGTGGTTGACGATGTCGAAGCCGGGGCGGTTGAATTCTTCGCCCAGCAGGCGTTCGGCCAGCGCCATGCCGACGGCATTGGTGATGCCCTGGCCGAGCGGGCCGGTGGTGGTTTCCACGCCCGGGGTGATGCCGTATTCCGGGTGGCCGGCGGTCTTGCTGTGCAGCTGGCGGAAATTCTTCAGCTCTTCGACCGGCAGGTCGTAGCCGGTCAGGTGCAGCAGCGCATAGATCAGCATCGAGCCGTGGCCGTTGGACAGCACGAAGCGGTCGCGGTCGGCCCACTGGGGGTTGCTCGGGTTGTGCTTCAGGTGCCGGCCCCACAGCGCCACGGCGATGTCTGCCATGCCCATCGGCGCACCGGGGTGGCCGGAATTGGCCTGCTGGACGGCGTCCATGGCAAGCACGCGGATGGCGTCGGCCATCAGCTTGGCGGGCTGGGAAGCAAAAGGACTTGTGGCGGGATGGGCAAGGGCGGACATTCTGGCGGATTCGGGCGTGAGCCTGACGGCAGGAAAACCGCAATTTTAGCAGAAGCTAGGGGGTTTTCCGGACTCCCGGACAGCGCCTGCGGCGCAGCGAGGGCGATCACCGCAAGCCCCATGCGCCCCCCGCCCCCGGTCATCGGAACTATCCGGCCACGGACATGCCTGATGCTTCACCCCAACCAGCCCGGCCGGCCGCTGCGCCGCACTTCGACAGCGTAGCGCGGCACGCGTAAGATGCACTCTCGCACCGCGCGGCACGCCAGCCGCGCCGGGTTTCCCGCACTCAGGAGACGATCATGACCAGACCGGCCAACACCCCCTGGCTCACCCCCTACCTGACCGTCGCCAACGGGCGCGCCGCACTGGACTTCTACAGCCGAGCCTTCGGCTTCGCCGCCGGCAACGTGGTCGACGAAAACGGCGTGCCGACCCATGCCGAGATGCACTACCAGGGCCAGCTGGTGGTGATGTTCGCGCCCGAGGGCGCCTGGGGCAGCACCGCGCGCACGCCGCGCTCGCTGGGCGTCGAGTGCCCGCAGACCTTCTATGTCTATTGCGACGATGTCGACGCCATGCACCAGCGCGCGGTCGACGCCGGCGCGGTCAGCCTGATGGCGCCGGCCGACCAGTTCTGGGGCGACCGCTATTGCATGGTCGAAGATCCCGACGGCTACCGCTGGGGCTTCGGCAAACCGCTGGACCAGGCAGCAGGCCAGGCAAGCTGATGGCACCTCGCTTCTTCGTCGGCGGCACAGACACCGTCCTGGCCGCCGAGTCCGATTTCCCGCTGCCCGAGCCAGTGGTGCGCCACGCGCAGGTGCTGCGCCTGGTGCCGGGCGACGCCATGACGCTGTTCGACGGCCGCGGCGGCAGCCACGCGGCCACGCTGGTCGAGCTGGGCAAGCGCCACGCGCTGGCGCGCATCGGCGCGCATGACGCGGCCGAAGCCGAGCCGCCCTTCCGCGTCACGCTGGCGCAGGGCCTGGCCGGCGGCGACAAGATGGACTGGCTGATCGAAAAGGCGGTCGAACTGGGCGTCACGGCAATCCAGCCGCTGCAGGCCAGCCGCTCGGTGGTGCGCCTGTCGGGCGAGCGCGCGCACAAGCGCCACGCGCACTGGCAGGCACTGGTGCAGGCCGCCTGCGAGCAATGCGGACGCAACCGCTTGCCGGAGGTTGCGCCGGTCGCTAACTTTGAAACATGGCTGGCGCAGTCCGCGGCTGGCGGTGCCAGGCTGCTGGTATCGCCGCGCGCCACGTACTCGCTGCCGGCGTTCATCGCCGAACAACGCGAAGCCTTGCTGGCCGGCGGCGTCACGCTGCTGATCGGCCCCGAAGGCGGCCTGGCGCCCGAGGAGGAGCAGGCGGCAAGGCAAGCGGGTTTCACCGGCGTGTCGCTCGGCCCCCGCATCCTGCGTACTGAAACCGCCGGGCTGGCATGCCTGGCAACCCTTAATGCCTTGCTTGGCGGATTCTGACGGCGGCGGCCATCCGGTCATCGCGTCAACCTTGCAACCCTGACTGAAAGGAGTCGACCATGGGACTACTCGATAGCGTGCTGGGCGGTGTGCTCGGACAACTCGGCGGCGCGCGCGGCGAGGCTGGCGATACCGGCGGCGGGCTCGACCCCAAGCTGATGATGGCGCTCGGCCTGCTGGCAACGCTGGCCATGCGCGGCCGCGGGCAAGCCGGCGGCGGCGCGGGCGATGCGCCGGCGGCCGATGATGGACTGGGTGGCCTGGGCAGCCTCGGCGGGCTGCTGGGCGGCATGCTCGGCGGCGGCGGTGCCGGCGCGGCGCCCGGCGGCGCCACCGGCGGCCTGGATCTTGGCTCGTTGCTCGGCGGCCTGCTTGGCGGCCAGGGTGGCGCGCCGGCCAACAGCCAGGCGCTGGGTGCGGCCGCCGGCGGCATCGGCGCGCTGCAGCAGATCCTGGCGCAGGCCGGGCTGGGCGAGCAGGTGAACTCGTGGATCGGCAGCGGCGCCAACCAGCCGGTCACGCCGTCGGCGCTGAGCAGCGCGCTGGGCAACACCGGCGCGCTCGAATCGCTGGCACAGACCACCGGCATGTCGCAGGACGACGTGGCCGCGCAACTGAGCGAAGGGCTGCCGGAGCTGATCGACCGGCTCACGCCACATGGGCATCTGCCGGCGCAGGAGTAAGGCCAGCACCTCGCCGGAAAGCAAAAAGCCCGCTGATGCGGGCTTTTTGCTTGCTATACCGGCCAGGCCAGCGCAATCAGGCGAACGAATAAAACACCCGGAACTGCACCTTGCGCTCGCCCCAGTACTCGGCGGCGTCGCGGAATACGTCGAGCAGCACCTCGCGCCCTTCCTTGTCGAACTTCTGCGCAATCGGCAGGCCTTCCAGCACGATCACAAAGCCCGGCTGCGGGCCGGCCTTGTAGATCATGTCGGTCAGGCAGTCAGCCAGCGCGTCGAAGTTCTTGCCGAAGTGCTTCGGGAAGGTGAACGACGTGGCGATGGTTTCCAGGATCTCGGCCTTGCTCGCGCAATGGGCGCAATTGGCATAGAGGAAATGCTGCCCGAGATCGGCGGCCGCCTGGGCCAGCTCAGGCACGCGGAAGGCGCGGATCGACTGGACGATGTTCGGACGCACCGTCTTGAACAGATTCATGGCCCCCTCGCTGGTGCCGTCATTCCAACCGGGACCGGCGGGCATGGCCACGGGCGCGGTCGCGGGCGGGAGTTTTTGCATGAGCTCCTGGCTCGGCATCATCAGCACGTTGTCGTATAGGTTCTGGGCCTGCTGCTGAGCCCGCTGCCAGCCATCTCCGGCGCCGCGCTCTTCGCGGGCGGCAAGGGCGTCGCCCAATCCGAAAATGTCAGTCATCATTTGAGTATCCGTTTGAAGCTGTTGTAGTGATCTTCCGTGTAGTAACAATCGTTGGCAGCGCGTTGTTCCCCGCCGCAGACGATCCGCTTGGCTCCCCGGTTCCGGCTCCTGGCGCTCTTGACCGTGTATTCGCGGTAATACCCGCGTTCACGTTGCGGCAGGATGCGCTCGTAATTGCCGAATCTCGATCCGTCCTTGTCATACAGGAACGGGCCGCCGGCTTCGATGCGCTCCAGGATCTGCCGTGCATCGTTGGGCAACTGCTGCACTGCAATGGTTCCCATCCCTTCGGTCTGCACCTGCCGCGCCAGTGTCGGCTGCGCCAGGGCCAGCACCAGCGCCGCGCCGGTCATGGACCGGGCCAGCATGCGCGTTGCGTGCCGCATCAGAGAAACTTGGAAACCCACGTTGCTTGTCTTGGTTGAACCGGAAATCGAGCCTGCCGCTGGTTGGGTAGACGATCTATCTGTCCGGGCCACCCTGGCCAGCGCCCTGCGCTACCCGTAGAGGAGCGCGATGGATGCCGGCCGTACCGGGGCGCTCATGGCGAGCGCCTGTATCAAAGGCGTAAGGTTACGCGCATGCACGAAATTAAGCAATCCCGGCCCGGCGGCACCGATAATTCTTCAATTGTTTCAATATGTTAAGCGTATGTGTGCGCATACTAACCATGCATATATGGATGCAAAAAAAGCCGGGCGAACCCGGCTTTTCGTCACAATAGCCTGCTACCGGCCATGCAACCGGCGCTACCAGGCGGTTTAGCGCTTGGCAGCGGCGTCCACCACGACCAGCGAGGTCATGTTGACGATGCGGCGCACCGTGGCCGACGGCGTCAGGATGTGCACCGGCGCCTTCACGCCCAGCAGGATCGGCCCGATCGCGACGTTGTTGCCCGCAGCAACCTTGAGCAGGTTGTACGAGATATTGGCCGCGTCGATGTTCGGGCAGACCAGCAGGTTGGCTTCGCCCTTGAGCGCGCCGTCCGGCACCAGCTGGTCGCGCAGCTTCTGGTCGAGCGCGCTGTCGCCGTGCATTTCGCCGTCGATCTCCAGGTCCGGGGCGCGATCACGCAGGATGGCGAGGGTTTCGCGCATCTTGCGGGCCGAAGGCGCTTCGGACGAACCGAAGTTCGAATGCGACAGCAGCGCGATCTTGGGCTCGATGCCGAAGCGCTTCAGTTCCTCGGCGGCCATCAGCGTGATCTGGGCCAGTTCTTCGGCGGTCGGGTCGACGTTGACGTGCGTATCCACCAGGAATATCTGGCGGCCCGGCAGCACCAGGCCGTTCATCGCCGCGTAGACCTTGTTGGTGCCGCCCAGCACCTGGTCGATATAGCGCAGGTGCGCCGCGGTGTTGCTGACGGTGCCGCAGATCATGCCGTCGGCCTCGCCCTTCTTGACCAGCATGGCGCCGATCAGCGTGGTGCGGCGGCGCAGCTCCAGCTTGGCGTACTCGGGCGTGATGCCCTCGCGCGCCATCATGCGGTAGTAGGCGTCGGAGTAGTCGCGGAAGCGCTCGTCGTGCTCGGGGTTGACCACGGTGAAGTCCACGCCGGCGCGCAGGCGCAGGCCGAAGCGCTCGATGCGGTGCTGCAGCACGGCCGGGCGGCCGATCAGGATCGGGTTGGCCAGCTTTTCGTCAACGATCACCTGCACCGCGCGTAGCACGCGCTCTTGCTCGCCTTCAGCGAAGACGATGCGCTTCTTCTCCATCTCGACCTTGCGCGCGGCGGCGTAGATCGGCTTCATCAGCGTGCCCGAGTGGTACACGAACTGCTGCAGCTGCAGGCGGTAGGCGTCCATGTCCTCGATCGGACGGGCGGCCACGCCGGACTTCATCGCGGCCTCGGCCACGGCAGGCGCCACCTTGACGATCAGGCGCGGGTCGAACGGCTTCGGAATCAGGTACTCGGGGCCGAACGACAGGTCCTGGATGCCATAGGCAGTGGCGACGATGTCGCTCTGCTCCTGGCGTGCCAGCTCGGCCAGCGCATTGGCCGCGGCGATTTCCATCTCACGCGTGATGGTGGTGGCGCCGCAGTCCAGCGCCCCGCGGAAGATGAATGGGAAGCACAGGACGTTATTGACCTGGTTCGGGTAGTCGGTACGGCCGGTGGCCATCACCGCGTCCGGGCGCACTTCCTTGACCAGCTCCGGCGCGATTTCCGGGTTCGGGTTGGCCAGGGCCAGCACCAGCGGCTTGTCGGCCATGCGCTGGACCATGTCCTGCTTGAGCACGCCAGCGGCGGACAGGCCCAGGAAGATGTCGGCGCCGTCGATCACTTCGGCCAGCTTGCGCTTGTCGGTCTTCTGGCAGAAGCGCGCCTTTTCCGGGTCCATCAGCTCGGTACGGCCTTCGTAGACCACGCCGGCCAGGTCCGTCACCCAGATGTTCTCAATGGGCAGGCCGATATCGACCAGCAGGTCCAAGCAGGCCAGCGCGGCCGCGCCGGCGCCCGAGGCTACCAGCTTGACCTTCTTGATGTCCTTGCCGACCACCTTCAGGCCGTTGATGATGGCCGCGGACACCACGATGGCGGTGCCGTGCTGGTCATCGTGGAAGACGGGGATCTTCATCTTCTCGCGCAGCTTGCGCTCGACGTAGAAGCACTCCGGTGCCTTGATGTCTTCCAGGTTGATGCCGCCGAAGGTGGGCTCCAGCGCGGCGATGATCTGGACCAGCTTCTCCGGGTCCTTTTCGTCGACCTCGATATCAAACACGTCGATACCGGCAAACTTCTTGAACAGGCCAGCCTTGCCTTCCATCACCGGCTTGGAAGCCGCGGCGCCAATGTCGCCCAGGCCCAGCACGGCGGTGCCGTTGGTGATCACCGCGACCAGGTTGCCGCGGGCGGTGTAGCGGAAGGAGTTGGCCGGATCGGAAACGATCTCTTCACAAGCGGCGGCCACGCCCGGCGAATAGGCCAGGGCCAGGTCGCGCTGGTTCGACAGCGGCTTGGTCGGCGTGACCGAGATCTTGCCGGGGGTGGGAAACTCGTGGTACTCGAGCGCCGCTTTGCGCAGCGCCTCACGCTGCTGCTGTTTCAGATCGTCTTGGGACGGGGACTGCTGAGGGCTGGTCATCGGCGCATCTTCCAATCGGTGGAGCCGTCATTGACGAGGCAGGGGACGATCGGCGGACCGGCTCCACGTGCCCGCCCTTCTCTTCCTTTGGAACCCAGCATTTTATATAGTGAAATACTATTTCACAATAAGCGTTTTGCTTGGGGCACCTTTGCGATTCGGTACAATATGCCCCATCCTCCGGGGCAATACCAGCAAGCGTAGCGCCTGCCCGCAGAAGTGGCGCACCGCGTGCCGGTCATGGCTGTCGTGCGCGGCAGTATCTTGCTGAAATGCCGAGCGCACCCCATCCTGACGCGCTGCGCCGGCGCCGCGGGATTGCCCCGGATCGCCAATCATCTTCGCGCAACGCGCAGCCCTTCCGATCCCGTCCACCCGGCGGGGCGGATCTTCCCGACGACGATGTCCCACGCCCAGCCAGCCCAGCTTTCCGAGTTCGACCTGATCCGCCGCTATTTCACGCGGCCGGTGCGCAAGGCCGCGCTCGGCGTAGGCGATGACTGCGCGCTGATTGAGGGCCGCCCCGGCCATCACCTTGCCATCAGCACCGATATGCTGGTCAGCGGCCGGCATTTCTTCCCGGACGTGGCGCCGCGTGCACTCGGCCACAAGGCGCTGGCCGTGAACCTGTCCGACCTGGCCGCCATGGGCGCCGAGCCGCGCGCGTTCACACTGGCGCTGGCCCTGCCCGAGGCCGACCCCGCCTGGCTGGCCGAACTGGCCGACGGCATGCTGGCGCTGGCCGACGCCCACGGCTGCGAACTGGTCGGCGGCGACACCACGCGCGGTCCGCTGACGCTCTCGCTGACGGTGTTCGGCGATGTGCCGCTGCGTGCCGCGCTGCGCCGCGACGCCGCCCGGCCCGGCGACGATATCTGGATTTCCGGCACGCTTGGCGACGCCCGCCTGGCGCTGGGCGACTGCCGCGGCGAATGGCTGCTGCCGGAGCCCGAGTTCAGCCAGGTGCGCCCGCGCATGGACACGCCCACGCCACGCGTGGCACTGGGCATGGCCCTGCGCGGCATGGCGCATGCCGCACTCGACATCTCCGACGGCCTGGTCGGCGACCTGGGCCATATCCTGGAACGCTCGCAAGTCGGCGCGCTGGTCGACGTCGATGCGCTGCCGCGCTCGGCGGTGCTGGCCGGCCAGCCGGACGCGATCCAGCGTGAATGCGTGCTGGCCGGCGGCGACGACTACGAGCTGTGCTTCACCGCACCCGCCGGCAACCGCGACGCCATTGCGGCGATCAGCGAACGCCTGGCGCTGCCGCTCACACGTGTCGGCGCGATCACGCCCGAGCCCGGCCTGCGGCTGGTCGACGGTGCCGGCAACCCGACCCGGTACGAAGGCGCCAGCTTCGACCATTTCGCTGCCCCCTGACACCGGGTCACAGGCATGTCATGATGCCGGCATCGGCGCGCTGCGCGGGCGCGGGAGTCCCGCAGGCATGGCAGTGCAAGCCGGCCATAACCATAAGCAGTAACTGCATCACACGAGCCAACTTTGATGTCCACCTTCCCTCCCGGGGCCGCGCCGCGCGACCCCGCCCTGACCCTGGAAGCCGGCCAGACCGTCAAGGTCACGCGCCCGAGCGCGCGCTTCATGCTGGCCCATCCGGCCCACCTGATCGCCTTCGGCTTCGGCTCGGGCCTGTCGCCCGTTGGGCCGGGCACGGTCGGCACGCTCTACGGCTGGCTGTCGTTCGTGGTGATTTCGCTGTGGATCGCGCCCACCACCTGGCTGTGGATCATCGCCGGCGGCTTCCTGGTCGGCCTGTGGGCGTGCGCACGCACGGCGCGCGACATGGGCGTGCACGACCATGGCAGCATGGTCTGGGACGAGATCGTTGCCTTCTGGCTGGTGCTGGCCTTTGTCATGCCGACCGGCTTCTGGGGGCAGTTTGCCGCCTTCCTGTGGTTCCGGCTGTTCGACATCGCCAAGCCGGCGCCAATTGGCCACTATGACCGCACGCTCAAGGGCCCGGGCCTGCGCGGCGGCTTTGGCGTGATGTTCGACGACATCTTCGCGGCCTTCTATACGCTGCTGGTGTTTGCGCTGTGGCGCTCGTTCTGAGCCACGCATCGCCAGCCATGACAAGCTGATTCCCCCCAAAACTACCCTGTATCCACCATGTCTGTCAGCCGCCTGCTCGACCAGCTCGCCATCCAGGCCGGCGTCGCCCTTGCCGACAAATCCCTGATGCTGGCCACTGCCGAATCCTGCACCGGCGGGCTGGTGGCTGCCGCCATTACCGATGTATCCGGCTCGTCCGGCTGGTTCGAGCGCGGCTTCGTCACCTATTCCAATGAAGCCAAGTCCACCATGCTGGGCGTGCCCGCCAAGCTGATCCGCGACCACGGCGCGGTCAGCGAGGAAGTGGCGCGCGCCATGGCCGAAGGCGCGCTGCTCAACAGCCGCGCTCAGGTGGCGCTGTCCGTCACCGGCGTGGCCGGCCCCAACGGCGGCACCCCGGAAAAGCCGGTGGGCATGGTCTGCTTCGGCTGGAGCAACCGCATTACCACGCATACCGAGACCCAGCGCTTTCGCGGCGACCGCGGCCAGATCCGCCGGCAGGCGGCCGAGCATGCCATGCGGGGGCTGCTGGAGCTGATCCGGAACGAGGCCTGAAGCCGGCGGCCGGCAACCTCCGCCCAGTAAAAAACCGCGCCGTCTCCGGTGCGGTTTTTTTCCGTGCCCGGCCTCAGCCGTGGCGATAGCGATTGATAGTCTCGCGCGTCTGCAGCGCGACATTGCGCGCCGCAGACGCAAAATCCTTCTCGCGGCTGGCGTAAAGGATGGCGCGCGACGAGTTGATCATCATGCCAGTGCCGTCCGCGGTGCGCCCCGCCTTGACCGTGGCCTCGATGTCGCCACCCTGGGCGCCGATGCCCGGGATCAGCAGCGGCATGTCGCCGACGATCTGGCGCACGCGCGCAATTTCGTTGGGGAAGGTCGCGCCGACCACCAGGCCCATCTGGCCGGTGGTGTTCCAGCGCTCGCGCGCAGCCTCGGCCACCAGCTGGTACAGCGGCTTGCCGTCGACCTGCAGGAACTGCACGTCCGAGCCGCCCGGGTTGGAGGTGCGGCACAGCACGATTACGCCGCGGTTCGGGTAGGCCAGGTAGGGCTGCATCGAATCGAAGCCCATGTACGGGCTGACCGTGACCGCGTCAGCCCTGTACCGCTCGAAGGCCTCCAGCGCGTAATGCTCGGCGGTCGAGCCGATGTCGCCGCGCTTGGCGTCCAGGATCACCGGGATGCCGGGGTGGGCGTCGTGGATATAGTGGATCAGCTGCTCGAGCTGGTCTTCGGCGCGCTGCGAGTGGAAGTACGCAATCTGCGGCTTGAAGGCACAGACCAGGTCGGCGGTGGCGTCAACGATCTCGCGGCAGAACGAAAAGATGGCGCCGCCCGCCCCGGTCAGGGACAGCGGCAGCTTCTGCGGGTCAGGGTCGAGCCCGACGCACAGGAGGGAATCGTTGCGCTGCCAGGCGGCAGCAAGCTGCTCGGTGAAAGTCATGGGTACTCGGAATATCCTGGTGGCGCCGGCGCACCATTGGCCGCGACCGGCGCGGTTGGCCGCAGCGGCGTGAAAACCTCTCACCCCTGCAGCATATGTCGCTTCCGGCAATTTTACCCGCTGCGTGCTATCGTTTTGCGCTTCCTCTCAAAACAAAGCGCGGCATGACGCACAGCCGCGCCCCGTCATGTCTCTCGATCGCCGCGGTATCTTCCTGCTTGTCGTGCTCACCCTTGCCTGGGGTATCAACTGGCCCATCATGAAGGTAGGCGTAGCGCACTTTCCGGCACTGGGCTTCCGCCTGCTGTGCATGGCGGGCGGGCTGGTGGCGCTGGGGCTGGCGCTGCGGCTGCGCGGCGATTCGCTGGCCGTGCCGCGGCGCGAATGGGGCACGGTGGTCCGCCTGGCCATTCCCAACATGGTGATCTGGCACCTGTTTGCGATCTGCGCGGTCAAGATGCTGTCCTCGGGCCGCGCCGCCATCCTGGGCTACACCATGCCGATCTGGGCAGTGGTCTGGGGCCTGGTGTTCTTCCGCGAACGCATTGGCGCCTGGGCCTGGCTGGGCATCGGCTGCGCGCTGGCCGGCACGGTGCTGCTGCTTTCCGGCGAGATCACCGCGCTGACCGGCAGCCCGGCCGGCACGCTGCTGATGCTGCTGGCCGCGGCCGGCTGGGGCTTCGGCACCCAGCTGATGAAGCGCACCCAGACCGACGTGCCCATCGGCGCCATGACGTTCTGGATGCTGGCCGTGACCCTGCCCTTCCTGGCGGCCGGCTCGCTGCTGCTGGAAGACGGCTGGCGCATGCCCACGGCCATCGAATGGGGCGCCATCGCCTACAACGCGGTGGTGGTCTTCGCCTTCTGCCACCTGGTCTGGTTCGGGCTGGCGCGCAGCCTGCCGCCGGTGGTATCGAGCCTGTCGATCATGTTCATCCCGGTGGTCGGCGTGTTCTCGGGCATGTGGATGCTGGGCGAGCAGCCGCACTGGCAGGATTACGCGGCGATCGTGCTGATGTTCCTGGCGCTGTCCTCGGTGATGCTAGCGCCGCTGCTGTGGCGCCGGCTGCAGGGCGTGCTGGGCTGATCGCCGAGTGGGCGCGCCCCCCGGTCGTGAGAGGGCAACAGCGGGCCGTGTGCGCGGAGATTTCACTTAACAAGCCACCCAACGTTGGGCTACACTCGCGGCCATCACAATCCCGGAGAAATTACGTGGGCAGTAGCATCGGGTGTTCGAGTTGCCGCAGCAGCGCTGCGACCTCTGCGAATGCCATGTCACTGCGGGCTGCGTAACGACGACCCGCCCGGAGCACCCGGCTCCGCGCCTCGTCGGCCTCGCCCGCAGCAGAACTGCGGGCGAGTGTCTTTCCGTGCCACCGGCGGCGCCATCCATGCGCGCCGCACCGCGTGCGGATTTTCCCTCTCCCGGCTAGCCAGCCAACCCAGGCAAACGCCATCGCCTTGTACTGCCCGCCGAGTCCGTTGCGTCCGGCAGCCGCGGTACAGCGCGATCACGCTTGCCCGTGGCCCGGCCCTGGCAGGGCGCCTTCCGGCGTCTCGCCAGGCCATGCAGGGCATGACGGACTACCTGGGAATGCGGCGAGCCGCCTGCGCTTGTCTTCGCGCTTGTCTTTGTTTTTCGTCGCAATCAGCAATAAGGAATCCCGGGGATGATCAACCTGTTCGTCCTGCAGAAAGGCCGGCTTGCCCAGGAGCAGGTCGACGAGCGCAATGAGCTGCTGCAGCACAAGCCGATCTGGATCGATGTCGTCAATCCCGACGACGAGGAACTGAACTGGATCAAGGAAGCCTATGGCGTCGCCCTTCCCGAACTGGAGGACCTGGGCGACCTGGAAGCGTCCGCGCGATATTTCGAGGGCGAGGACGAGAATATCCATATCCGCACCGACTTCCTGCTGGACGAGGAAGAGGCCTTATCGCGCAACGTGCGCGTGGCTTTCGTGCTCACGCGCGACGTACTATTCTCCATCCACGACGAAGACCTGCCGGTGTTCCGGCTGGTGCGGCTGCGCGCGCGTATGCGCCCGGGCTCGGTGCGCAATGCCAAGGACGTGCTGATGGACCTGTACGCGACCGACGCCGAATATTCCGCCGACTCGATCGAGGAAATCTACGAGCGGCTTGAAGAAGCGAGCCGCCGCGTATTGGCCGAGAACGTGACCGATGCCGCCGCCGCCGACGTGCTGGAAACCATCGCCCGCGAGGAAGACTTGAACGGGCGCATCCGCCGCAACGTGATGGACACGCGCCGCGCGGTGTCCTTCCTGATGCGCAGCCAGTTGCTGTCGGCCGAGCAGCAGGACGAGGCCCGCCAGATCCTGCGCGACATCGACTCGATCGAGAACCACACCGCGTTCCTGTTCGACAAGATCAACTTCCTGATGGACGCGACCGTCGGTTTCATCAACATCAACCAGAACAAGATCATCAAACTGTTCTCGGTGGTGTCGGTGGCGCTGATGCCGCCCACGCTGATCGCCAGCATCTATGGCATGAACTTCAAGTTCATGCCGGAGCTGGACTGGGCCGCGGGCTATCCGTGGGCGATTGCGCTGATGGCGGTGTCGGCGGCGATTCCGCTGGTGTATTTCCGCAGGAAGGGCTGGCTGAGCTGAGGCGCTGAATCTGCCGCTGCCTCGCTCCCCTCTCCCGCGCGCGGGAGAGGGGAGCAAACCCTCAGTCGGGCAGCGTGGCTGCGCCCATCCGCCGCGCGATGATGCCCGCCTTGGCGCGGAAGTTCACGCGCACGTTGGCGCAGTACTCCTTCTTGTCGAAGCACTTGGGCGCAGGCAGCGCCGCGGCCAGGCGCGCGGACTGGCCCACGCTGAGCTTGTCCGCGCCGGTGCGGAAGTAGTGCTGCGCCGCGGCCTGCGCGCCGAACACGCCCTCGCCCCACTCCACCGAATTCAGGTAGATCTCGTAGATGCGCTGCTTGTCCAGCCAGAACTCGAGCATCCACGTGATGGCCAGTTCCTGGCCCTTGCGCAGGTAGTGCTGCTCGGACGACAGGAACAGGTTCTTGGCCAGCTGCTGCGTGATTGTGGAACCGCCGCGCACGATGCGCCCGCGCTTCTTGTTGCGCTCCCACGCATCGAGCATGGCATCGAGCTCATAGCCGGGGTGGTTGACGAAGTCGGCATCCTCGCTGGCGATCACCGCGCGCTTGAGGTTGCGCGAGATGCGGTCGTAAGGCACCCATTGCCGGTCGAGGCCGCAGTTCCAGACGTTGATGCCGCACAGGCGCCAGCGCTCGGCGCGCATGAAGGTGGTGGTGGTCGGGTTGATGTACTGCCACGAGGCGATCTGCACGAAGAAGTACAGCTGCATCGCCACCACGCCCGCGGCCACGCAGCCGAGCAGGTAGCCCAGCCAGCGCACCGGGTTGAACACGGCACGGGCCGGCGCGGCGCTGGCCGTGCGGTTGCGGTTGGCCACGGCTGGCGGCGCCCCGGTCAGCCCTTGCGTTCGGCCTGCAGCGCGGCGCGCAGCTCGGCCAGCACGGGCGCGGTGCGGGGCCGCACGCCACGCCAGATATAGAAGGCCTCGGCGGCCTGTTCGACCAGCATGCCCAGGCCGTCGCTCACGCGCGCGCCGCAGCGGGTGGCGAACTGCAGGAACACGGTAGGCTCGGCGCCGTACATCATGTCGTAGGCCAGCACGCCTTCGCCCAGCAGGAACTCGGGCACCGGCGGCACTTCGCCATGCAGGCTGCTGGACGAGGCATTGATCACCACGTCGACGGCTTCGTCCTCGGACAGCCCGTCGAGCGCGTCGAGCCCGCCGCCCCACAGTTCCACGCCGTACTGGTCGGCGGCTTCGACAAATTCTTCCAGCATGTCGCTGGCGCGCGACGCGGTGCGGTTGGCCACCACGATGCGCGACGGCCGGCATTCGATCAGCGGCAGCATCGCGCCCATGGCGGCGCCGCCAGCGCCCAGCAGCAGCACGCGCTTGCCTTCGATCAGCGTGTCGAGGTTGTCCTGGATATCGCGCACCAGGCCGATGCCGTCGGTGTTGTCGCCATGGATCATGCCCTCTTCGATCCACAGCGTGTTGACCGCGCCAGCGGCCTCGGCGCGCTCGGTCAGGCGGTCGGCCAGGTCATAGGCCTCCAGCTTGAACGGCACCGTCACGTTGCAGCCGTAGCCGCCATCGGCAAAGAACTGACGCACGGTGTCGGCAAACCCGTCCAGCGGCGCCTCCAGGCGGTCGTATTGCACCGCTTCGCCGGTCTGGCGCGCAAAGGCGGCGTGGATCGCCGGCGAGCGGCTGTGCGCCACCGGGTTGCCGATCACCACATAGCGGTCGGAAGTGGCTTGGGAAGAATCAGTTGATGTCATCAGCGTGCCTGCAAGCGGGTTTCCAGCCCGCTGCGCGAAAACTTGAAAGTGGAAATGACTTCAAGGATGTCCTGGCGCGACGCCATCTCGGCGGTAAAGGGGCCGAACGGCGCGGCCGCGCGCACGATCGCCACGGCCTGGCGGTCCAGCGCGGGATCGCCCGAGCTCTTGACCACGTCGATGGCATCGACGTTGTAGCCGTCGCGGTTGTAGCCGAGCTTGCCCAGCCGATTGACGTTGATCACCAGGATCAGCTGGCCGTACAGCGGCTTGCCGTTGCGTTGCGGGAAATCAGTTGTGCCGCGCGCCTCGATCTTGTGGCGCAGCCGGTCGTAGTACTGCGCGTAGTCGACCGCCTGGGCGCTGGTGGCGGTCAGCTGGAAGCGCTTGGGCCGCTTGGCGTAGTGGTCCAGGTTGCGGCCGATCTCGGCCTCCAGCCTAGCCATCTCGTCGGTCGAGGTGCGCTCGTCCTGGCCGCGCTGCGGGGTGTCCTGGCGCTTCTCGCCGGGCTTGAGCGGCTGGTTGCGCACCGGCGGCGCGGCCTCGCGCGACTGGGTCAGCAGGCGTTGCTGCTCCTGCTCCAGCTGCTCGACGCGGCGCTGCACCTGGCGCACCAGGTCGCCTTCCTGCGTCTGGGTCTGCGCGGGCAGCGGCGTGGTGGCGCGCTGCAGGTCATGGTCGCCGCCGCCGTCCAGGTTGGCTTGCGCCAGCGCGGTCGGGTTGCGCGGCTTCTGCGCCGACTTGGCATTGACCAGCACCACGTCCAGCGCGGCATCGCTGCGCTTGATCTCGAACACCTCGGGCGCGGCCACCCGCACCATCAGCAGCAGCACGTGCACGGCCACGGAAATGGCCAGCGCCTTGGCCAGCGTACTGCTGTTGTGCCACCTGGCATGCCACCAGTGGCGGGGAGCGGCGAGAGTGGCGTTCACGATGGATGGAGGGTGGCTGAAGGGGCCGGCGGCGGCCTGGCAAGACCGGGGCCACTAGCCCCGGATCAGACAGGCATTGTAAGTGAGCGCCGCCGATTTCCGAAGGCTTCAGCCGGCCGCCGGGGTGCCGGTGTCGCGCTCGCCCGACGCCGCCCCGGCATCGTCGTCGCCAGGTTCGGCCGGGGTTTCGGCCGAGACCCCGGCGGCCTGCTCAGCGGCTTCCTCGGCGGCCGCCTCGGCAGCGGCTTCGGCGGACAACTCTGCGGCTTCCTCGTCGCTTTCCAGCTCTTCCTCGGGCACTTCGCCTTCACCGGCGAAGATTTCCAGCACCCGGCAGGACACTTCCAGCGTGATCTCGTCGGTCTCGCCGATCTCCAGCAGCACCTGCGTGCCGCGCTGCGCCTGGACCAGCTCGGGCACGCGCGTGACCAGCGGGATCTCGGTAAAGCGCACCGCGCCTTCCTTGAGCACCGAGGCCACCATGCGCTCGCGCTTTTCCTGCTTGAGCCAGCGCAGGCACCAGTAGCGCTCCATGGTCGACTGGTGGTCGGCATAGGCGGCGTAAGTGCCTTCGAAGTCCGCCACCGCGGCAAGCAGGTCGGCGTCCTTGGGCTTGAACGGCGCCACCAGCTTGGCGGTCACGCCGTGCTGGGCCACCGCCAGGATCTGCCACTGGTTGACCAGGTCGACATAGCGGCGCAGCGGCGAGGTGCTCCACGCGTACTGCGCCACGCCCAGGCCCTCATGCGGCGCCGGGTAGGTCTGCATGCGGGTGCGGTGCATGCCCCACGCCTTCTGCGTGCGGTAGATGCCCGGCACGCCGTTGTCGGCCAGCAGTTTGCCCCAGGTGCTGTTGGCCAGGATCATCAGCTCGGCCACGATCTTGTCCAGCGGCGAGCCGCGCTTGCGCTGTTCGATGCGCACGCGCTGGCTGCCGTCGGCCTGGTCGTCCAGGTAGAAATTGAAGTCGGCGCGGTTGTGGGTCTCGGGGCGCAGGCCGCTGGCCAGGCGCGCCTTCTGGCGCTCGTCGTACAGGTAGCCGGCAAAGTGCCACAGCTGCGTCAGTGCGTCGCGGAACGGGTAGTCGCCGGTGCCCGCGGCAAGCGCAGCCTCGGTGATGACATCGTCGAGCAGGTTGTGGCGCAGGTTGGCGGCGATCGGCACCATCTCGGCGCGGGTCTCGCTGCCGGTGATCAGCCACACGGTCGGGTCCACCGTCACGTACAGCGACAGCGCCGGGCACGTGCGCCCTTCCTGCAGCGTGTAGCGCTCCACCACGGCGTCGGGCAGCATGGTGATCTTGTCGCCCGGGAAATAGACCGTGGACAGCCGCTGGCGCGCGACCGCATCGAGCGGTTCGCTGCGGCGGATGCCCAGCGCGGGCGCGGCGATATGGATGCCGATGCGCAGCTTGCCGTCGGGCAGCCTGGTCACGGACAGCGCATCGTCGATCTCGGTGGTGGTGACGTCGTCGATGGAGAATGCCTCCACGTCAGCCACCGGCAAATCGGCGGGCGGCTCGGGCACGTCGGTATCCGGGAAGCCGGTGCCCTTGGGGAAGCATTCCGCCAGGAACTTGGCCTCATGCAGCGCGCGCGCGCTGGCGACACCGCCGGCGGCCACCATCAGCCGCATCGGGGTCATGCCCAGCGCCGTGCAGGCCGCATCCATGGCCTTGAATTCCAGGCTGTTCTTGTCCGGCTTGAACAGCAGCTGCAGCACCTTGTTGCGGAACGTCTCCGGCAGCGTCAGCGCCTTGAGCTGGTCTTCATACTCGGCCTGCACCAGCGCCTGCTGGCGCTTGCGCTCGAGCGCGGCCAGCGCCGCCTTGAGCTGGTCTTCGGGCGCGCGCTGGTAGCGGCCGCGCCCCTTGCGGCGGAAGTACACCGGGTTGCCATGCAGCGCCATCGCCAGCGCCGCCTGCTGCACCGGGCCGGGCTCGGCGCCGTAGTACTCGGCGGCCAGCTCGGCAAAGCCGAATTCTGCCTCTGGCGCGCATTCCCACAGGAAGTCCAGGTCGATCTCGGCCGTCATGTCGCCGGTCTGGCGCACCAGCTCGATTGCCGACGGCTGCGCGAACTGCAGCAGCACGTCGCGCGACTTGACCTTGGTGCGCTTGCCCGCTGGCAACTCCACCTGGTAAGCCTCGCCCTGCTGGTTCAGCACGGTGCCGGCGCGGATTTCGCCGCCTTCTTCGAACAGCAACTGCATCGATCGGTACTTTCAGAAATGCGCGGAACCGCGCCTGGCCGCCAAGAGGCAGCGCCGGGGCGGGTCCTGTGGGAGAAATGGTGCAACCGGGCGCAAATTCGTGCGAACGGAAGCGAGTGCGGCGCGCGGGGTGCGAATCGCTGGCCGCGAGCCGCGCCGTATCGGTACGGCCCGAGACCTGGAATGATACCGCACCCCGCTCCGGCGGCTGCGGGGGCCGGCGCACCGGCAAGGTGCGTGCACCCGGCCCGCAGCGGCGCGCAGGCTCAGAGCGACATGCCGCCGCTGGCCTCGATCGCCACGCCGTTGACGTAGCTGGCGTCGTCGCTGGCCAGGAAGGCGTAGATGCTGGCGATCTCGGCCGGCTCGGCCAGGCGGCGCAGCCAGCAGGACGATTTCATGCCGTCCAGCACCTTTTCCGGCACGGTCTGCAGGATCTCGGTATTGACGAAGCCCGGGCACACGGCGTTTACGCGCACGCCCTTGGGGCCCAGCTCGCGCGCCCAGGTCTTGGTAAAGCCGATCACGCCGAACTTGCTGGCGGCGTAGTTGGTCTGGCCGAAGTTGCCGTACAGGCCGACCACGCTGGAAGCGTTCAGGATCACGCCCTTGCCCTGCTCGGTCATCAGGCCGGCCACGGCCTGCGCGCAGTTGAAGACGCCCTTCAGGTTGACGTCGATGACGGCATCGAACTGGGCCTCGGTCATCTTGGCCAGGCGTGCATCCTTGGTGATGCCGGCGTTGTTGACGAGGATGTCGACGCGTTCGTGCGCGGCCAGCACGGCGGCCACCATGGCATCGACTTCGTCGCGCCGGGTCACGTCGACGCGGTAGGCCGACACGGTGGCGCCGGTGGCGGCCAGCTTGTCGGCGGCCTCGCGCACGCGCCCTTCCTGCACGTCGCACAGGACAACGATGGCGCCGTCGGCGGCAAAGCGCTGCGCGGTGGCAAACCCGATGCCGGCGGCGGCACCGGTGATGACGGCAACCCGACCCTGCAGTTTCATCTCGCGATCTCTTTCTTGGTTTCGGTAGTGTGTGTGGAGGGGCTTCGGTCTGTGGTCCGCAAATACCTGGGATGCGGAATCGCCTCGGTCCCCGGGGATGGCCGCGACAGCAGGTCCGGCAGGAACACTTCTGTCACGAGCATGACGCCGCCGCCTCGCCGGAACACCGAGCGCCGCGCCGGCAGCATGGGCAGTGGCGCCATGGCCGGCAGCACGCGCTGCAAGGCCTGGCGCAGCGGATGGTGCGGCAGCAGCCGCGCAAACTGGAACGGCTCGCGCGCCACCGCCGGATCGACAAACAACCGACCGCCAAGCGGGCGCTCGCCCAGCCCGCGCAGGAACGGCCAGTCGCGGCGCGCATGGCGGCAGCGCACCACGGTATGGGCAAACACGGCGGGAATATCGTCGCAGATCAGCAGCACCTCGCGCGTCAGCGCGGGGGTGCGGTCGTGCTGGCCCAGCACCTGCCATTCATCGGCCAGCGGGCGCTGCGGGCGCTGCAGCAGGCGCGCCACGCGAAAGCGCTCCGACGCTGCCACCAGGCGCGCCGTCAGCGAGCCGTCGTCACCGGTCACCCAGCGCCGCAGGTTGGGCGTGATGACTGCATCGAAGGCCAGGTGCGGGCTCCAGCCGCAGCGGCGCGCGGACTGCGCGCTCATGCCGGGCCTGCGCCGGCCGGCACCTTGCCGCCGGGGCCATAGCCGCAGAAGGCGAGCACATCGTCGACGTAGTCGGCAAATTCGCTGATGCCGTGGTCGCTGCCCTCGATCACGCGGATGTTCGCGCCCGGGCAGGCCGCGACCATCTCTCGGTAGTCCAGTACCTCGTCGCCGGTGGCGGCGATCAGGTAATAGCGTTCGGGATCGGTGATGGTGTCCACGCGCAGGTCCAGCAGCTCCTGCAGGTGGCGGCGCTCGACCGTGACCGAGCCGCCGCCGTGCCACAGCGGCTGTTCACCCAGGTACGTTTCCAGGTCGGTCCAGGGGTGGATGGCCGGATTGAGCAGCACGGTCTTGCAGCCATGGCGCTCGCCCAGCCAGCGGGCATAGAAGCCGCCCAGCGACGAGCCGACGATGGCGATCTCCTGGTCGCCGCCGGCCTGCGCGGCGCGGATCGCGGCCTGCGCCTGGGCAATGGCCATTTCGGGCGAGACATTGAGCGTGGGGCAGGCGTAGTAGCGGCCCACGCCCCACTCGCGCATGCGCTCCTGCACCAGCCGGGCCTTGAACGACTGGGGCGAGGAGCGGAATCCGTGCAGGTACAGCAGCATGGTCGTCCTTCCCGCCGGTCAGCGTGCGGCGCCCTGAGCCAGGGCGTCCAGCAGCTTCTGGTGCACGCCGCCGAAGCCGCCGTTGCTCATCACCAGCACGTGGTCGCCCGGCTGCGCCGCGGCACACACGGCCTGCACCAGCGCGCCCAAGTCCTGGAAGGCGGCAGCCTTGTCGCCCAGCGGCGCCAGCGATTCGGCCAGGTCCCAGCCCAGCGCGTCCCTGCCGGCCGGGGCGCCGTAGCCGAACACCAGGTCGGCCTGCTCCAGGCTGGCCGGCAACTGCGCCTTCATCACGCCCAGCTTCATGGTGTTGGAGCGCGGCTCCAGCACCGCCAGGATGCGGGCATCGCCGACGCGGCGGCGCAGCCCTTCCAGCGTGGTCTGGATCGCGGTCGGATGGTGGGCGAAGTCGTCATAGACCGTCACGCCGCCGGCCACGCCGCGCACTTCCATGCGGCGCTTGACGTTGGCAAAGCGGGACAGCGATTCGATCGCCTGCGCGGCCGGCACGCCCACATGACGCGCGGCGGCGATCGCGGCCAGCGCATTCATGCGGTTGTGGGTGCCCTGCAGGTCCCATACCACGGTGCCCTGGACGGCACCGCCAAACCAGACGTCGAAGGCGTCCTTGCCGGGCGCCGCCGTGGTGGCAGCATCGCTCTCGCGCCAGTCGCCTACGCCAAACTGCTCGACCTCGCTCCAGCAGCCGCGCTCCAGCACGCGTGCCAGGCTTTCCTCCACGCCGTTGACGACGATCCGGCCCTGGCCGGGCACGGTGCGCACCAGATGGTGGAACTGGGTCTCGATCGCCGCCAGATCCGGGAAGATGTCGGCGTGATCGTATTCCAGGTTGTTCAGGATTGCGGTGCGCGGGCGGTAGTGGACAAACTTGCTGCGCTTGTCGAAGAAGGCGGTGTCGTACTCGTCGGCCTCGATCACAAAGAAGTCCGATTCGGTCACGCGTGCCGAGATGCCGAAGTTCTGCGGCACCCCGCCCACCAGGAAGCCGGGGTTATAGCCGGCATCCTCCAAGATCCAGGCCAGCATCGACGTGGTGGTGGTCTTGCCGTGCGTGCCGGCCACCGCCAGCACCCACTTGCGCGCCAGCACGTGCTCGCCCAGCCATTGCGGACCCGACACATAGGGCAGGTTGCGGTCGAGGATGGCCTCCATCAGCGGATTGCCGCGCGAGACCACGTTACCGATCACGAACAGGTCCGGCTCCAGCGACAGCTGGGCGGGGTCGAAGCCTTCGATCAGCTCGATCCCCTGGGCCTCGAGCTGGGTGCTCATCGGCGGGTAGACATTGGCATCGCAGCCGGTGACGCGGTGGCCGGCCTCTTTTGCCAGTACCGCCAGGCCGCCCATGAAGGTGCCGCAGATGCCAAGGATATGAATATGCATGGGTTCCCGGAAAGACTTGAAGCCCGCAGGCGTGGGGATTCGGCACCCGGCGTGGCGCGGCGGCACGGCGGCTGTTTCAGGCCGTGTCTTGCGGTGCGGTGGCCGGGCAGGAAGCCTTCGATTGTACCCGAGCGCCCGCGGCCTTCGCTGCACTGCGGCAGCGCGCGCGCCGGTTGCGCGGGAGCCTCCGGTATCATGGGGCATGACCCGACGCACCACCCCCGACCCTACCCGCCTGCGCGAGGAAATCGCCCAGGCTGCCGCCCGGATGATTGCCGAGGACGGTGCCGACTACGCCACCGCCAAGCGCAAGGCCGCCCGCCAGGTGCTGGGCGAGCAGCGCGTGCCCGGCGAATGGCTGCCCGACAACGAGCAGGTCGAAGCCGAGGTACGCGCCTACCAGGCGCTGTTCCACGCCGACAGCCAGCCCCGCGTGCTGGCGCTGCTGCGCCGGCTGGCTGTGCTGGCCATGGAAGACCTGGCGCCGTTCCGGCCTTACCTGGTCGGCGCCGTGCTCAACGGCACCGCCACCGAGCACTCCGATATCTATCTGCAGTGCTTCTGCGACAGCGCCAAGGATGCGACGCTGCACCTGATCAACGCCGGCGTGGACTTCGAGACCAGCGAGAGCCGGCATTTCAGCGGCCGCGGCGAGGTCGAGACCCTCAGCTTCCTGTGGAAGGGCCAGTGGCCCGACCGCCGCGAGGCCCGGCTTCTCGCCGGCGAGGTGCGCGCGGAACTGGGTGCCCCAGTCGGCATTCATATAGCACTGTATGATGCCGTCGACGAACGCGGCGCCGTGCGTGCCGACGCCTCGGGGCGCCCGGCCCGCGCCGACGTGCAGGCGGTACGGGCGCTGATGGACGCGCCCGGCGATGCCGACCCGGCCTGACGCCCGCCCCCTACTACACAGGTCCGAGCCATCCCCATGACTGAAACCGTTTCCTCGCCCGCCCGCCGCTCCCGCCTCTGGCTGTGGATCGCCGTGGCCGTGGTCGCCTGCGCCACCGGCGCACTGGCCGGCCATTTCGTGTTCTCGCCCAAGCCCGCCAGCGACCAGGCGGTGGAAACCTTCTTCCAGACACGCCTGCCCGACGCCGCCGGCGCTGACCTGGACCTGGGCAAGCTGCGCGGCAAGACCGTGGTGATCAACTTCTGGGCGCCCTGGTGCGGGCCGTGTGTCGAGGAAATGCCGGAGCTGACCGCGCTGCATGAGGAATACAAGAGCCGCCAGGTCGAGTTTGTCGGCATCGGCATCGATTCCGCCGCCAATATCCAGCAGTTCACCACGAAGGTCCCGGTGGCCTACCCGCTCGCCGTGGCCGGTTTTGCCGGCACCGAGCTGTCGCGCAACTTCGGCAACAGCGCCGGCGGCCTGCCCTATACGGTGGTGATCAACCCGGACGGATCGGTGAAGTATCGCAAGATGGGACGGGTGACGGCTGAGGAACTGCGGGCCGTGCTGCCACGGGCCTGAGCATATTCTTCCGCCAAGTTCGCTGAATTTCGGTTTTCTTCAGCGATTTGTTTCGCCGGGGCACCAAAACGGCCGAAAAGTGCTTCAAGGGCCGCCGAAGCGTCGCAAAGGTCGCCAAGCCTTGTATCGCGCGCTAGACAAATCCCTCTAAGCTACGGTAATCTCCGCGCAATTTCGTTGATCTGGTCGAGCCGCCGTGACTGCAACCCGCTCCCTCCGTCGCTCAGCCCGCTACCGCAAGGTGCTGGTCCTGCATGGGCCAAACCTGAACCTGCTGGGCACGCGCGAGCCAGAAACCTACGGGCACACGACGCTTGCCGATATCGACGCGGCCCTCGCCGAACGCGCGGCAAAAGCCGGCGTTTCGCTGGATACGTTCCAGTCCAACCATGAGGGGGCACTGGTCGACCGCATCCACGCCGCACGCGCGGAAGGGGTCGAGTTCATCATCATCAACCCGGCTGCCTACACGCACACCAGCGTGGCACTGCGCGATGCCCTGGCCGGCGTGGCGATCCCGTTCGTCGAGGTGCACCTGTCCAACGTGCACCGGCGCGAAAGCTTTCGCCACCACTCCTATTTCTCTGACGTGGCGGTCGGAGTGATCTGCGGGCTCGGCTGGCAGGGTTACCTGCTGGCGCTGGACTATGTGCTGGACCAGGAGCAGCCGCCACCCGAGAGTTCGGGGAGCTGAACTCCCAAGATTTTTTCGACAACCTGCGCGCGCCGCCCGGCGGCCTGCGCCCGTTGGCGTGCCTCGGCACGGCGGGCGCGGATTTCCGGTGGCCGGCAACACGATTCTTCCGCCGCGGCCCGTCCCGGGCAGCGGCCGGATAACCCGATTCAGGAGGATAAAAAGATGGACCTGCGCAAGCTGAAGACGCTTATCGACCTGGTGGCCGAATCCGGCATCTCCGAGCTGGAAGTCACCGAAGGCGACGGCAAGGTACGCATCGTCAAGCAACCGCCGCAAATCGTCGCCGCGCCGATGGCCATGCCGCAGATGCAGGCGCTGCCGCCCGCCGCGGCCGCCGCACCGGCTGGTGCCGCGGCACCGGCTGCAGAGCCCGTCGCCCAGCTGCCCGCCGGCCATGTGGTGACCTCGCCGATGGTAGGCACGTTCTACCGTGCGCCGTCGCCGGGCGCCGCGCCGTTCGTCAACGTCGGCGACTCGGTCAAGGAAGGCCAGACCGTCTGCATCATCGAAGCCATGAAGCTGCTCAACGAAATCGAGTGCGACAAGGCCGGCGTCATCAAGGAAATCCTGGTCGAGAACGGCCAGGCCGTCGAATACGGCCAGCCGCTGTTCGTCATCGGCTGATCCTGACCGGCATGCCATGCCGCACGCTGCCATCGGCCACGCAAGTGGTCCCCGCAGCAGTGCCCGCGCGGCATGCCGTGGCGTTGTTTGGCGCCAGGGACGTTGTGGGCTTCGCGGCCCGTTCCGTGCAGTTCCATGCAGTTCCGCGCAGTATGGCGGCCGCGGCGGCGACAGCCCCCGGGCCGCGCGCCCGGCGTGCCGTTGCGGCACGCAGCGGGACCGCTACTGTTCTCGCAGAGAGAGACCATGTTTGAAAAAATTCTGATCGCGAACCGCGGCGAAATCGCTCTTCGCATCCAGCGCGCCTGCCGCGAACTGGGCATCAAGACGGTCGTGGTGTACTCCGAGGCCGACAAGGAGGCCAAGTACGTACGCCTGGCAGACGAAGCCGTCTGCATCGGCCCGGCCCCGTCGCCGCTGTCGTACCTGAACATGCCGGCCATCATCTCGGCCGCCGAAGTGACCGACGCGCAAGCCATCCACCCCGGCTACGGCTTCCTGTCCGAGAACGCCGATTTTGCCGAGCGTGTGGAGAAATCCGGCTTCGTCTTTATCGGCCCGACCGCCGACAGCATCCGCCTGATGGGCGACAAGGTGTCGGCCAAGCAATCCATGATCAAGGCCGGCGTGCCGTGCGTGCCCGGCTCGGACGGCGCCCTGCCCGACGACCCCAAGGAAATCCTGGCCACTGCGCGCCGCGTGGGCTACCCGGTGATCATCAAGGCCGCAGGCGGCGGCGGTGGCCGCGGCATGCGCGTGGTGCACACGGAAGCCGCGCTGATCAACGCCGTCAACATGACGCGCGAAGAAGCCGGGCGCGCCTTCGGCAATCCCGAGGTCTACATGGAGAAGTTCCTTGAGAACCCGCGCCATGTGGAAATCCAGATCCTCGCTGACCAGCACCGCCAGGCGATCTGGCTGGGCGAGCGCGACTGCTCGATGCAGCGCCGCCACCAGAAGGTGATCGAGGAAGCGCCCGCACCGCACATTCCGCGCCGCCTGATCGAGCGCATCGGCGACCGCTGCGCCGAGGCCTGCAAGAAGATGGGCTATCGCGGCGCCGGCACGTTCGAGTTCCTGTATGAGAACAACGAGTTCTATTTCATCGAGATGAACACGCGCGTGCAGGTCGAGCACCCGGTCACCGAGATGATCACCGGCATCGACATTGTGCAGGAGCAGATCCGCATCGCCTTCGGCGAGAAGCTGCGCTTGCGCCAGAAGGATGTGCAGTTCCGTGGCCACGCGATCGAATGCCGCGTGAACGCCGAGGATCCGTTCAAGTTCACGCCGTCGCCGGGCCGCATCACCGCCTGGCACATGCCCGGCGGCCCGGGTGTGCGGGTCGACTCGCACGCGTATGATGGTTACTTCGTCCCGCCCAACTACGATTCGATGATCGGCAAGATCATTACTTACGGTGCCACGCGCGAGCAGGCCATTGCCCGCATGCGCATCGCGCTGTCGGAAATGGTGGTGGACGGGATCCAGACCAACGTGCCGCTGCACCGCGAGCTGATGATGGATGCCAACTTCGTTGAAGGCGGCACCAGCATCCACTACCTCGAGCATCGCCTGGCGGAGCGCGCGAAGGCCTGACGCAACGTTACCCGCAATAGACAAGCAGCAAGCAAGGAAGCCCGTGGCATTTCAGGAATGTGTGATCGAAGTGGCGCAGGACCAGGCCGAAGCCTGGTCTGATGCCCTGTTCGACCTCGGCGCGCTGTCGGTCTCGGTGGAAGATGCCGATGCCGACACGCCCGACGAGCAGCCGCTCTTTGGCGAGCCCGGGCTGGAACCGAAGCAACTCGCGTGGAACCGCTCGCGCGTGGTGGCGCTGTTCGGCGACGATGCCGATCCGGCCGTGGTGGTAGCGGCAGCCGCCAACCAGCTTGGCATCGATCCGGTGCCGGCCTACCAGCTGCGCGCGGTCGAGGACCAGGACTGGGTGCGGCTGACGCAATCCCAGTTCGAGCCGATCCGCATCGGCGAGCGCATCTGGGTGGTGCCGTCGTGGCACGAAGCACCCGAGCCCGATGCCGTGGTGCTGGAACTCGACCCGGGCCTGGCCTTCGGCACCGGCAGCCATCCCACCACGCGGCTGTGCATGCAGTGGCTGGAGCAGAACCTGAAGCCGGGCGAGACCGTGCTCGACTACGGCTGCGGCTCCGGCATCCTGGCCATCGTGGCGCGCAAGCTGGGCGCGGGCGACACCGTCGGCATCGACATCGATCCCAACGCAGTGGAAGCGTCGCGCTACAACGCCGAGCGCAACCGGGTGGAAGCCTCGTTCGCGCTTCCCGAATCGGTATCCGAGGCCAGCTACGACCTGGTGGTCGCCAATATCCTGTCCAATCCGCTCAAGCTGATGGCCGCCATGCTGAGCGCGCGCGTGCGCGCCGGCGGACGGCTGGTGCTGTCCGGCGTGCTGGAGCGCCAGGCGGATGAAGTCGCCGCGGCCTACGCGCCCTGGCTGCCGCTGACGGTGTGGCGCAGCGAGGAAGGCTGGGTGTGCCTGCATGGCACCCGCGGCACCCGCCCCTGATTCACACCGATGGCCGCCGTCAAGCTAGTCACGCGCTGCCCGGCCTGCCGCACCGCCTTCCGGCTGGTCGCGGACCAGTTGCGCCTGCGCCAGGGCCTGGTGCGCTGCGGCCAGTGCGAAACGGTGTTCGACGCGCGCGAGCACCTGATCGAGATTCCGCTGCCGACCGACGCTGCGTCCTCGGCATCATCGGCGCCATCTGCGGCAACTTCACCGGCCGCGCCTGCCGCCCCCTCGGCGCCACCCGCATCGGCTGACGCCGCGCCTGCGCCGCAGCCTGCCTTCACCCCGACCATCGACCCCGGCTATGACGTGCCGGCGCTGGACGCGCCGACGATGCTGATGTCGTCGCCGGAGGACATGGCCATGCCGGCACCCGCCGGCATGGAAGACACCGAGATCGATCAGGCGCTGCGCGAAGCCAACGAAGCCGTCGCCCATCGCGATGCACGCGACGCAGAACGCCAGGCTGCCGGCCCGGATGCGGCAGGGCCCGCCCCCGTCACGGCACCGGAGCAAGCCGAGGATACGCCGCCACAGCCGGCCCCTGCGTCGGCCTGGCCGGTACTCGATCACGGCGCGCTCGATACCCCGGCCGCACCGGCGGCATCCCCGACTTCTGCGGCGGCACCGGCAGCGCCGCAACCCGCCGACGCCGAGCCCGCGCCAGTGGCACCCGCTGCCAACATCCCCAGCGCAAGCGAGTTCCTGCGCGCGGCGTCAGCCGATGCCGGGTCCGAGCCGACCGCGTGGCCGGATGAGGCATCGGCCCGCCCCGCCGCCCCACCCGCCTCACCCACCGTTGGTGACAACGACAACGCCCCCGGCCCCGACACCGGCCAGCCCTTCAGCGTCACCGGCGGCGCCGTCGCTCGCGAGCAGACCACGCGCCGCTGGGCGCGCACCGAAGCACCAACCGGCCCGGTCTTCGCCCCCGACTTCCTGCGCCATGCGCGTGAGCGCGAGCGCGAACGCCAGCCCCGCAAGCCAGTGGCCGTGCCGCGCTCCGCCTGGCGCGTGGCCGCCGTGGTGCTTGCCATCGCCGCGGCCGTGCAAGTGGTCTACCTGGCACGCAGCCAGCTGGCCGGCCAGTTCCCGATGCTGCGCCCGGCACTCGAGGCCGCTTGCGCGCCGCTGGGCTGCGACGTGCCGCCGTGGCGCGACATCGATGCGCTGCGCATAGAGACCTCGCAGCTGCAGCGCCAGGATGAAGACGGCGACACCTACCTGCTGGCGGTCACGCTGCGCAACCTGGGCCGCGCCAGCACCGCCCTGCCCGCGATCGAGCTGGTGATGACCGACCTGCAGGACCAGCTGCTGCTGCGCCGGGTGCTGCAACCCGCGGAGTACCTGGAGCCGTCGCAGAAGGCCTTTGCCGCGCAGGGTCTTCGCGCGGGCACGGAGCTGCCGGTTCGGGTACGATTCCGAACGCAGCAGGCGCCAGCCAACTATCGCGTGCTGATTTTTTACCCCTGAATTCCCGGCCCGCCGCCGGACCCAATCCGAGTCCGGCGGCAGGCCGCGCCCCCCGCTCCGGACACGAACCGGAAATCCATCAGACAACAAGGAGTAGACATGAGCAACGTCACCCTCGGCGGCAACGCCATCGAAGTCGCAGGCAAGTTCCCGCAAGCCGGCGACAAGGCCCCCGCCTTCTCGCTGGTCGGCAAGGACCTGAAGGACGTCACGCTGGCCGACTTCGCCGGCAAGCGCAAGGTGCTGAACATCGTCCCGAGCCTGGATACCCCGGTGTGCCAGGCCTCCGCGCGCAAGTTCAATGAAGCCGCCAGCGGCCTCGCCAACACCGTGGTGCTGACGATCTCGGCCGACCTGCCGTTCGCCATGGGCCGCTTCTGCACCGCTGAAGGCCTGGCCAACGTAGTGCCGCTGTCGACCATGCGCGGCGCCGAGTTCAAGGGCAACTACGGCGTGGACATCAAGACCGGCCCGCTGGCCGGCGTGACCGCCCGTGCCGTGGTGGTGCTCGACGAGAACGACACCGTCAAGTACAGCCAGCTGGTGCCGGAAATCAAGACCGAGCCGGATTACGACGCCGCCCTGGCCGCTCTGAAGTAATCAGCGGCACGCCCGGGAACCCTCGGGTTCCCGGACGGCAGCGGCCGCCCGCATCCCGGGGCGGCCGCTTTTTTGTTTTCTGCCTGACCGATATCGCCCGCAAGGGCTCCGTTCCACTCAATCATCCCAAACACCTGGAGAGAGCATGGCCAGCCTGATCTGCGGCTCCGTCGCCTACGACACCATCATGACGTTCGACGGACGCTTCCGTGAACACATCCTGCCGGACCAGATCCACATGCTGAACGTCTCGTTCCTGGTGCCCGGCATGCGCCGCGAGTTCGGCGGCTGCGCCGGCAACATCGCCTACACGCTGAAGATGCTGGGCGGCGATCCCGTGGTGATGGCCACCGTCGGCACCGATGCCGAACCCTACCTGGACTACCTGCGCAAGCTGGAGATCGCCACCGGCCACATCCGCGTCCTGCCTGAGACCTTCACCGCGCAGGCGATGATCACCACCGACCTGGACAACAACCAGATCACCGCCTTCCACCCTGGCGCGATGAGCCAGTCGCAGCTGAACAACGTCAAGGATGCGCTGGGCGGCGCCAGCGCGCCGGGCCTGGGCATCGTCGCGCCCGACAGCCGCGAGGGCATGCTGCACCACGCGCGCCAGTTCGCCGAGGCCGGCGTGCCATTCATCTTTGACCTGGGTCAGGCCATGCCCCTGTTCAACGGGGAAGACCTGCGCGAGTTCGTTGAACTCGCCAGTTACGTGACAGTCAATGACTACGAGGCGCAGGTCCTGCTGTCCCGAACCGCCTGGACCAGCGCCGAGGTTGCCGCCAAGGTTCGTGCCTTCATCGTCACGCACGGCGAGCGCGGCGCCAGCATCTTTGCCGATGGTCACCAGTACGCGATCCCGGCCGTTGCTGCCGAGCGCATCGTGGACCCGACCGGGTGTGGCGACGCCTTCCGTGGCGGCCTGCTTTACGGCATTGAAAACGGATTAGACTGGGAAACGACTGGCCGCCTGGCATCGCTGATGGGTTCGGTCAAGATCGCGCAACAGGGTCCGCAGAACCACTGGTTGTCGCGCGAGGAAATCGGCAACCGGTTCCAGTCTGCATTCGGGTACCGCTACGCCTGACCTGCGGCCAGCGCGTGGCTTTTTTTCGGGAAACGACATGAACAACAAGCTACGTGGCGGTGCCGTTGCCGTCCTTGCCGTCACCGCCCTGGTTGCCGGCTGCGCTACGCAATCCAACTCCAACAGCGTCTATGGCACGGGCCAGGCGCAGCGCGAACAGACCGTGCGCTACGGCGTGGTCGAAGGCATCCGCGAGGTCACCATCCAGGGTAACCAGAGCGGCGCCGGCACGCTGGCGGGCGGTGCCATCGGCGGCATTGCCGCCGGCAGCACCATCGGCGGCGGCAACGGCGCGGTGGCGGCCGGGATCCTCGGCGCGGTGCTCGGTGGCATTGCCGGCAGCGCGGCCGAGAACAAGATCAACCAGCGCCGCGGGCTGGAAATCACCGTGCGCCTGGAGAACGGCGAGATGCGTGCGATCACGCAGGAGGCCGACGAAGCCTTCCGCCCCGGCGAGCGCGTACGGCTGCTGTCCTCGGGCGGCGTGACCCGGGTCACGCACTGAGCCCTCGCGGCCCCGCAGGGCCGCCCCGGGGCGCAGCAAAGCGCGCCGCACCCGCAAGGGTCGCGGCGCATTTTCTTTTCGGCTTTGCAATTCCGTAACAGTGGCGGACCGCTCCCGCACGCGGCGCGCGCCCATGAAAAAACCCGCCGGGCGGATGCCATCGGCGGGTCGGCAAGACCTGGTGTCTTGCGGACCGGATACGCAGTATCCGGTCATGCGGGCACGCGCTGCGTGCCGGTGCGGTTCCTTGCGGAACGCGTAAGGTCCACTCCGTGGCGGAGCAGCTTACGGACGGTTGCCCGTCGGGAACGGCCAGGCAGCAGCCGGGTTCAGCGCGGTCTTGGCAGCCGAAGCGGGAGCAACGGCAGGGGCCGCGGCAGGCTTGGCGGCAGCCTTCTTGGCAGCCGGCTTCTTGGCAGCAGCCTTCTTGGCAGCCGGCTTCTTGGCGGCAGCCTTCTTGGCAGCAACCTTCTTCACTGCAGCCTTCTTGGCCGGAGCCTTCTTGGCGACAGCCTTCTTGGCGACAGCCTTCTTGGCGACAGCCTTCTTGGCCACGACCTTCTTGGCGGCAACCTTCTTCACTGCAGCCTTCTTGGCCGGAGCCTTCTTGGCTGCAACCTTCTTGGTCGCGACCTTCTTGGCGGCTACCTTCTTCACCGCAGCCTTCTTGGCCGGGGCCTTCTTGGCGGCTGCCTTCTTGGCCGGTGCAGCCTTCTTGGCTGCGACCTTCTTCACAGCGGCCTTCTTGGCCGGTGCCTTCTTGGCGGCCGGTGCTGCCTTCTTGGCGGCTACCTTCTTCACAGCAGCCTTCTTGGCGGCCGGCTTGGCGGCCTTCTTAGCCGCCGGCTTTTTCTTTGCAGCAGTTGCCATGGATAACTCCTTCACTAGAGAGTGAATATCGAATGACCTAAGTTGGCGACCCGACCGACCCGAGGCGCACTACAGCAGCGCGGCCCCAGTCGAGCGAGCGATTCATCGGCGTGCGGCCCGACCACTGCTGCACGCTAATGAATTTGGTTGCAGGCGCACCGCCCGTGGCGGTGACTTGGCGGCCGGAGCGAGCCCGCAAGCGGGTCTCGGGCACGTGCCGCGCCCTGGAATATTCGATCAGCCCGCACCGCCCGTTGAGCCGGCGCACGGCCAGAAATGAGGAGATATCGGACAGCTGGCCTGCGGTGCGGGCTTGGCCTCGCGCACGGCAGGCGGCATTCATTCGGTGGTAGCGGGTCCAACCCGTTAATGGACCAAGGGAGACTGCACGCGTTTTAAGAAGCCGGTCCGGCCTGGTCTGCGTCAAAGTTCTCGTGCTCCTCAGCTACTACCTTCGTCACTGCATCGAAGCGCGCATCGCGCTCGTCGTTCCATCTTGCTTCCTGCTTCTCTGCAATGAAGTGAGACTCTTGTCAAGGCGAATCATAATTCGTTTGCACGATGATGTTAAGAAAAAAGTGCAAAAAAACTTGCCTGCATGTTTCGCTCGAACTAGTTCTCACGCGCGGTGTCACGAAGACGTTGCCGATAGCATCGCAACGCGTCGCTCGCACGCTGGTGCCGATGCTCGTTTCGCACGCTCGCACAGGCAGCGCGACACCCCATCGCACGCACCGCGCATCGCAGCTTTTACACACCGCGACAGACGCTGACGACCAGCATCGCAACGCGCGCCTGACGACTGCGCAACGACGCTGCGCGTGTCATCACGTTTTCCGAAAAGCCGCATGGACAAAGGCTTTGCGGGCGATGCACCGATACGCGTGCGGCAGCCGTCGACTGGTGCGGACACGTTCCAGAACACGCGCGCGCCGCGTTGTGCGGCAGACGCCCTGCATGCTTTACACACTCGGCAGCGCACGCACACGCCGCCATGCGAGCGAGCCTCGCTCATGCTCGCCTCGCGCTTCGCGCGACAGCGTCGCACACACCGTCCGAGAGTGATGCGTGCACGCAACGGTTTGCATCGACGCAACAGCGCGAAGACATCGCGAGGGCATCAAAGCGTTGCGATCGAGCCAAGCCGCGACGCTCGCGAAGCATCGCGGCAACACTTCGGCAGACGCTTCGATCAAGTCATCGGCATGCGTGTTCGATCTGCGCGCTTGCCGTGCGATCCGGATCGCGCGCGCCGTGCCTCGCGTGTTCGCGCTCTCACCCTCGCCGCTCGCCGCACCACTCGCCTCGCCCTGCCGGCAGCGCGTCGTACGTCCGCTTAGAGGATTGCTTCAGCGCCCGCCCGCCGGTGTCTTTTGCTGCATCACAATAACCCGCAAACGGCAGCTGCATGCGGCTTTGCGGGTAGCGGGCGATGGCGGCGGAAAGGCGCGCGCCGCGCCGCGCCGGATTGCGGCGCGGCCCCGGCGCCAGTAGATTGGCGTGGCTACGAACCTCAAAGGAGACATCATGCGCATCCATTCCCCCCTTGCTTCGACCCTGCGCGCCGCCGTGCTTGCCGCCACCCTGCTCGGCAGCGCCGCGGCGATGGCGCAGGCCACGCCCAGCGGCACGTGGAAGACCATCGACGACAACACCGGCAAGCCGCGCGGGCTGGTGGAGATCACCGAGAAGAGCGGCGTCTTCAGCGGACGCCTGGTCAAGACCTTCGTCGAGAGCGACGGCAAGCCGCGCGTGTGCGACAAGTGCACCGACGCACGCAAGGACCAGCCCGTCATCGGCATGACCATCCTCTCCGGCCTGCGCAAGACCGGCGACAACGAGTGGAGCGGCGGCGAGATCCTGGATCCGGAGAACGGCAAGGTCTACAAGAGCAAGATGTCGCTGGCCGAGGACGGCAACAAGCTCAACGTGCGCGGCTTCATCGGCATCAGCCTGATCGGCCGCACCCAGACCTGGGAACGCGACCACTGACCCTGCCGGCGCGGCACAGGACTCAGGGTTTCTCCGGGGCATGCCGCTGCGTGCCCAGCCGAAGGAGAAATGGCAGTCGAAAAAAAACCGGGCGGTTCATCACCGCCCGGTTTTTTTGTCCACGATGCTGCGCTTTACATCCGGTAGCGCAGGGTGGCCATCACGCTGCGCGGGGCACCCGGCATGTTCAGGTTGGCATTCGAACCATGCGCCGAGACGATGTAGTTCTTGTTGAACAGGTTGTACAGGTTCAACTGCGCCTCGAACGGACCATGGCGGTACCAGGCCATCATGTCCGCCGTGACATAGCCCGGGAGCGTGACGGTATTGGCCTGATCGGCCATGCGGGCGCCGACCAGGTTCAGGCCGCCGCCGATGCCAAAGCCGTTGCCCAGCGTCTTGGTCAGCCAGACGTTGCCGGAGTGGCGAGGCGTCAGCGTGGCACGCTTGCCCTGGAACAAGGGGGTCGACTTGGTCACCACTGCATCCAGGTAGGCATAGCCGGCCAGCACGCGCCAGCCGCTGCCGAGCTCCGCGGCGCCGCTCAGCTCGATGCCGTCCGTGCGCTGCTCGCCAACCGGAATCAGCGCCGTGCCGGTGGCATTGGCTATCTTCATATTGTTCCGTTCCAGCCGGAACACGGAAATCGTCGTGCTCGCCTTGCCGTCGAGCCAGTCGTACTTGGCGCCGACTTCGGCATTGTTGGTCGTCTCTGGTGCCAGTTCGGCGTTGTTGGCGGCCAGCGCGAAGGTCTCACCCGAGGGCTGGAACGACCGGCTCCACGACACGTAATACGACTGCACCTTCGACGGCTGCCAGACCAGGCCCGCACGCGGGCTCCAGGCATTGTCGGTGCGCGACAGGTTCTTCTGGCCAGCCAGGCGCTGGTTGGTGTCCTGCTGGAAGTTGTCGTAACGCACGCCGAACAGCGCCTTCCACTGCTCGGTAAAGGTGATCATGTCCTGCGTGTAGAACGCCAGGGTCTTGGCGGTAGCCAGGTTGCTCGTGGCAGGCGTGCCACCGACCAGGCGCGGCAGCGTCGGCAGTACCGGGTTGAACAGATCGAAGGTGCCTGGCACGGCCTTGGAGAAATTGACGAGATCCTTGTTCTGCTGGCCGATCTCCATCCCGTACAGGATTTCGTGCCTGGTACCGAAGATCGTCGCCTTCTGCGTCAGGTCCGTCTGGTTGAACCAGCCGTGCTCCTCGCGGTAGACGTTGGAGTGCGACATCGTCAGCCGCTGTGTCACCTCGTTGACCGCGCTGGTCAGCGTGTTATTGCGATCCAGCGAGTAGTGGTAGTACCGCGTGGCGTTACGGATCGACCAGTCGTCGTTGAAGCGATGGTTGATCGTGGCAGTGCCCGAGTACACACGCGACTGGCTATAGTCGGCGTCGCGCGCATTGGCCGCGCCGTAGTAGCGCGAGGCCGGCACGTCTACCGGGCGCCCCTTGTAGGCCGGGACGCCGAAGTCCGTCACGCGGCGGTCTTCGAGGTAGTCGGCCTGCAGCAGCACGGTGGTCTCTGGCGCGATGCGCAGTTCCAGGGACGGCGCCACGGCGGCACGGTCCAGGAACTGCTGTGAGCGGTAGCTGTTGGCCTTCTCCACCGCACCGGTCACGCGGAAAGCGGCGGCGCCGTCGGCGAACACGCGGCCCACGTCGGCCTCGGCGCGGCGGTCGGCCCACATGCCGTAGCTAAGCGCGAAGTCGGTGACGTCGATGCCGGGCTTCTTGGTCACGCGGTTGATCAGGCCACCCGACGAACCGCGGCCGTACAGCACCGCTGCCGGCCCCTTGATGACTTCGACGCGGTCGACGTTGGACAGGTCGCGGAAGTACAGCGCATCGTCGCGGATGCCGTCGACGAACTGGTCGGCGATGGCGGAAAAGCCGCGGATCGACACCTGGTCGCGCTGGCCATCGCCGGTGGAGAACGACACGCCCGGCACGTTCTTCAGCGCATCCTGCATCGAAGTGGCGTGCTGGTCGCGCATGACATCACCGGTGACCACATTGACGGTCTGTGGGATGTCGCGCAGCGGCGCCTCGGTCTTGGTCGCGCTGACCGCATTGGGCGGGTTATAGCCGGTGCCAAGCTCGCGGCTGACATCGGCCCTGACCGTGACCTCAGGCAACTGCGCCGAAGCGTCTGGCGCGGCCTGGGCCCACCCCAGCATCGGTTGAAATACGAAGCTCCCCGCCACCGCGGCACAGATCGGGTGAAGTTTTATTCTCATTTCCGTGTAATCGGCTGTAATAGTTTTGAAAACGCGGGCGCATTATCGATTACAGGATTGTCAGGGTCAACGAGATTGCGAATTATTCCTATTCGTGGTCAATATATGTTGCATTGATCACAACCATGGCTGGCACGGCCATTTCTGTGGCGGGTCCCGAACTTCTGCAACGCATTTCCTACACCAGCTGCCCGGCAAGGGCATCGCGCGCCTCAGCAACAAAGGCTGACTCACCGCGCCGGCCCGGCAACAGGAAAAACTCCGCCTCCGGCAGTCGCGGCAGGCCCAACCGCGCAATGGTGGCGGCATCCAGCGGTGCCACGCCGGGGCCGATCGCCGACGCATTCAGGCACGACAACCCCAGCCCCGCCGCCAGCGCCAGGTGCAGCCCCGCGACGCCCGACGCCGAGTGCGCAACCTCGAATGGCAGCCGCTTGCGCAGCAACAGCTGCACCACGTACTGATGCAGCGAGCAGGTATCGGGCAGCAGCACCAGCGGCAGCGTGGCGGGCAGGCTGTCGGCCTCGGCCGGCGCGGCGACCCAGGCCAGCGGCTCGCGCCGCAGCACCGTGCCGCGCGTGCCCGCACCCTGCCCGCGCGTGCCGGGCAGGCGCATGCTGAGGCCGATATCGAAGGTGTCCATCTCCGCGGCGGCATCGATTGCCGCGCTCTTCATCACCGTCACGTGCAGCCGCAGGTACGGGTAGCGCTCGCGCAGGCGCCGCAGCATGCCGGCGATCTCGCCCGGGCGGAAGTAATCGGTCACGGCCAGCCGCAGTTCGCCCGCCAGCGCGTGGCCGCGCAGCTCCTGCAGGGCCAGCTCGTTCAGCGCCAGGATACGCCGCGCGTGTTCCAGCAGCCGCTCCCCCGCCGGCGTCGGCACCGCGCCATGCCGTCCGCGCGACAGCAGCGGCACGCCGGCGCGCTCCTCCAGCTTGCGCAGCTGCTCGCTGACCGAGGACTGCGACAGGAACAGTCTGGGCGCCGCCGCTGACAGGCTGCCGCTGTCCGCGACCGTGACAAAGGTGCGCAACTGGTCGGTTTCGAATCCACGCATGGCAAGGCTCCGGCAAGGGTGGCATTACTTCGGATAACCCGATGGTCCACATCGGCTATTCCCGCTTTTCCGATACTACACCACCCCCTACCATGGCATCACCCACCCACGCAAAAGCAAGGAGCCAGCCATGCCCCACATCGTCCTGCACCTGTCCGGCCAACCCGATGCCGCCCTCACCCGCCGCAGCGCCAGGGCGATCGCCGACCTGACCGAGCGCGTGCTCGGCAAGAAGCGCGACGTGATTGCCGTCACGGTCCAGTACATCCCGCACGACAGCTGGATCATCGCCGACATGCCGCTGTCGGAGCAGGGCCGCAACGCCTTCCACCTGGACATCAGCGTGACCGATGAAACCAACACCAAGGCGGAGAAAGCGCAGTTCATCGAGGCCGTGTTCGAGACCATGTCGGGGCTGCTGGGCAAGCTGCATCCGGTGTCGTACGTGCACGTGATCGACGCCCGCGCAGCGGCCTATGGCTACGGCGGGCGCACGCAGGAGTATCGCCACCAGCACGGCTGAAACAGCGCATCGCCTTCATGCCGGCCGCTGTCATCCCAGTGCCCCGCGGCGAGACCAGAGGTTTCGCCGCGGGCCAAGCTGTGGCACAGTCGCCCGCTGATCCCTTTTCCTGACGGACTGACAGAGACAAGGCGCCACAAGCGCCAGCCCCCGCGCGGCAAACGGACCGCACCTCAGGACAAGGCAACCCTGAAGGAGATCCGATGTCGTTTCTGATCGTGCTGGCAGCCCTTGCCTTTCTGATGTTCGCCGCGTACCGCGGCTACAGCGTGATCCTGTTCGCGCCCATCGCCGCGCTGGGCGCGGTGCTGCTGACCGACCCGTCCGCGGTCGCACCGGTGTTCACCGGCATCTTCATGGAGAAGATGGTCGGCTTCGTGAAGCTGTATTTCCCCGTGTTCCTATTAGGCGCGGTATTCGGCAAGGTAGTTGAGCTGTCCGGCTTCTCCGAGTCCATCGTCGCCGCAGCGATCCGCTATATCGGGCGCTCGCGCGCCAACGCGGTGATCGTCACAGTGTGCGCGCTGCTGACCTATGGCGGCGTGTCGCTATTCGTGGTGGTGTTCGCGGTCTATCCGTTCGCGGCCGAGCTGTACCGCCAGAGCAACATCCCCAAGCGGCTGATGCCGGGCGCGATCGCGCTGGGCGCGTTCTCGTTCACCATGGATTCGCTCCCGGGCACGCCGCAGATCCAGAACATCATCCCCACCAACTTCTTCAACACCACCTCCTGGGCCGCACCGGTGCTGGGCGTGGCCGGCTCGCTGTTTATCCTGGTGGTGGGCCTGAGCTACCTGGAATGGCGCCGCCGCGGCGCCGCCGCGCGTGGCGAAGGCTACGGCACCAACCTGCGCAACGAGCCCGAGCGCAGCCAGTCCGGCAAGCTGCCGCACCCGCTGCTGGCGCTGCTGCCGCTGGTGGTGGTGGGCGTGGCCAACTTCTGGCTGACGCGGATGATCCCGCTCTGGTACGGCCCTTCCAACAGCGTGGCGCTGCCGGGCCTGCCCAAGCCGGTGGAAACCAAGATCGCCAGCGTGACCGCGATCTGGGCAGTGGAAGGCGCGCTGCTGCTGGGCATCGCCGTGGTGCTGGTGACCGCCTTCGGCGCCCTGCGCGAGCGCTTTGCCGAGGGCACCAAGGGCGCCGTCGGCGGCGCGCTGCTGGCGTCGATGAACACGGCATCGGAATACGGCTTCGGAGGGGTCATCGCCGCCCTGCCCGGCTTCCTGGTGGTCAGCGACGCGCTGCGCGCGATCCCCAACCCGCTGGTCAATGCCGCGGTCTCGGTCAGCACGCTGGCCGGCATCACCGGCTCGGCCTCGGGCGGCATGAGCATTGCGCTGGCGGCGATGTCGCAGACCTTTATCGCGGGCGCGCAGGCCATGCAGATCCCGCTGGAAGTACTGCACCGCGTGGTGTCGATGGCCAGCGGCGGCATGGATACGCTGCCGCACAACGGCGCCGTGATCACGCTGCTGGCGGTGACCGGCCTGACCCACCGCGAGTCCTACCGCGATATCTTCGCCGTCACAATGATTAAGACCGCCGCGGTGTTCTTCGTCATCGCCGTGTATTTTCTGACCGGACTGGTCTGAAGCAATCCCGGCCCACGCGGCTTGTACATTCCAGGTGTTGTTAACAGTGTGGTTGGGTGCCGCCGGGCACCGGCCCGGCAAACCAGGAAGCCAACATGAAGCAAGTCACCCTGCCCGACGGCGAGCGCGTCCCGGCGCTCGGCATGGGAACGTGGAATATGGGCGAGTCGCGCGCAGCGCGCGCCGAGGAAGTCGCCACGCTGCGCCTGGGCCTGGACCTTGGCCTGCGGCTGATCGATACCGCCGAGATGTATGGCGAGGGCCAGTCCGAGGAAATGATCGGCGAGGCCATCGCTGGGCGCCGCGACGAGGCCTTCCTCGTCAGCAAGGTCTATCCCTTCAACGCCAGCCGGCGCGGCACCGTGCAGGCCTGCGAGCGCAGCCTGAAGCGGCTGCGCACCGACCGCATCGACCTCTATTTATTGCACTGGCGCGGCGGCGTGCCGCTGGAAGAGACCGTGCAGGCCATGGAGGCGTTGCAGCGCGACGGCAAGATCCGCCGCTGGGGCGTGAGCAACCTGGACCTGTCCGACCTGCAGGAGTTGTGGGACGCGCCGGGCGGCGACCGACTGGCCACCAACCAGCTGCTGTACAACCTGGGCCGGCGCGGCATCGAATGGGACCTGCTGCCGTGGCTGCGCCAGCGCGGCGTGCCGGTGATGGCCTATTCGCCGATCGAGCAGTCGCGCCTGTTGGGCAACCCCGGGCTGAAGCGCTTTGCGCGCGACCACGGCATGACGGCGGCACAGGCGGCACTGGCCTGGCTGCTGGCGCAGGAAGGCGTCATCGCCATCCCCAAGACCGGCCGGCGCGAGCGCCTGCAGGAGAACCTGGGCGCGCTGTCGCATACGCTGTCGGCCGCCCAGCTGGCCGAGCTCGACCGCATCTTCCCGCCGCCCGACGGCCCGGGCCCGCTGGAAATGCTCTGACCAGGCTGCCGGGCGCGTGCCCTCAGGGTACGCGGGCCACGTAGCGCTCGCGCTCAACGTAGCGCACCAGGTAGCTGCGCGCCTTTTCGCGCGTATCGGTGGTCACGCGCGCCGCTGCCTGGCGCGCGCTGCTCTTGCCGTGCGACGACGACATCTGCGCATCCAGGTAGGTGCGAAAGGAATCATGCATGGCGTTCAGTTCAGGCTCGCACGCGGCCAGCGCCAGGTTGGCCACGTCCTTGGGCTGGCCCTTGGCCGACAGGTTGTCGTTGGCCTTCTTCTGGGCGCAATCCATGTATTTGGCGCGCAGCGCCTGCCAGCCGCTGCTGTCGACGGCCGACTGCGATCCGGCACCCGCGGCGCCGGCGTCATTGGAAGAACCCGAAGGATGTGAAGCGCACGCGGCCAGGAAGGCCAGCGGCAGGGCGGTCAGGAGTTTTTTCATGGAAGGATGATGCTGTCACGGCGCATTGGCCACCCCCATGTGTCAGCCATGGGACGTTCCGGGCGCAAGACTGACTATTCTTGCCGCGAATGCCCCCCCGGCACCACCTTCGTCACAAATGGAAACGTCTCTGCGCGGTCCGGCATTTGCCCGGGTGCTTCCGGCGCCTATGCTTCAAAGACGACAACAACACCAAGGAGACGAGATGAAACGTCGAACCTTCCTTTCGGCCAGCGCGGGTCTGGCCCTTGGCAGCCTGGCCCTGGGTGCCTGCACCACCACCAAACCCGAAGCCACCAGCGACAAGGCCGCCCGCCGGCGCGAGCTGGATTCCGGCGTGGACGGCACGCTGTCGCGCCTGTACGACTCGGTCAAGGGCTCGCGCGAGCTCGGCAACCGAGCACGCGGCATCCTGGTGTTCCCGAAGACGCTGACGGCGGGCTTTATCGTCGGCGGCGAGTATGGCGACGGTGCCCTGCGCTCGGGCGGCGCGACGCGCGGCTACTACCGCCTGATCGCCGGCTCGGTGGGCTGGCAGATCGGTGCGCAGTCCAAGGCCGTGATCCTGATGTTCCTGACGCCGGATGCCTACGACAAGTTCGTGCGCAGCAGCGGCTGGACCGCGGGCGTCGATGCCACTGTGGCGGTGGCCACCATTGGCGCAAACGGCGTGCTGGACACCAACACCGGCCAGCAGCCCATCGTCGGCTTCGTCATGACCAATGCCGGCCTGATGGCGGGCCTGAGCTTCGAGGGCAGCAAGATCAGCAAGCTCGACCTGTAAGGGCGGACCTTCGGTGACCGCCGCGCGGCTTGCGTGCTGCGCGGCGCCCTCCTTTTTCGCGTCCGCGGGCCGCGAGAGGATAGAATTCGTCCCTTTGGCCGAATTCCCATGTGGTTCAAGAATCTGCAGGTCCATCGTTTCTCCGCCCCGTGGTCGCTGAGCGCCGACGAGGTTGAAGCCAGCCTGGCGAAGCACGCCTTCTTCCCCGGCACCAGCCTCGAAATGCAGACCCAGGGCTGGGCCTCGCCGCGTGACAACGGCCGGCTGGTCCATACCGTCGGCCGCCAGATGCTGCTGACGCTGCGCACCGAAAAGAAGCTGCTGCCCACCACCGTGGTCAACCAGGTCACGCGCGCCCGCGCCGCGGAAGTCGAAGAGCAGCAAGGCTACAAGCCGGGCCGCAAGCAAATGAAGGAACTGAAGGAGCAGGTCACCGAAGAACTGCTGCCGCGCGCCTTCAGCATCCGCCGCGACACGCGTGTGTGGATCGACCCGGACAACGGCTGGCTTGCCATCGACGCCGCCGCCACGGCCAAGGCCGATGAAGTGCGCGGCATGCTGTTCAAGGCGCTGGATCCGCTGCCGCTGATCAACCTGCACGTCAACCAGTCGCCGGTGGCGGCCATGACCGAATGGCTGGCCGGGGATGCGGCACCGGGCGGCTTCACCGTCGACCAGGAAATCGAGTTGCAATCCGGCGCGGAAAGCAAGGCCACCGTGCGCTATGTGCGCCACCCGCTGGACCCGGAAGACCTGCGCCGCCATATCGCCGCCGGCAAGCGCTGCACGCGCCTGGCGATGACGTGGAACGACCGGGTGTCGTTCGTGCTGACCGACGGGCTGGTGGTCAAGAAGGTGGCCCCGCTCGACGTGATCAAGGAACAGGCCGATGGCACGGCGCACGATGAAGACGAGCGCTTCGACGCCGATTTCACCATGATGGCCGGCGAACTCTCCGGCATGCTCAGCGACCTCACCGAGGCGCTGGGCGGCGAGCGCAAGGCGTAAGCCGAATTTCTTGCAGGAACGTGGCGCTGTCGAAAGACAGCGCCACGCTGGCGGTTACTCGACCCAGTTCACCTTCGGGAACCGCCCGGCAAACCCCTCCGGCATCGCCACCACGTTCTTCCCCACGTAGTCGAAGAAGACAAAGCCCGACTTGGCCATCGCGATCAGCGCGCCATCGGCCGGCCGCGTGATGCGGAAGATGATGTCGCCGCCGTACTTGTTGAAGTCCATCACCCCCACCTCGAACTGCAGCTGGTCGCGCGCATGTGCCTCGTTGCGGTACATCGTGGCCAGGTCGGTCACGATGATGCCCACCCCTTCCTGCCGAACATCCTCGCTGCCGAATTCATACAGGAACCGCGCCCGCGCCTCGGAGATCATCGAGATCATCGAATCGTTGGCAAGGTGGTTGGCCGAGTTGATGTCGGTCACGCGCACGGTCAGGTGCGTGGCGTAGCAGAACTGGTCGGCAGGCAGGTCGAGTTTGAGGCGGGCCATGATGGAACAAGCAAGAAATGGATCGGGCGCCGCACGGGATCAGGCAGGCAAGCGGCAGAGACGGCGGCGGCGCCCATCATAAGGGAAACGCCGGTTCGGATTGCGGCACTGCCGCATAAACCCTCCCGCACATGCCCCCGGGTAAGTACTCCCCACTCTTTTCGTCCATCCCGCCGATGCCCCGGCATGGCGCTGCCTCGTAGGCTGCGGGTTGCCGTGGTCACTGGCGCCCTGGCGCACCCGTACCGCGCACCGACACGATGTCAACGACTGGAGGAAACACGATGCAAGCCGACCGCCGCAAAGTCCTGCACTGGCTGGGAGCAGGTTCCCTGGCCGCCACCGCCTCGACCCTTGGAGTCAACCGGGCGCGGGCCCAGCAGGCTTACCCGTCGCGCCCGGTGCGTCTGGTCGTGCCCTACCCGCCCGGCGGTGCCACCGACGTGCTGGCGCGCGCGCTGGGCGACCCGCTCAGCAAGCTGTGGCAGCGCCCGGTGATCGTGGAGAACCGCCCCGGCGTGGGCGGCATGATCGGCGCCGACGTGGTCGCCAAGGCGCCGGCGGACGGCTACACCCTGCTGCTGGCCCTGCCCAGCCTGGTGCAGACGCCCTATATGGTGGCCAAGCCGCCGTTCGACCCGCTGCGCGACCTGACCGCCATCAGCCAGCTATGCACCACCAGCCTGGTGCTAACCGCCAGCAGCGCCATGCCGCGCACGCTGCCGCAGATGATCAGCCTGGCCAAGTCCCAGCCCGACAAGTATTCCTATGGCACCTATGGCATTGGCACCGGCGCCCATCTCTACATGCAGGTCTTCCTCAAGGGCGCGGGCGCCCAGCTGGTCCATGTCCCGTACAAGGGCGAAGCCCCCATCGCCACCGACCTGATCGGCGGCCAGATCTCGCTGGGCACGCTGTCGCCGATGACCGTGCGTCAGCATGCGCGCACCGGCAAGCTCCAGCCGCTGGCCGTTACCGGCAATACCCGCGCGCCGATGCTGCCGGATGTGCCAACCTTCCAGGAACTCGGCTACAAGGGGCTGGATGGCCCGGCCTGGTTTGGCCTGTTCACCACCGCCGGCACGCCGCAGGCCATCGTCGACAAGATCTCGGCCGATGTGGAAACGGTGATGGCCGCGCCGGAGATCCGCCAGCGCCTGGCCGAGCTGGGGCTGATCGTCAAGACGACGCAGCCGGCGGCGTTCGCGGCGGCGACCAGAGCGGATCAGGCGTACTGGGGCAACGTGATCAAGGAAAACAATATCCGGCTGGACTGAGGCATGGCGACTGAAGCAGCGCCGCGGGCCGCGCCGGCACATCGTAGCGCCTGGCGCCGGCTCTGAACATCACTCAATTGCAGCAATTTTCCCGCGGTGTTGCGCGGCTGCGCCATGGCCTGTCGCAGCCGATAGGCGTCGATATAATCAGCCGCGCAACACCATAAAGTAAGACATTAGAACAATTAGCCATCAGGCGAACGGGGTGCAGCGTCTTCTCGACTTACGCTGCGAGGGAACCATGATCAGCGCTGACCACGCCCTGACCGGACGGCTGTCCGCGACCATCCCTGCCCGCCGTGCCGCGGGCAGTTCCGTTTCTGCGCAAGCCGCGCCGCACACCCCGCTGCTGCAAGGCGTGCACCGCCGCGCAGACCAGTTGATGACGGCCATGCTGTGGGTGCTGAGCCTCCTGTCGCTGATCGTCGGCAATCACTATGGGTCGACCGGGCTGACGCTGGCGCTGGGCTTGCCAATGGCGCTGCTCGGCACGCTGATGGCGGTCACCCTGCCCGCCCGCCTGGCTACGCGGCTGGCGATGGCCGTGCTGCTGATGATCTTCGTCGCACTGCTGATCCACCAGGCGCACGGGCAGGTGGAATTCCACTTCCTGGTGTTCGTCTCGCTGTCGCTGCTGCTGGCCTACCGCGACTTCCGCGTGATCCTGCTGGCGGCGGCGGTGATCGCGTTGCATCACCTGAGCTTCAACTTCTTCCAGCAGTGGGGCTGGAACACCATCTGCTTCACCGACCCGAGCTTCAATATGGTGCTGTTCCACGCCGCCTTCGTCATCGTGCAGACCGGCGTGCTGTGCGTGATCGCGTGGCGGCTGGAGCGCGATGCCCACTCCACCGATGAACTGAGCGCCCTGGCCGCGGGCATCGAACGCGAACCCGGCTACCTGACGCTGACCGCCGATGGCACCCACCCGGACAGCGACTTCGCGCGCGCCTTCCGCAAGACGCTGGACACTGTGCGCCAGACACTGCTGCAGGTACGCAACACCGCCGATACCGTGGCCAACGCGGCTGGCAACATCCTGGACACCAGCGCCACCGTCGCCCGCCGGACCGACGAACAGGCTCGCACCGTGGCGCACACCATGCAGGACATGCAGGCGCTGACCCAGGCCGCCCGCGCCAGCGCCGACCAGGCCCGCGGCGCCTGCGAACTGGCCGGGGCCTCCAGCACCGTGGTCGCGCGCGGCAGCGGCGAGATCCTGTCGGTGATCCACACCATGGGCGAGATCAACGAGGCCTGCGGGCGCATCACCGAGATCATCGGCGTGATCGACAGCATCGCCTTCCAGACCAATATCCTGGCGCTGAACGCCGCCGTGGAGGCCGCGCGCGCGGGCGACCACGGCAAGGGCTTTGCGGTGGTGGCTGGCGAGGTCCGGCAACTGGCGCATCGCTGTGGCGCCGCGGCCAAGGAGATTCGCGGGCTGATCAATACCTCGGTCGAACGCGCCCACGCCGGCACCGAGTTGGTCGGCCATACCGGCGAGACCATGAACGAGGTGGTGGCCAGCATCGGCAAGCTTGCCACGTTGGTAGAGGAACTGGCGACGCTGGGCGACAACCAGCGCAGCGGCATCGAAGGCATGGCCCGGCGCGTGGCGGAGATCCAGGCGGCATTCGAGGAGAATGCAGAGTTGGTGGCCAGTGCCGCCGAAGCTGCGCGGGTGCAGCGGCAGCAGACGGAGGGGCTGAACCGGGCGGTCGGGGTGTTCCGGCTGGGCTGACACCCGCTCAGCTCAATCCTCTTTCTCGTCCCCCGTGGGGAAATGCACGCCTGCACGGCGCGCCGCCAGCATGATGTGGCGCTCCATCGCGCGCTGCGCCTGCTCCGGCTGGCGGGCGGCCAGCGCCTCTATGATGGCGCTGTGCTCGGTGAAGGTGGCATTGCGCGCGCCGCGCCGGTAGTACGGCAGGCGCTGGCTCTCGCGCATCACCTCGGCGCTTTCGCGCAGGATCTCGCGGATGACCTGGTTTCCGGACACCGTGACGATCAACGTGTGAAATTCATAGTCGAGCTGCGAGGCTTCGTCATAAGCATCCGCCTCGATCGCCCGCTGCATCGTGGCCGCGTTCTGGCGCAGCTGTTCGATCTCGTTCTCGGAGATGGCCAGCGCGGCCAGCCGTGCGGTCAGCCCTTCCAGCGCGAAGCGCAACTGGTAGATATCGATCAGCGAATGCGTGGCCGCAAAACGCCAGGGCGGCGTGGCTGCGGCGCTGTCGCCGGCGGCCGTCACGTAGACGCCCTTGCCCGGGCGCGACACCACCACGCCCATTCCCTGCAAGGTAGAGATCGCCTCACGCAGTGACGCGCGGCTGATGCCGACCTTCTCCGCCAGCTCCCGCTGCGCCGGCAGCAGCGTGCCCGCGGGGAACGTGCCGTCGCGCACCCATTGCTGGATAAGGCTGACAGCCTGGTTGGCGACGGAGGTGGAAGATCCTGTCATACGTGAGGGGGGGTGACCAGTAAGAGGTGACGCACAAGGGGCGCGAAGCCGGTTGCCGGAAATTCTAGCCGACAAACCGGCCTGTCCTGCCCCTTACTTGTTGACCAGCCTGGCCGGCACCGAATAGGTCAGCAGCGCGCCGCACAGCAGCACCGCTGCCAGCACGAACATCGCGGCATCCGTGCTCCGGGTGGCATCCTTGATCAGGCCGATCATGTACGGGCTGATAAAGCCGGCCAGGTTGGCGAACGAGTTGATCAGCGCAATGCCCGCCGCCGCGCCCACGCCCGACAGGATGGACGTCGGCAGGCTCCAGAACAGCGGCGAGGTAGCCAGGCTGCCGCCGGCGGCCAACGCCAGCGCTGCCAGCGACAGCGCAGTGTTATGGCTGAAGACCGCGCTCAGCACCAGGCCCGTGGCCGCGCAGCAGAACGGCACGATCAGGTGCCAGCGGCGCTCGCGCATGCGGTCAGAGCTACGGCTGACCAGGATCATCGAACACACCGCCACGCCAAACGGGATCGCGGTCAGCAAACCCACGTCCAGCACGCTCTTCACGCCGGTCTGCTTGATCAGCGTGGGCAGCCAGAAAGTCAGCCCGTACTGGCCCATCACCGTGCAGAAGCAGATCATCGTCATCTTCAGCACGCGCGAGTCCGTCACCAGCGTGCGCAGCGACATATGGGCGGACTTCTGTGCGTTTTCGGCGGCGATATTGCGCTCCAGCAGCGCCTTTTCATCGGCCGTCAGCCAGCGCGCCGACTGGATGTTGTTGTCCAGGTACCAGAGCACGGCCACGCCCACCAGCAGCGACGGCACGGCCTCGATCACGAACATCCACTGCCAGCCGCGCAGGCCGTTGACGCCGTGCATGGCCTCCATCACCCAGCCCGACAGCGGCCCGCCGAAGATGCCCGAGATCGGAATCGCCGCCATGAACAGCGCCACCATGCGCGCGCGCCGGTGCGACGGGAACCAGTAGGTCAGGTACAGGATCATGCCGGGATAGAAGCCCGCCTCCGCCGCGCCCAGCAGGAAGCGCAGCACATAGAACTGCGTGCTGGTCTGCACGAACATCATCGCCGCGGAGATCAGGCTCCACAGGATCATGATGCGCGAGATGGTGGCCTTGGCGCCGATGCGGTGCATCAGCAGGTTGCTGGGCACCTCGAAGAAGAAATAGCCGATAAAGAACAGCCCCGCGCCCAGCCCGTAGACCGCCTCGCTGAACTGCAGGTCGGCCAGCATGCTCAGCTTGGCAAAGCCCACGTTGACCCGATCCAGGTAGGCCACCACGTAGCACAGCATCAGGAACGGCAACAGCCGCCAGGCCACCTTGCGGTACACCGCGTCCTCCCTGGCCTGTGCCTGCGCCTGCGCCTGCGGCACGGAAATGGCATCCGGCCCGGCATGGGCGGTTTCAGTCGGAATCATGGAAGTCTCCTTGGTTTTGTTCGAGTCATCGGCGTGGCAAAGCCTGGATCGCATCCGGCACGACGCCAAATCGTCATACCGGTCTGACCAGTAGATGCCGAATGGTAGGGAGGCACCTTGCCGGTGTCAAGGAGCGATTGGACTGGGGAAAGCCCGTATCTGCAGGCCGATTTTGGCGAGAGTGCCCGCTTGCGTGGGGATCGCACCAAACTCCGCCGCTTGTGCAAAATCGAGACTTGCTGCAAAATCCGGCACAACTGGTCCGACCAGTTGAGGCTGGCCCACATGATGCGTGCCACAGGGCAGACAGCCGCTTGCCGGCCCGACCTTCAGCTAGGAGACTTTGATGGGAACCACGCCCCCGCTCATGGCATCAGCCATGGTGCGCCTGCATCCGCTGCCGCTGAGCGCGGCCGCCTTTGCGCCCTTCGGTGACGTGATCGAGGCGCGCCCAGCCGGCGACCCCGGCGCCTTTCCGATCAACGGCGGCATGGTCATGCGACACCACGACCTGGCTGCCGTCGAACTGGAAGGTGGCCGGGCCCTGATCAACCTGTTCGAGGCCAAGCCCTACGCGTATCCGCTGGAGATCGCAATGCTGGAACGCCATCCGCTCGGCAGCCAGGCCTTTATCCCGCTATCGGAGCAGCCCTTTGTGATCGTGGTGGCGCCAGCTGGCGACGTGCTGGATCCCGCTTCGCTGCGCGCCTTCATCACCAACGGGCGGCAGGGCGTCAACTACCGCCGCGGCGTCTGGCACCACATGCTGCTGGCCGTGGGCGTGCCGGCGCGCTTTGCCGTGATCGATCGCGGTGGGGATGGCAACAACTGCGAGGAGCGCACGCTGGCGCAGCCGTTGCTGCTGGAACTCCCGCCGGCGCTACACGCCGCATGAGTGTGTGGAGGCAACCGCGACAGGCCGCGGTTGCACCAGCCCGTCGCGCTTACTTGGCGTCCGGCCAGGAGACCTGCTTCCAGTAGGCCTCTTTCGAGCGGATCTTGCCATTCACCACCCGGTAGACCTCCAGCCCGGCTGCGTCCACTTTCTTCTTCCCGCCGCTGGCCGGCACCCGCACGCGGAAGCGCATGATGGCCAAATCACCGCTGTACTCAAGCTTGACGTCCACTAGATGGGCAATGACTGGTTGTCAAGTGACACCAGAAAATAAGCACAATCCGAGTGGATCGGAGCATTGTCTTTGGACTGGCCCGAGCGGGCGTTGAGAGGACTCTGGAATCGGCGGAAACGAAGTCGTAGCCAGCATCTTGCTACGCTGGTCGAGGGCTTGCCATCATGCGGATCTCCTGCGCGCTGGCAGAATGAGACAGCCAACGGGCCGGAGCGCAATACTTGCCTAGCGCAGCGGTATTGGGAGACGAAGATCCCGCAAGGCAGCGCGCAGAGATTTGTCGACGCGGCCGGGCCGGTTACTCCTTGCCGCCGAATGGCTGCGGCTTGAGCGAGCCAAGGTAAGCGACCAGCGCGTTCATGTCGGCACCACTGATGTTCTTGTACCAGTCGAACGCCATGGGCGGCTTGTAGTGCATGCCGTTCTTGCCTGTGCCTCGGATGGCCTGGGCGATCTCTTCCTTGCTCCAGTTCTTGAGCCCGCTCTCATGGGGAGTCAGATTGCGTGCCACACTCTCGCCCCAAGGACCTTTGAACACCTGGCCGCCGGCGCCCAGACGCGTGAGCACCAGCTCTCCCTTTTCATCCCGCGGCGTGTGACATTCCATGCAATGCCCGATATCGGCGAGGTACCGGCCATACGTGATCGTCTCCTTGGGCGAGGGCGCGCTAACGCCTTTCACAGCCGGGCCGTAGCTGGGCGGCAACGGGATGTTGTACTCGGACTTCCTGACGGTATTCTTCACGGGCGGCTGTACCCTCAGATAGGCGATGATCGCTGCCAGGTCTGCGTCAGACATGCGCCGGTAGAACTCGATAGGCATCGGCGGACCGATGATGGTCCCGTCCGGCCGGATACCTTCGCGGATCGCCTTGCCGAGCTGTGCATCGGTCCACTTGCCGATCCCTGTCTCAGGGTCTGGCGTAATGTTGGCCGCGTACGCCTTGAACGGCGGGTGATCGAAGACCATGCCACCCGACAGGCCCCTGGAGAAGACAGGCGCCCCATTTTCCGCTCGGGCAACATGGCAATTGCCACAAGCCACCACCCCCTCCATCAGGTATTTGCCACGCGCGATGCGCGCCTGGTCCTGCCCGCTGCTTGCGCCAATTTGAGACATCAGGAACAAGCCTGCGGCCAACCTCAGGAATATCGCCATGGTTACCCCTTGCCTGGATTCCTGGCCAATGCGCCCGGACTGAATCCATCGAAGTATCGGCAAATCCTGTCTGAATGGAATCCTCCAAACAGTTGAGTACGGCGGTGGAGGGGGCCGATATCCAGCGCTGCGGCAGGAGTTCGGCGATGTCACCGGTCTCCTGGACAGGCAGGCGCTGGAGCACGTCCGTAGCCCCCTGCCCCACGGCATCTGCCAGCCCGAAAGCTGCCCCGGCCCATCCGGCGGTGTGCCGAATGTTGCCTCGCCCGGATCGCCCGGCACCAGGCATCACTTCTTCTTCCTGGGATCATCAGCCGGGTTGACGAAGTTGAAAGCCCAGGGCCCCGTCGCATTGATCTGGATAATGGTTTCGTCCTTCGTCCAGCCAAAATGGTGCATCTTGGGTGGCATGACAATCAGGCTGCCGGGGCCGAGCGGCGAGGTCTTTTCCGGGTCGAGCTTGTCGCCCATGCCATAGTTGAACGTCCCTGAAAGCACGGTCACCCGCTCCACGCCTGGGTGCCAGTGCGCTGCCACCTTAGCATCCGCGGGTACTTGATCCGGGCCGTGAACGGCTCTTTCTTGTCCATCTGCCCCTCGAGAACGGCGAGTTTGGCACCCGGTATCAGTGGCAGGTCCGCCCATTTGATCTCGTCGGCGGTGACCTTGATCATGCTGCCCGCAGGGGCAGCCAATGCCGCAGACATCGTCAGGCAGACGCCGAAGGCCAGTGTGGCAATCGGGGGAAGCTTGTTTTTCATGGCGCGCTCCTTCCTGAGACGGCAACCAGACAGCCGGAGCGGTGACGGCACAGACCGCATTGATGCCATCTGGCACCCGATTCCGCCACCAGCCGCGCTGGAGACATCCACTGCACGGCACAGGTTCAGGCATGCATGCTCGAGCGTCTTCATCGCCCGAAGCAATAATCTGATGCATATCGCGGGCCACCCGTGGTGGGAGGGTGACGGGCGGGTGCGTGACGCTTGCCCGGTGTGTCGGTTGCGCGGTAAATCGGCCAGATCGTTTCAGCTGTGAAACACCGGCGGCTAGCGTACCAGGCCCCGACTTTCAACTCCCCTTCCACACCGGCGACCGCCGGCCCACAAACGCATCCACTCCTTCACGAAAGTCGCTACTGCCATAGCACAACCGCACCAGATCGTCCGTGTCGGCCACCGACTGCACGGTCTGGCGCCGCAACGCCTCCTTAACGACCGTCTGCGTGACAGGCGCCAGCGCGCCAAGCCGGTCGCATAGCGAAGCGACCTCGGCCTCTAGCGCCTCCGCGGCATATACGCCCTCCAGGAAACCGCAGGCCAGCGCGGCGTCCGCGTCGAGGATCTGCGCCAGCAGCAGCATGCGGCGCACCGGCTGCAGCCCCCAGGCCGCTCGCAGCTTGGCAAGATTCAACGCCGACAGCGTATTGCCCAGCGTGCGCGCAATCGGCACGCCAAAGCGGCCCTTGGGAGTAGCGACACGGAAGTCGCACGCAGTAGCGATAGCCAGGCCGCCGCCCACCGCCCAGCCTTCGATAACCGCCACAGTTGGCATCGGCAGTTGCTCGACCAGGCGGATGCCTTCGTCGATACGCGCTTCGTAGGCAACCCCGTCGTCGCCGCTGGAGAACTGCTGGAACTGCGCGATGTCGGTGCCAGCAACAAAAGCCTCACCGCCCGCGCCGCGCAGCACCACCACGCGCGCACCCGCATTGCCTTGCGCCGCAAGCCTGCGGCAATGCGTGCCGAGTTGCTCGTACATGGCCCACGTCATCGCATTGCGCGCGGCAGGACGGTCGAACGTCAGCGTCGCGACCTGCCCCTGCATCGTGAGCGTGACCTGTCCGTCGTTGCCGGAACCGCCTTCCGGCGGCAGCGCGGCCTTCATGATCCGAATGCGCCGGCTACAGCCAGCGACTGCTGTTCGTCCTTCGGAATACCCAGTTCGGCCAGGATTTCTTCCGTGTGCTGGCCAAGCAGCGGCGGGGGGCGCCGTACCTGCTGGGGCGTGCCGCCCATCTTCACGGCGAAGCCGATATTGGGCACCTTGCCCTCGATCGGATGATCGATCTCGATGCGCATCTGGCGGTGCCGGCCGTGCTCGCTGTCGAAGGCCTGCGGGTAGGTCAGGATCGGCCCAGCCGGGATGCCTACGCCGAGCAGGCGTTCGATCCAGTAGTCGCTGCTCTCCTTGACGAAGCTCGCCTCCAGCGTCGCGATCAGTTGCTGCCGGTTGGCCAGGCGCAGCGCCACGGTGGCAAAGCGCTCGTCCGCCAGCAGATCGGCCCGCTCAAGCGTGTTGCACAGCAGCTGCCACAGCTTCTGGTTGGTGGCCCCCATGACGAAGTAGCCGTCGGCGGACTTCATCGCCTGGTAGGGCGCGCTCATGCGGTTGGCCGTGCCCAGCGGCTCGGGCTCGCGGCCCGTGCCCCAGTATTCGCAGGTGTCCCACACCGAGAACGCCAGCGCGGAATCGAACAGCGACGCATCGACATACTGCCCCTTGCCCGTCTCCCTGGCGCCGATGTAGGCAGACAGCATGCCGTAGGTCGCGAACAGTGCGCAGCCGATATCTGCCACCGGCACGCCCGCCTTCACCGGCGCGCCACCCGGGTAGCCGGTGACGCTCATCACGCCCGACATCGCCTGCGCCATCAGGTCAAAGCCCGGCCGCCCGGCCCACGGCCCGCTCTGGCCAAAGCCCGAGATGCTGCAGTAGACCAGCTTCGGATTGATCCTGGCGAGGGTCTCGTAGTCGATCCCCAGCCGCTTCATCACACCGGGGCGGTAGTTCTCCACCAGGATGTCAGCCGTTTCCGCCAGGCGATAGAGCACCTGCCGGCCGGATTCGGTCTTCAGATCCAGCGTGACGCTGCGCTTGTTGCGGTTCATGTTGAGGAACCCCATGCTGTCCGAGCCCTTCATCTTGAAGCCCATCGCGCCGCGCGTCTGGTCGCCTCCATCGGGCGGTTCGATCTTGATCACATCGGCGCCGAGGTCGGCCAGCAGCATGCAGGCGTAGGGCCCGGCCATGACCTGGCTGACGTCGAGCACGCGCACGCCGGCCAGCGGCAAGGTGGAGGCAGGCGCCTGTGCGCCGGAGTCGCGGAAATCTGTCATGGGGTGCTTCTTCCTGGATAAATGGATGGGGCAACGTGCGCGCGTGCGTCGGTTCTCGGCCATCGTCTTGCAGCGCTCAGCTCTCGGCCTTTACGCCGGCGTCCTTCACGACCTTGGCCCACTTGGTGGACTCAGAGGCGATGAATGCACCGAACTGCTGGTTGGTGCCGCCGGAGTCCTCGGCGCCAAAGCTCTTGAGCCGCTCGGCAACGTCGGGCATGGCCAGCACGCGGTTGACGTCCGCGTTCATGCGCTGCACCAGCGCCGGCGGCATATTCTTCGGGCCCACCAGGCCGTACCACGACGCCGCGTCCAGCCCGGGAAAGCCGGACTCAGCCAGCGTCGGCACATTGGGATGGCTGGCCGCGCGCTTCAGGCGCGTCTGCGCGATCGCAATCACCTTGCCCTGCTGGATAAATGGCGTGGCGGCGGTCATGGTGTCGAACGCATAGTCGATCTGCCCGCCGATCAGGTCCGCCACCAGCGGGCCCGAGCCCTTGTAAGGCACGTGCACCACGTCGAGCCTGGCTTGCAACCGGAACATCTCCAGCGCCAGGTGCTGCGCCGAACCGATGCCGGACGAACCAAAGGAGATCTTCCCCGGCTTCTGCCGGCACAGCGCCACGATGTCCGAAACGCTGCGCACCTTCTGTTCCGGACGGCAGGTCAACATATTGGGCGTGACGCCCACCATCGAAATCGGCGTGAAGTCGGTGCGCGGGTCGTACTTGACGTCCAGCAGCGCCGGGGCGATCGCGTGGCTGTTCACATGCGCCATCAGCAAGGTAGTGCCGTCAGGCGGCTGCTTGGCCACATAGGCGGCGGCGATGGCGCCGGTGGCGCCGGGCTTGTTCTCCACCAGCACGCTGGTGTTCCACATGACCCCCAGCTTCTGCCCGATCACGCGTGCCAGCACGTCGGTGCCGCCCCCGGGGGCGAAGCCCACCACAATGCGCACCGGGCCGGCGATATCGGCGGCTCGCACCAGGCTGGGCATCACCAGCCCAGCCGCTGCCGCCAGAATGAATTGTCTGCGCTGCATTGCGTGTCTCCGTCCTGTAGTTATGGAGCCATCATCCGCAATGCATCCGCCGCGGGCTATCGCTATTTGGGGGATTCTGGTTTCGCGTTTTGCGCAAGCACCGCCAGCACGCTGACCGCCGCCGAGGAAAGTGTCCCATGGGGCCGATGGCACAGCACAAACTGCCGCTGCGCCCAGGGCGCGGCAATGGGCAGCCGCACAAAGCGGCTGCCGCCCGCCACCTCACGCGCAATCGCCTCCGGCATCACCCCGCCGCCCAGGTTCTGCGCCACCAGCGCGGCCATGCTGTCGAAGCCGCCCACGCGCATGCGCATGCGCAGCACGCGGCCGGCCTCCTCCGCCAGCCGCTCCAGCACGATCGAGATCGCCGAGCTCTCGCTGAGCACGATCAGGTCGCAGTCCAGCACGTCGTCCGGCGTGACCTTGCGGCGCCGCGCCAACGCATGGCCGCGCGCCACCACCAGGACCAGTTCGTCATTCCGATAGGGCGCGGTCGGCAGGTCGATCACGCCCAAGCTGCCGTCGTAAATGCCGATGTCCACGGTGCCGCGGCGCAGCGACTGCTGGACTTCCGCGCTGTTCATTTCCTGCAGGTCGATGCGCACGCCGGGGCAGGCGACGGCGCAGCGTTGGATGTCGAAGGGGAGGAACTGGATGACTGCGGACTTTGGCGCCGCTACCCGGACCACGCCCAGGTCGCCGCCGACGAAGGAGGCGGCGTCGTCCTGCATGCGCTGGACGGTATGGGTGATGCCGCGGGCGTGGGCCAGCAGTGCGCGACCGGCTTCGGTCAGGGCCATGCCGTGGGGGAGGCGTTCGAAGAGGGAGACGCCTAGTTGGGCTTCCAGTTCGAGCACGCGTCTTGACGCGGCAGCGGGGGCCAGATGGAGACGCTCCGCGCCGCGGGTAATGCTGCCGGCGTCGGCCACGGCGATGAAAAGCTGGACGGTGGTGAGGTCAAAATGCAGGCGGGTGGTGCGCAAGGGGGGTGAGGACGTCACGATGGTCGGCGCTTATGCAGGCGTCGTCGCAGGGGGCGAGCTACGGATTGAGGGAAGAGGAAACCGTTACGGGCGCCATCTGATTCTCCACTTATCAAGCGGCGTCAGCAACTGCGGATTTCCCGCGCAACCCTCGCGAGGGTGTCCGGCGTGACTGGCAGACCAGACCACGCGTCGACGGTGGAACTGCGAGCTTTCGCTCAGGGAATATGGAGAACCTCCGCGATCTTGTCGACGAACTTTACCCCGAGCTTTCCGTAGCCGTCCGCAGTCGGGTGAATCTCGTTCTCCCAGTCTGCCGTGGCGCCATCGTCGTCGGTCCCGGCCGGGTCCAGCGTGTCGCGCGTCTCGGCCACATGAAAATTCGGGATACCGGCCTGGCGAATGACTTCATCGGCAAGTCGGTCGGTGAATTCATTGGCCAGGTCAATCCAATTTCCCTCGGGAATGCCATAAACCTGCAGCGCCGGAAACAACCATGGCCCACGGCCCAGCCCCGCACCGCTGTTGCGCGGCGTGGCGTAGTCGTAGGTGTGCGTGATGATCGGCGTGTTCTGGTTCTGCGCGCTGATCCGGCGCAAGAAATCCAGGGCTCGGTACTGGTCCAGCATATACCGTGTGAATGCAATCCAGCCCGGTCGGGAGATAAATGTACTGATCGCGTCAGGGCCATCCCATTCATCTTCGGTCAACAGCAGTCTGTCGTTGGGCGGCCTGCGATGGCCGTTGGCATCGTTCGGCGTGGTCTGGATGGCGTCGATCAGGTCATTGCCGCCACCGGACAACAGGATGACGCTCCAGGCCTGGTCGTGCGGACCGACGAGGAAACTGTAGAACAGGGGATCCTGGCGGCTGTCGAGCATATGCGCCAGGGTATCGCCAGGATCCGCGCAATCCACGGCGATGGCGCTGCGCGACAGCCACATGTTCATCAGCAGATTTGAGCCGCTAAACGGCCTCAACGTATTAATGGAGAACCAGGAGTCCCCCTGGGCCAGGCATTGCAGGCTGAAGTCGCCGAGCATCGGCGCGCCTTCGCGCATCATCTCAAAGGACTGCACTGGCTTGAGTCGGTTGGGGCGTTCAGCTGATCCCGGCATCGCACATCTCGCTCTACTCTCGACAACTTTCCAAACCCGCCTGGCCGGTCATCAGCCGTCGTTGAAGGAAATCGTAGGCGCTGCCATGGCAATACCAAGTCATCGCGCTTGAAGTCTGGTCTGCACGGAATTAACAATGCTTCAGTCATGAAACATCTCGCACGTGCAGCGAGCATTATTTACACGGCGCATCGAGCGTCCCTGGTGGCAGCCGGGGCTCCACCTGTACACAGCGTTTAGCAGTCGTTGGGCAAACGCCTGCGGCTCGCAACGCCCTGGCTGCTGCCTGCTTCTATTCCACTTGCCTTTCCCGTGAAACCCAATAGCTTTGTACTAAACAGAGTTCGATTGCCCCGCTAGTGACAAGGCAACTGTCGAGGCTGCGGTTCCAGGCCTGGGAAGTCGAGCAAGCGCGCGTAAATACTTTGCTGACTGACAGTAAAGGGGCGGTTTCTTTGTCTGTTACGTCATACAAGCGCGTTTCACTCCATTGGCGCCTTGATGGGCGCGAACGACTGGGGCACTTACCATTGGACGGTTCCCATGAAAGCACGCCATCAATCCCTTTTCGATCTCGTCCGCTCAGGGCTTCTATGTGTCACTGTGGCACTGTTCGCCGCCTGCGGCGGAGGTGACGACGGGAAACCAGCTGTCAATCCGCCTCTCCAATTCCAGGTGGTGTCGTTTGGCGACAGCATTTCTGATGTAGGAACCTATGCGCCAGTTGCGCAACTGGTCGGCGGCGGGCGTTTCACCACCAACCCTGGGCAGGTGTGGACCCAGGATGTTGCAAACTTCTTCGGCGGGACACTGACCGCGGCGCAAACCGGTGGCTATGGTGCGCCAGTGCGGAATCACGCAGACGGATTGGGTTACGCCCAGGGAGGCGCCCGTGTAACGGATCCCAATGGCATCAACTTCAAGGCGAATGGACTCGGCGCGTTGACGGTGCCGATTGCAACGCAGCTGCAAAACCACCTTTCAGCGCACGGCAACTTCAATGACGGCCAGCTTGTTCTTGTCCAGGGAGGCGGCAGTGATATCCTGATCCACGCCGACGCGGTTGTAGGAGGAAGTGAGACACTTGGTGATGCGAATCAGGCCGTGACGCTTGCCGCGCAGCAATTGGCGGCAATCGTCGGAAAGATCCTCCAATCCGGTGCCAAGCATGTCGTTGTCTCAAACGTTGGCAATATCGGCGTGTCGCCGTTGGGGGTCAGCGACAACAGCCTCGGGTCCCTTCTCACCGGGATGACGCTCACCTTCAATTCTGCGTTGACGAACGCGCTCCAGACTGCAGGCATCCAGAACCAGGTCATCAACATTGATCAGTTCGGCTTCATCAACGATGTCCTTGCCCATTTCAAGGAGAAGGGATTCCAGGTCAGCAATACCGGGACCGGCTGCAACCTGCAGCTTCTGTCCAAGGAGATCGAAGTGAGTTCGCTGTTCTGCTCACCGAAGACCTACACGGTGCCGGACGCTGATCAGACCTATATGTTTGCTGATGAGGTCCATCCGACCACGCATCTTCATGCGCTGTTTGCGACGCTGGTGGAGCAGGCAGTGCAGGCGGCGAGCAAATAGGAGAGCGGATGGGGGCAAATCGATCGTTCCACATACTTTAGTTGCGCACCGACAACGGCACGCATCGCGGCCTCGACCCAGCCCCCCCCCCACTTATCGCGGCACAAACAATTGCGGATTCGCCGCATAACCTCGCGAGCATGTCGGGCGCGACTGGAGAACCGGCCCGGCGGATCATCGGAGCGCTACAGATGAACGGCTATCGTATCGATGCCCCGCCATTCGCCTTACAGCCATGGCGGTCTTGCGGCACGATGGAAGCGGTGTGCGCATCAAAATATATGCCATCGTACCGGCCTCCGGAATAAAGAAACGTGTAGAGCAGCTTACGTTTGAATTGCCCCCTCAGGCGAAGCACGGGACTTGCGCAAGCCTCGGCAGACAAGGCGCTGACATTCCGATATTTGAGCAGCGGTTTGTCAGACCCCTTGTGCAGCACGACAACATCCCATCCGATAAACCGCATCGGGGTATCGCTCTCGTTGCCGAACGTTCTGGCATGTGTCTGGCCGTTCGCGTCGCCAGCCTTTAGCACTCGATACTGTACGTGGCACTCTCCGCAGGCATACTGCATATGTATGACATCGACTGTTGTGTCTTTTTCCGACAGCTGAAAGGGGTATAGGAACGCAGCCAGGAGCTCACGCATGCCTCCGGTACTGGTCGCGTCTCCATTTCGTAGCGCGCAGCGAACGTCAACCATAGTTCTCCTCGTTCGTCATTGAACTGAAGATCTATAAGCTACGTGCGTAGTGCCGGCTGTAGGCCACGTCCTAAAATGAGGTCGAAATTTCCGCGCTTGAGCGGAGTTACGCGGCTCTCGCGATGCGGGACGGTGATATCCACGCTTCATGCCCGTGAGTTGTTGGAATACCTCTGTTTTCCTGTGGAGAAAAGGTTGGATTTCCTGCATGCACCCGAGCGGTACCGCCTGGCTGGCTGAACCGGTGCGCATAGTGTATTTGCGGGCAACTTTCCCCCGCATCTGGTGCTGTGGTGCCTTTCATACGCGCAGCTCTCACCGAGACACGCCTCTGCCGAACTTCTGCCTTGAACATGGCAGGCATACGGCAGTGACCGTACGCCTACCTCTAGCCTGCGCAATTACAACGCATTCGCACGTACTGAATCCAACGCGTCACATGCAATTGCCAATTGCTCGGCGAGCGCGGTTGAAGCCGACGTCATTGGCAAACGCAGTTCATCAGACAGCCAGCCATGCCTGGCCAGTAATGTCTTGACCGGACCTGGGTTAGGTTCTGCAAACATGAGTCGAATCAGGGGAATTAAGGCATGGAAAAGGTGGCGCGCGACGCTCAGACGCTGCTCAGCCACAGCGCGCCACAACGCCGAGAAGAGATCAGGCCGAATGTGCGCTGACGCAACGATTGCGCCCTGACCGCCCATGCACAGCGTGGCAAGCAGTTGGTGGTCCTCTCCCGAAAGGACAGCTAGGCGGCCATCGGCGATCAACGCCTGTGTAGTTTCAGCGTTACCGCCGCAGTCCTTGATACCTCGAATATTGCCGTGGTTCGCCAACGAGAGCAGCGTTTCGGCGCTCAGCGTCACACCGGTTCGGTAGGGGATGTCATACAGCACCAGCGGTGCCGTAGATCTATCGGCCAGGTCGCGAAAGTATCCCTTCAATCCTTCCTGCGACGGTCTTATGTAGTACGGTGCAGGCGCTAAGACCCCCGCCAGCGGACGCTCGCCAATCCTGTCCAGACGGCTCAACACATCCCGAAGATTGTTGCCAGCCAAGCCCATCATGACCGGCAGTTCCCCGGCCTCGGCCAGCACGGTATCCAGGACGGCCAACTGTTCCGCCTCATCGAGCGCGGCGGCTTCGCCGGTGCTCCCGCACACCACCAACCCCGCCAAGCCGCTACCGCGGTAATGGGCCACTAGCCGCCGCAGCGCGACGTGATCCACCTCATGGTTGCGAAAAGGGGTGACCAGGGGTAGCCAGATACCACGATAGAGATAATCCACTTCTTGCATTGCATGCTCCGGATCGACCGATTCGGAAACCGCGCAGGCAAGCGACGGAGCAAGATGCGCTCAAGACGGCAAGGGAGGGATTGGCAGACCGTCTTCTACACTGATGCTGTTCCGTCGCTCAACTGACGGAACAGCACGCTCCGGTCAGATGAGCGACTGTTTTTTGGATTTGGCGCGCGCGCCCCACTGCGGCTGGTTCGCAGTGAGATCAAGAGAGAGGGAGGCGGGGCGGCGGCTCATGGTTGCGTCAATCTATCCGCTTCTCGGCAAGCTCGTCAAGCCTGGCCTGGGAGGGCTCTCTTCCAAGGGGCTATCGAATCAACGCCCCAACCTGGCTCTTCGCGGTACTCCATCCAGCGAAAGCAACTCCATTCGCGCGGTATCGAAGCGCGCACACTCTGCCTTGAGCCACGTCGAGAAAATGATCACGCGCCTATCCTCAGGATTACGAGAAAGCAGCATGTAGCGCGCCGGCGCGCGTACGTGCTTGCCGAAGACATTCACCAGCCGTCCGCTCCTGATCTCGTCATAGACCAGGGCCGTACGCCCCATCGCCACCCCCTGGTGGTTCAACGCCGCGCTGATGGCAAGGCTCGACAGATTGAACTGCGGCCCCTCCAGATGCCCAATCCATGTCGGGTGAAAGGCCTCAAGCCATGTCCGCCATTCCACAAACTCGGCTGCGCCGACCCATGGCGATGCGTCATGCAGCAACACGACGCCGTCGAGCGAAGCCCCGTCAGATAGCCCAGGATGCTGGGTGAGGTACTCGGGTGTGGCCACCGGAATCAGGAACTCGTCCAGCAAAACGTCAGCTTGCAACTGGCTGTAGCGGACGGGGTCGTAACGCACTGCCACGTCAATGTCTTCCGCCTCCATCGATTGCCTGTCCAGGGCCTGGAACTCGGCTTTCAGGCGCACGGATACGTCCGGCTGCTCGCGGTGGAACTCAGTCAGGCGCGGCATCAGCCATTGCAGCGCATACGACGGCAGGCAATTGACCTGCAAAGGCGCATTTGGCAGGCCGAGTCGCTGGATCGTCTGCTGAATCTCGTGCAGTGCGCGCGTGGTCGTCTCGAACATAGCCTCACCCTTTGGCGTCAGTTTCAAGTTGCGCGGCTGGCGCACGAAGAGCATGTAGCCGAGACGGTCTTCCAGATGGCGAATCTGCTGGCTCACCGCGCTTTGGGTGAGGCTCAGCGATTCGGCGGCCTTGGTAAAGCTCAGCAAGCGCCCCGCGGCTTCGAAACACCGCAACGCGCCGAGAACAGAGGAATCGAGCTGCATTCGTATTAGCCTGACTAATGCATGCGTTAGAAACGATCGCTATTTTTGCACGATTACAGCGTCTACGATCACGGTTCATAAGGAATTCCTTGGAGAAGGACGTGATGGCCACCCTGCCGCTCACTCGTGATCTATTAGAAATACTTCAATCGAGACAGCCGCTGCTTTGGCTGAATCCGAGGCTGGGGCAACCCCTGCCGGCTTCCGCCCCATCGACGGAACTGATCGCATCGGCCGAGGCGCGCCTTGCGCGCTGTGCACCACTCATGGCGACGCTGTTTCCCGAACTGGGGTCAAGCCATGGGCAAGTGGAATCGCAATTGATGCCGGCCACCGCACTCCAACACGCGATCGTCGGCAACGATGGCGCCGAGGGGGCATGGTTCATCAAGCGGGACGACGAACTGCCGATTGCAGGTTCCATCAAGGCTCGCGGCGGCTTTCATGAAGTGCTGGCGATTGCCGAATCTATCGCGATCGAGCACGGTGTCCTGAAGCCTGCGGGTGATCGCCGCCTGCTGGCGACGGCGGCAGCGCGCGCGCTGTTCTCGCAATACTCGGTAACGGTCGGCAGCACGGGCAACCTCGGCTTGAGCATCGGCGTGATGGCGGCTGCTCTCGGGTTCGATGCGGTTGTACATATGTCCGCGGACGCCAAGGCGTGGAAGAAGGACCGCCTGCGCAAACGCGGCGTACGCGTCGTGGAACATGAAGGCGACTACGCTGAAGCAGTGGCAGCTGGCCGGGACCAGGCGCTGGCAGCGCCGCGCTGCCATTTTGTTGATGACGAGCGCTCCGCCCTGCTCTTCTTCGGATACGCTGCCGCGGCACGCCACCTGGCGCGCCAGCTGGCCGAAGCCGGCCGCGTCGTGGATGCCGCGCATCCGCTCTTCATCTATCTGCCCTGCGGTGTCGGCGGCGCACCCGGTGGTATCACTTACGGGCTCAAGGCACTGTTCGGCGAGCATGTGCACTGTTTCTTCGCCGAGCCCGTGGCCTCGCCATGCGTACTGGTGCAGTTGGCCTCAGGTGCGCAAGCTCCCGTATCCGTCTACGACATCGGCCTGGATAACCGGACCGACGCCGATGGCCTCGCCGTCGGCCAGGCATCCCATCTGGTCAGCCCGTTGATGGCTTCCCAACTCGCCGGCGTGTTCACCGTCCCCGACGATCAACTCTACGTTCAGTTGCTCGCGCTCAAGACGTCGATGGGCGTGGAAGTCGAGCCGTCAGCGGCCGCCGGCATCGGAGGCCCGGGCTGGCTGCGTCGCTCGCCCGAGGGCCAGGCGTATGTGCGCGATCACGGATTGCACATGCACGACGCCACGCATGTGATCTGGGCCACCGGCGGCTCGCTCGTCCCGCCCGAGGAGCTTCGCCGGTTCCAGGATTACGCCGCAACACTGGCCGGCCATGCTTCTGGCGCGATGCAACAGGCAGCCTGACCCTCTCGTCGTCGCGCCCCCCACAATACAAGGAGACACTTTCATGGAGCAGCATCGCCCGATGTTCAGGGGCGGCCTGACACTTACGCATTTGAAGACGCCACCTATCGCAAGGTCGCCCTGCGCTTCATCCCGTTCCTGATGCTGTGCTACGTCGTCGCGTATCGCGATCGCGTGAATATCGGCATCGCCAAGCTCAACATGCTGGCCGACCTGCAATTCAGCGAGGCGGCCTATGGGCTCGGCGCAGGGCTGTTCTTTATCGGCTACATGCTGTTCGAGGTACCGAGCAACCTAATCATGCATCGTGTCGGCGCGCGACGCTGGATTGCCCGCATCATGATCTCCTGGGGCCTGCTCTCAGGAGTCATGGCATTTGTCACGACACCATTGCAGTTCTACACGGTACGCTTCCCTGCTCGGCGTCGCCGAAGCCGGCTTCTACCCCGGCGTAATCCTCTATCTGACGTACTGGTTTCCGAATCGCCGCCGCGCTAAAGTCACTGCCATATTTCAGGCGGGCATTCCAATCGCCGGCTTGCTCGGCAGCCCTTTGTCGGACTGGATCCTGGAGCGCTTTCACCTGGTCGGCGGTCACGCCGGCTGGCAATGGGTGTTTGTGCTCGAAGCCCTGCCGACGCTCCCGCTGGCGATCGGCGTGAAATACGGCCTGACGACGAATTCACAAACACGTCAATCCCGCCCTGAGTGTCCTCTTCGACCGTTTATCTTTGGAAGTGGGTCGTTGAGCACCTCGCCATAGATGCGGGCGCACATATCTTCCAAGGCCGAATCGTCTGTTGGCTTCGAAATTTCAAATTGCACGACGCGCATGCCCTTCCCTTGTGCTTGCTCCTCTCGTGAAGGCGCCAATGCGCAAACAAAAAATGGGAGCGAGTTGCTCCCATTCTTTGTCACTTAGCATCTATCTACTGCCTCAATCCCAGCTCAACGCCCCACCCGTCTGATACTCAATAACGCGAGTCTCGAAGAAGTTGCGTTCCTTCTTCAGATCGATCATCTCACTCATCCACGGGAACGGATTCTCCTCATTCGCGAACAACTGATCCAACCCAATCTGCTGGCAACGACGATTGCAAATGAACCGCAGATACCCCTTAAACATCGGCGCATTCAACCCCAACACCCCACGCGGCATCGTATCCTCCGCATAGCGATACTCCAGATCCACCGCCTTCTTGAACAGCTCAGTAATCTCAGCCTTGAACTCCGCCGTCCACAGATGCGGGTTCTCCAGCTTGATCTGGTTGATCAGGTCGATACCAAAATTGCAGTGCAGCGACTCATCGCGCAGGATGTACTGATACTGCTCGGCAGCACCAGTCATCTTGTTCTGCCGGCCCATCGCCAGGATCTGCGTAAAGCCCACATAGAAGAACAGCCCTTCCATGATGCAGGCGAACACGATCAGGCTCTTCAGCAGCTTCTGGTCGTTTTCCGGCGTGCCGGTCTTGAACGACGGGTCGGTCAGGGTGTCGATGAACGGGATCAGGAACTCGTCCTTGTCGCGGATCGACTGCACTTCGTGGTACGCGTTGAAGATCTCGGCTTCGTTCAGGCCGAGGGACTCCACGATGTACTGGTAGGCGTGGGTGTGGATGGCCTCTTCAAAGGCCTGGCGCAGCAGGTACTGGCGGCATTCCGGCGCGGTGATCTGGCGGTAGGTGCCCAGGACGATGTTGTTGGCGGCCAGCGAGTCGGCGGTGACGAAGAAGCCGAGGTTGCGCTTGATGATGCGGCGCTCGTCTTCGGTCAGGCCGTTGGGGTCTTTCCACAGGGCGATGTCGCGGGACATGTTGATTTCCTGCGGCATCCAGTGGTTGGCGCAGCCGGCCAGGTATTTTTCCCACGCCCACTTGTACTTGAACGGCACCAGCTGGTTGACGTCGGTCGAGCCGTTGATCACGCGCTTGTCGGCGGCATTGACGCGGCGGTTGCTTTGCGCGGCGGCGGCGTTGGGATTGTCGCCCAGGATACCGGGCTGCGTGGCGGCCGGCGGCAGTACGCCTTGCTGGTCGGCCGTGGCGGCAACAGCGGGTTGCAGGGCAGGCTGCGGTGCGGCCTGCGGGGTGGCTTGAACGTCGTCGTCCCAGCTCAGCATGATGTGGTTCTCCGTGATTCGATTTGGGGGCGGCGGTTTGGTCGGATTTGACGCTTCACTTCGTGGTGGCGCCGGCCCTCACCCCCGCCCCTCTCCCGCAAGCGGGAGAGGGGCGGGGGTGGCTTTTACTCTCTTACGTTATTGGCAGGCTTCGCACTCTTCAAAGCCAGGGTCGCCCGGGCGCATCGTGCAGACCGCGCCTTCGGCTTCCGGCATGGCCGGGGCCGATGCTGCGGCTGCGTCCAGGGCGGAGCCGCTGTCGCTGCCCGACGACACTGCGTTCAGCGAGCCGCGCGACACGGTGGACTTCTCCACGTGCGTCGCAGCCATGGTGCGCAGGTAGTAGGTGGTCTTCAGGCCGCGCAGCCAGGCCAGCTTGTAGGTGTCGTCCAGCTTCTTGCCCGAGGCGCCGGCCATGTAGATGTTCAGGGACTGGGCCTGGTCGATCCACTTCTGGCGGCGGCTGGCGGCTTCCACCAGCCAGGTCGGCTCCACTTCGAACGCGGTGGCGTAGATGTCGCGCAGGTCTTGCGGGATGCGGTCGATGCGCGACAGCGAGCCGTCGAAGTACTTCAGGTCGGCAACCATCACCTCGTCCCACAGGCCGCGCTCCTTCAGGTCGCGCACCAGATAGTCGTTGACCACGGTGAACTCGCCCGACAGGTTGGACTTGACGTACAGGTTCTGGAAGGTCGGCTCGATGCAGGCCGACACGCCGATGATGTTCGAAATGGTCGCGGTCGGGGCGATCGCGATGCAGTTCGAGTTGCGCATGCCGTGCTGCTTGATGCGGGCGCGCAGCGCGTCCCAGTCCATCGTGCTGGACAGGTCCACGTCCAGGTAGCCGCCGCGCTCTTCGGCCAGCAGCTTGAGCGAGTCTTGCGGCAGGATGCCACGGTCCCACAGCGAGCCTTCATAGGTGCTGTAGCGGCCGCGCTCTTCGGCCAGCTCGGTCGAAGCCTTGTAGGCGTAGTAGCACACCGCTTCCATCGAGGTATCGGCAAACTTGACGGCGGCGTCGCTGGAGTACGGCGTGCGCAGCACGTGCAGGCAGTCCTGGAAGCCCATGATGCCCATGCCGACCGGACGGTGGCGCAGGTTGGAATTGCGCGCCTTGTCCACGGCGTAGTAGTTGATGTCGATCACGTTGTCGAGCATGCGCATGGCGGTGCGCACGGTCTTCTGCAGCTTGGCGTGATCCAGCGCGTAGGTGCCGTCGGCCTGCTTGGTCATGTGGGCGACCAGGTTGACCGAGCCCAGGTTGCACACGGCGATCTCGCTCTCATTGGTATTGAGCGTGATTTCCGTGCACAGGTTGGAGCTGTGCACCACGCCCACGTGCTGCTGCGGGCTGCGGATGTTGCACGGATCCTTGAAGGTGATCCACGGGTGGCCGGTCTCGAACAGCATACCCAGCATCTTGCGCCACAGTTGCAGCGCCGGCAGCTTCTTGAACAGCTTCAGTTCGCCGCTGGCGGCCTTGGCTTCATAGCCCAGGTAGGCCTTTTCGAATTCCTTGCCGACCTTGTCGTGCAGGTCCGGGCAGGTGGCGGGCGAGAAAAGGGTCCATTCGCCGGCTTCCATCACGCGCTTCATGAACAGGTCCGGAATCCAGTTGGCCGTGTTCATGTCGTGGGTGCGGCGGCGGTCGTCGCCGGTGTTCTTGCGCAGTTCCAGGAATTCTTCGATGTCCAGGTGCCACGTTTCCAGGTAGGCGCAGACGGCGCCCTTGCGCTTGCCGCCCTGGTTCACCGCCACGGCGGTGTCGTTGACCACCTTCAGGAACGGCACCACGCCTTGCGACTTGCCGTTGGTGCCCTTGATGTGCGAGCCCAGTGCGCGCACGTTGGTCCAGTCATTGCCCAGGCCGCCGGCGAACTTGGACAGCAGCGCGTTTTCCTTCAGCGCTTCATAGATGCCTTCCAGGTCGTCCGAGACGGTGGTCAGGTAGCACGACGACAGCTGCGAGCGGCGGGTGCCGGAGTTGAACAGGGTCGGCGTGGACGACATGAAGTCGAACGACGACAGCAGCTGGTAGAACTCGATGGCGCGCGCTTCACGGTCCTTCTCGTTCAGCGCCAGGCCCATGGCCACGCGCATGAAGAAGGCTTGCGGCATTTCGATGCGGGTTTCATCGATATGCAGGAAGTAGCGGTCGTACAGGGTCTGCAGGCCCAGGTAGTTGAACTGGAAGTCGCGGCCGGCGTCCAGCGCCGCGCCCAGGCGGGCCAGGTCGTAGGTGGCCAGTTGCTCGTCCAGCAGTTCGGCTTGAATGCCGCGGGCGATGAACTTGGGGAAGTACTCGGCGTAGCGGCTGGACATCTCGGCCTGGGTCACTTCGGTGCCCAGGATTTCCTTGCGGATGGTGTGCAGCAGGATACGGGCGGTGACCTGGCTGTAGTCCGGGTCCTTTTCGATCAGGGTACGCGCGGCCAGGATGGCGGAGTCGTACACCTGCGTCATCGGTACGCCGTCGTACAGGTTCTTCAGGGTTTCCTTCAGGATCGGCTCGGCGCTCACTGCATTGCCAAGGCCGCTGCAGGCATTGTCGATCAGGGCGTGCAGCGCGGCGATGTCCAGCACGTGCGTGACGCCGCCATCGGTCACGTTGACCGAGATGCCGCCTTCCTGCACGCGGGCCACGGCCTGGGCGTTGGCCTGGGCGCGCTCGTCCTTGCGCTTCTCGCGGTACAGCACATAGGCGCGGGCCACTTCATGCTCGCCCGAGCGCATCAGCGCCAGTTCCACGTGGTCCTGCACGTCTTCGATATGGATGGCGCCGCCGTTGGGGCGGCTGCGCACCAGTGCGCGCACGACGTTGTCAGTCAGTTGCTCGACGATCTCGCGCACACGCGCGGACGCAGCGCCCTGCCCGCCGTTCACGGCGAGGAAGGCCTTGGTCATGGCAACGGCGATCTTGGACGGCTCGAAAGCCACCACGGCGCCGTTGCGTCGAATGATCTTGTGATCCGGGTAGTTCGTATTGGCGGCGTTGGCGGGGGTCTGCTGCGCGGTCGGTGCAATACCGGCGGCGGCGCCACCCGTGGTGATTTCGTTCTGGGCCGTTTGCATGAGAACTCCTGTTTTTACCCTGGAAATAAGAGACAAAAGAGTCCCTGGCGAAATGCGGCGAAAAGAACGTCCCTCCCGGCGTGAAGTCAGGGCGGACAGACTGCCTTTACGTGAACATTTCGCCAGGGACTCTTGTGATTCGCTGGCCTTAGCGGGCGGTTTCGAGACGATGCACGAACTTCGTGATCCCTGACTCGCCCTTGGGCCGGCTCCCCGGTTTGACTACTAGATATAGTGTGTGACGCGTGAAACTGGGCTAAGTATAGTGAAACGAATCCGAATGACCAGTCTTGACAAGCGCTATTTCGGAGGCGGTTGCGCCGATGCGGCAGCGCCACATGCCCGCAACCCTAATACTCGCAAGGGTTTTCGCCAGACCGTTCGCAACTGCACATTTCACAAAAATTTTTTTGATTGTTGCGAGGTTGCGATAGCCCCACGCCGAGGTAGGGCATGTGCGCCGGAACGGGGCGCACGGGGATGGGGAATGACGTTAAGAATTCGTCACCTGGCCAGCCGCGCCAGGGCACTGGTAGGGCAACATGCCCGGCGCCACGCCCGCCTGCCTGGCGAAGCGCGCCCAGTCGAAATGCGGGCCGGGATCGGTCTTGCGCCCCGGGGCGATGTCGCTGTGGCCGGCAATCGCGCGCACCGGGTAGGCGACCAGCAGCGCGGGCACCAGCGCGGCCACGGTGTCGTACTGGGCCAGGGTGAACGGCAGGTCGTCGCAGCCCTCGATCTCGATGCCGATGGAAAAATCGTTGCAGCGGGCGCGGCCGAAGAAGTCTGACTGCCCGGCGTGCCAGGCCCGCTGCGTGCACGGGACGAACTGCACCAGTTCACCCTCGCGGGTGACCAGGAAGTGCGCGGACACCTGCACCTGGTGGATGGTGGCAAAGAACGGGTGCTTATTGGGATCGAGCCGGTTCTGGAAGAAGGCCTCGATGTCGCCGCTGCCGAACTGGCCGGGCGGCAGGCTGATGTTGTGCAGCACCACCAGGTCCACCGGCATGCCGGCCGGGCGCTCATCGAAATTGGGCGACGGCACGCGGCGCGCGGCGGGGACCCAGCCGTCGGCATCGGGCAGGTAGCGGTGCTCAGGCTTGCTCATGGCGTGCCCTCGCCTTCCACGGCGCTGCGGTCGGCGGCGTCCATGGCTTCGCGGATGCCCAGTTGCTGGATGCGGTAGCGCAGCTGGCGCAGGTTCAGGCCCAGCAGCGGCGCGGCCGCGGTGCGATTGAAGTTGGTCTGCGCCAGCGCCTGCAGAATCAGCTCGCGCTCCACGGCTTCCAGCCTGGCCGGCAGGTCGATCGGGAAGACGATGCCGCGGCAGGCACGTTCGGCGGGGTCGCCGGCGGGCTCGGGTTCGGGCGCGCTGGCCGGGGTCGGTGCCACGGGCGGCGGCTCTGCCAGGGCCGGCGCGGGCGCGGCGGCCGGCGGCACCGGCGCCCACATGCCTGCGGCACCCCAGGGTGCGTAATAGTTAGGCGCCATCGCCGGCGCGGGGGCATGCATCAGCCCGGCCCGTTCGGCACCGGCGTCCAGCGGGCCCAGATCGGCCAGCTCGATCTCTTCGCTCTCGGCAAAGGCGTAGGCGCGCTCCAGCAGGTTCTCCAGCTCGCGCACGTTGCCCGGGAAGGGATAGGCCACCAGCCGTTGCAGCGCCGCCGGCGACAGCCGCTTGGGGCGCGGGTCGCCGTAGCGCACCGCCAGGTGGTCCAGGATGGCGCGCGCCAGCACCGGGATGTCTTCACCGCGCTCGCGCAGCGTGGGCATGCGCAGCGCCAGCACGTTCAGGCGGTAGTACAAGTCCTGCCGGAACTGCCCGGCCGCCACCATCGCGGCCAGGTCCTTGTGGCTGGCGCACATCACGCGCACGTCGACGGCGTCTTCGCGGCTGGCGCCGATCTTGCGCACGCGGCGCTCCTGCAGCGCGCGCAGCAGCTTGACCTGCATCGGCAGCGGCAGGTCGGCCACCTCGTCCAGCAGCAGCGTGCCGCCGTTGGCGGCCTGGAAGAAGCCGCCGCGCTCCCCGTCGGCACCGGTGAAGGCGCCTTTGACATGGCCGAAGAACTCGGACTCCATCAGGTTCTCGGGGATGGCGCCGCAGTTGACGGCGATAAAGGGATGCGCGGCCCGCCCGCTGGTGGCGTGAATGGCGCGTGCGGCGCGCTCCTTGCCGCTGCCGGATTCGCCGCTGATCACCACCGGCGCCATGCTGCGCGCCAGCCGCGACAGCGAGCGGCGAACCTCCTGCATGGCGGCGGAATGGCCGGGCAGCAGGGCCGCGGCGCGGTCGGCGGCCTGCTCGGCCGCGGCGGCTTCGGCATCGGTGCTGTCGCGTTGCTGGCGGCCCAGCGCGTTCAGCACCAGGCTGCGCAGCTGCTCCAGCGAGACCGGCTTGGCGATGTAGTCGAAGGCGCCGGCCTTGAGTGCTTCCACGGCGTTGTCGGCGCTGCCGTAGGCGGTGATGACCGCCACCGGGATGCGCTCCGGCGCGGCCGACAGCTGGCGCACGATCTCTATACCCAGGCCGTCGCCCAGCCGCATGTCGGTCAGCACCAGGCTGTAGCGGCCCTGTGCCAGCTTCTCGCGCGCCTCGGCCAGGGAGCCGGCCAGCACCACGTCATGGCCCATGCGGCGGATCGAGATGTCCAGCAGCTCGCGCAGGTCGGCCTCGTCGTCGATGACCAGGATGGGGTCGGGCGCTCGGGGCATTCGGGGTGGCATGGGGTGGTGGCTGGGTTGGGACAGGTCAGGCGGCGGCCGCATCGGCACTCTCGATGCGCAGCGTCAGCACGAAAGCCTTGGCCGGCAGTGTATCGCGCGCGGCGGGGGCCAGCATGCCGGTGCGCTCGAGCAGCGCCGGCAAGGCGATGGCGCCGTAGCGCACCTGGGCGTCATTGGCGCCGCACAGCTCGCGCGCCATGAACAGGCCCAGCCCGGTGCCCTGGGCGTTGCTGGTGAAGAACGGTTCGAACAGGCTGCGCTGGTGCTCGCGCGCGACTTCGGCGCCGTCGTTCCAGACGATCAGCTCGGCATGGTGCTGGTCCAGCGCATGCGCCAACAGCCGGATCGAGCCCGGCAGCCGGCTGCAGTAGCGCCAGGCGTTGTCCAGCAGGTTGCCCAGTACCTGTTGCAGCTGCGAGGCGTCGAACACCACCGGCTGGGCCACGTCCACGGTCAGCCGGATGGCATTGGCGTTGATGTCGGCCCGGCCCGCCGGGCGGGTCTCGCCTGCGCGCGGGCGGCGCGAGCGCATTTCGGCGCGCCAGCGCTCGACGATCTCGGGCAGCGCCTGCGCCAGGTGCACGGTGCTGCGGCCGGTGCGCGGGCGGCGCGACATCTGCAGCACGTCTGACACCACCTGGTCCAGCCGGCGCACGTTGTCGTTGATGATGCGCAGCAGGCGGGCGTCGATATCGACATCGGCGCCGCCATGGTCCTGGGCGGCGGGGTCGCGCCGGCCGGAATCGCCCAGCAGCTCGCTGGCCTGGCTGATCGCCGCCAGCGGGTTGCGGATCTGGTGCGCGATGCTGGCCACCAGCCGGCCCATGGCGGCCAGCTTTTCCTGCTGCACCTGCTCGGCGATGCGTTCCCAGCTTTCGATGTGGACCAGCACGGTGTCGCGCATCTCGTTGCGCAACAGGGCCTCATCCTCCTGCGACCAGGCCATGGCCTCGTTCTGGGCGATGGCCAGGCGCAGGCGGCCGGCGGCTTCGGGCGACAGTTCGCTCCAGGCGGCCGTATCCAGCGTGGCCGGCACGGTGCGGCCATGCGCCATGGTCGAACGCAAACCTGCCAGCCCCGGCAGCACAAAGCGCAGCCGCAGCCGGGTGTGCTGCATGGTGCCGTCTGCCAGCGCGGTGCCGGACGCCATCGGCAGCAGCTGCAGGATGCGCGGCACGTCGTCCTTGCTGTGCAGCCAGTCGCGCAGCATCTCCATCAGCGGCTGCAGGCGCGGGATGCGGCGCAGGTCGAACAGCACGGCTTCGCCGCCCTGCCCTGCCGCACCACCCAGCCGGCGTGAGTAGATGCGCTCATGCGGCTGCACGCCCAGCAGCACCACCGCCGCGGGGTTCGCCGCCACCACCGCGCCGTTGGCACGCACCAGCATCACGCCGTCCTGCATATCGTTGACCATCAGCCGGTTGACCAGCTGCTGCAGGCGCAGCTCCTGCTCGCGCGCCAGCGCCAGCCGCTCCTGCGCGATCTGGCGGTTGGCCAGCATATACATCAGCAGCGCCGCGATCATGAACACCAGCCCGAACAGGCCCGAGCCCAGCAGCCCGGCATCGGCCTGGCGCAGCAGGATGGTGTGCATGAAGGGCCCGCTCATCACCACCAGCGCGGAGATCGAAGCGGCAAACAGCGCGAACAGCAGGCTGGTCAGCGCGCCGGCTTCCAGCGCCGGCAGCAGGAAGATCATGGCCAGGCCCTCGGCCTGCCCGCCCCGCCCCAGCACGCTGAAGACCAGCGCCAGCAGGGCCAGGTCGGCCAGCACCTGCACCCGCACGCGCAGATGGAAGTGCCGGCGCCACAGCGTGCCGGCCAGCATCGCCACGGCAATGCCAAGATAGGGCACGGCGATGGTCATGGCCGCCGCGTGCTCGATGCCGCCCAGGGCCCCAAGGTCGAACGGCACGGGCGGGATCGCATTCGTGACGGCGGTGACGGATGCCGGCTCGCCGCGCCGCATCAGCGCAAAGCCGACCAGCAGCAGGCCCACGGCCACGCGGGTCCAGCAGAAATAGCGCAGCAGGCGCCAGTGGAAGTCAGGCGGTTCGGGCTGGCGCCACAGCTGGGCCAGGCCGCGCCAGGCGTTCAGCCGCTGCCAGCCCGACGACGCCGGCTCTGTCATGGGCGGGGGCCGCTGCTGCCGTCACCGCCTTCAGCCCGACTCTCGTCAGGCAGATGGCTGCGGCGGCAGTAGTGCAGGCCGCGCCAGGCAATGGCCTCGCCCTGCGGCAGGTGCACGCCGCACTGGGCGCACTGGACCATGGGTTCGGCGGTGGCGTCGTCGGCCGGGCCGGCTGCGCCAGTGCGCTCGCCGGCCTGGCGGGCCTGGCGTGCGCGGTGTTCAGCCAGCCGGGCCTCGGCGCGGGCGCGCAGCCACCAGATGACGCCCAGCACCACGGCCAGCAGGATCAGGATACGTGCCATGGAAGATCAGAGACGATGCAGGACGACTTCAATCACGAAACGGCTGCCGACATAGGCCAGCAGCAGGATGCCGAACGAGGCGATGACCCAGCGCAGCGCCACCTTGCCGCGCCAGCCGCGGAAGATGCGCCCGGCCAGGATGCCGCCGAACATGGCCCACGAGATCAGCGCGAACACCGTCTTGTGGTCCAGCCGGAAGGCGCGGCCGAACAGCTCTTCAGAGAACAGCAGGCCCGAGCCGATGGTCAGCGTCAGCAGCACAAAGCCGGCGCCGATCAGCCGGAACAGCAGCTTCTCCAGCGTCAGCAGCGGCGGCAGCAGGTCAAGCCAGCGGCCCAGCCATTCGCTGGGTTGCTGCTCCGGCGGCCGCGCGGGCGCGTGCCGGAAGCCGTGCAGGCGCCGTTCGGCCAGCAGCATCAGGAAGGCGTGGAACGCCGCCAGCGTGAACAGCCCGTAGGCCACGTTGGCGATGATGAAATGTAGCTTGAACAGCGGCCGCGCCGCGTAGCCCAGGATCTGCGAGCCGGGGAAGGCCAGGGGCATCAGGCTGGCTACCAGCGCCACCGGGATCACGATCAGCCCCAGGCCCGCCAGCGAGAAGAAGAAGCTTTCTATCCAGTAGATGCCCACGCCCAGCCACAGCATGGCCGACAGCGCAAAGGCAAAGCCGAACATCATGCGCTCGGCCGGGAAGATGGTTTCATGCAGCAGCAAGCCGTGGCTGGCCAGCGCCGCCAGCATCAGCACGTGCCACCAGGCCGGGCGCCCTTCGCCATGCGCGCCGCCTACCGGGGGGATGGGGCCACCGCCGGCCACCAGCACGGCCGAGGTCGCCCCCCCTGCCTGGCCGGCAGCGGTGGCAACGCGTGGATGGCGCGTGGCCCAGCCGTGATAGGCCAGGCCGCAATAGAGAAGTGCCGTCAGGGCATACAGTACAATGACCATTTACGCAGTTTACCTTAGTGCCCACGGACGGTGGCGGCCGGTTGAACAGGTGTTCCAGGCGCGCCCCGTGTGCCAGACTGCCTCCGAATTTCAGCCCCGAGCCCTGCTCCGACTTCTCCCCCGATTCCTGCCATGCTGGACAATCTCACTCAACGCCTGGCGCGTGTGGTCAAGACCATGCGCGGCGAGGCGCGCCTGACCGAGGCCAACACTGCCGAGATGCTGCGCGAAGTGCGCCTTGCCATGCTCGAAGCCGACGTGGCGCTGCCGGTCGTGCGCGAATTCGTTGCCCGCGTGAAGGAAAAGGCCATGGGCGAGGAGGTTGTCAGCAGCCTCACCCCGGGCCAGGCCCTGGTCGGCGTGGTCCAGCGCGAGCTGACCGCCGTGATCGGCGGCGCCGACGCGGCCAGCGGCAACAACAAGGAAGCCGAGCTGAACCTGGCCGTGCAGCCGCCCGCCATCATCCTGATGGCCGGCCTGCAGGGCGCCGGCAAGACCACCACCGTGGGCAAGCTGGCCAAGTGGCTCAAGGAAAACAAAAAGAAGAAGGTGCTGACGGTCTCGTGCGACGTCTACCGTCCCGCCGCTATCGCGCAGCTGAAGACGGTTTCCGAGCAAGTCGGCGCTGACTTCTTCCCGTCACAGCCGGACCAGAAGCCGGTGGACATCGCCCGCGCGGCGGTGGACTGGGCGCGCAAGCACTACCACGACGTGCTGATCGTCGACACGGCCGGCCGGCTCGGTATCGACGAGCTGATGATGCAGGAAATCGCCGCGCTGCACGCGGAGCTGAAGCCCGCCGAAACCCTGTTCGTGGTCGACGCCATGCTGGGCCAGGACGCCGTCAACACCGCCAAGGCCTTCAACGACACCCTGCCGCTGACCGGCGTGGTGCTGACCAAGCTGGACGGCGATGCGCGCGGCGGTGCCGCACTGTCGGTGCGCCATATCACTGGCCGCCCGATCAAGTTCGTCGGCGTCGGCGAAAAGCTGGACGGCCTGGAGCCCTTCTACCCCGACCGCATGGCCCAGCGCATCCTGGGCATGGGCGACATCCTCGCGCTGGTCGAGGAAGCCCAGCGCGGCGTGGACATGGAAGCGGCCGAGAAGCTGGCCAAGAAGATCAAGAAGACCGGCGACTTCGACCTGGAAGACTTCAAGGCCCAGATCGGCCAGATGAAGAAGATGGGCGGCCTGGGCAGCCTGGTCGACAAGCTGCCGGCGCAGTTCGCCCAGCAGGCGCAGGGCGCCAACATGGACCAGGCCGAGAAGCAGGTGGCCCGCATGGAAGGCATCATCAACAGCATGACGCCCACCGAGCGCGCCAAGCCCGAGCTGATCAAGGCCAGCCGCAAGCGCCGCATTGCCGCGGGCGCCGGCGTGCCGGTGCAGGAAGTGAACCGCCTGCTCAACCAGTTCGACCAGATGCAGTCCATGATGAAGAAGCTCAAGGGCGGCGGCATGATGAAGATGATGCGCCAGATGGGCGCGATGAAGGGCGGCATGAAGGGTCTCTTCAACCGCTAGAATCCGTCTGCGCACCTCGACTTGCCTCCCCCGCAAAAGAACAGGAAAGACATCATGATGAGCGCCGTACAGGCCCGCGAGCTGTGGGCCAACTCCGAAGAAATCGTCTCCGCCGCGGAAGTCCAGGCGTCGCTGGACCGCATGGCCACGGAAATCACCGCCAAGATGGGCGATGCCTTCCCGCTGGTGCTGTCGGTGATGGGCGGCGCGGTGGTCTTCACCGGCATGCTGCTGCCCAAGCTGGCCTTCCCGCTGGAGTTCGACTACATCCACCTCTCGCGCTACAACAACAAGACCGTGGGCGGCGAGATGCAGTGGCGCGTGGCCCCGCGCGAGTCGGTCAAGGATCGCGTGGTGCTGGTGCTGGACGACATCCTGGATGAAGGCGAGACCATGGCCGCCATCCGCGAGCGCATCATGGACATGGGCGCCAGGGAATTCCACGCCGCCGTGCTGTGCGAGAAGACGCTGACCAAGATCAAGCCCATGCATCCGGACTTCTGCGGCTTTGCAGTGCCGGACCGCTATGTCTTTGGCTGCGGCATGGACGCCAAGGGCTACTGGCGCAACCTGGACTCGATCCGCGCGCTGGTTTGATCAGTTGAATACAGGCACCCGCCCGGGTGCCTGCCCCGGCGCCATCCTCAGGCGCCCAGGATCGGCCACAGCGAGGCCAGCAGCAGCACGGCCATGCCGATATTGAAGGCGCGCAGCACCCGCGGACGCGCCAGCCAGCGCCGCAGCGCCGAGCCGCACAGCGCCCACATCGCCACGCTGGGCAGGTTGACCACCCCGAAGATCCCCGCCAGCAGCAGCACGTTGAGCAACAGGTTGCCGTGCAGCACGTAGGTGCTGCACGCGCCCACCGCCATCACCCACGCCTTGGGATTGACCCACTGGAACGCCGCCGCGGCCCAGAAGCCCATCGGCCGCTTGACCTGCTGGTCCTGCACGCCGCCGGCAGTGGCCAGCTTCCACGCCAGCCATATCAGGTAGACCGTCGCCACCACGCGCAGCACCTGCCAGGTCCACGGGAAGGCGTGGAACAGCGATCCCAGCCCGAGCCCGACCAGCCCTACCATCAGCGCAAAGCCAATGCTGACGCCAAGCAGGTGCGGCACCGTGCGCACGAAGCCAAAGTTCACGCCCGAGGCGAGCAGCATCGTGTTATTGGGACCAGGGGTGATCGACGACACCAGCGCAAAGCCGGCAAACGCGGCAAAGACACCGGTTCCGGCGGCGAGTTGTGATACTTCCATGACTGACTCCAAGGCATTCAGGGAATCAGTCTACGGTCAGCAAACGGTACAGTACCGGTACACTTTGACGGAAATACGCCGATACAGGGATGCCGCCGGCCGCCGGTCAGTTTGCTTCCGGCTGGTGGACAAAGATCCACTCCTGGTAGCTGCCCTTGTCGGCAAACCCTGCGTTTGCCGGCGTAAAGCCGCCCACGCGAAGCGGGGTGCCTGGGGCCTGGCTGTACACGCCGACGATGCCGTTGTCCGGTCCGGGGACGATGCCCCACTCGCCGCCTTTCGGGAGCGGGTCGCGCCAGGCCCGGCGCAGGTAGCGCGCGACCACCGGCTGCCTCGGATCGAGCACCAGTTCATCAAGGCGCTTCGGGTACTGCCCGGCCGGGTTGGCATCGTAGTAGGCGCCGATTGCGCGGCGGATCTCGTTGCCGTGCGCGAGCAGGTCAGCCTCGCGCGCGCGCCGGTCCTGCGTGGCCCACAGCACGCCGAACTGGCTCAGCATCACGCCCAGGATAGCCAGCGCCACCAGCGCGCCGATGTAGACGGAGCCGCGGCTGTGCCGATCACCAGCTTGCATAGTCGGTCCCGTCATGCGCCTTGCCGGGCGCGCCGCTGTGCACGTCGGCAATGCCGCCCTTGGGCGAGCGCTCGAACACCCAGCTGTCGCGCCGGTTGTGAGCGGGTCCAGCGGCAGCTCGCGCAAGTAGCGGCGCTGCACCAGCTCGTCGAGCGATTCCGGGGATTTGCCACGGTCGTCGCGGTAATCGTCCAGCGCCTTGCGCAAGGTCACCAGGTTGTGGCGCAGCACGGTCTCGCGCGCCTTGTCCTGCTGGCGGAAGTACTGCGGCATGGCAAGCGACAGCAGCGTGGCGATAATGGCCAGCACCACCAGCAGCTCGATCAGCGTAAAGCCGCGGCGGCGCATGCCGTCACCACTGGTCATAGTGGTTGCCATCCAGCGCCTCGCCGCTATTGCGCGACATCACGTCGAACACAACGCCCCCCTCGCGCGGATCGTCGGGCGGGCTCTGGTAGCTGCGCAGGCGCCAGTTGCGCGCGGCGGGCTCATCGGGGCAGCCGCACAGCGGGTCGCGCGGCAGGCGCCGCAGGAAGTAGAGGCGGCGCTCGCCGGCGGGATCGGTGGCGTCGGGCACGCCCTCGGCCAGCGCTTCCAGCGACGGCGGATAGCCGCTGTCGCCGACCTTGCGCTGGATCTTGCCGGCGTCCGCCGCGTCCTTGTAGTCGTCGATGGCCTTGCGCAACTCGCGCAGTACGCGGCGCAGCTCGTTTTCCTGCGCGCGACGCACCGTCAGTTCGGCGGACGGCTCGGGCGTGCCCAATGCCGCTTGCCGCGAGGCCTTCCGGCGCAGCGGCGCCTATCCCTTCCAGCAATGGAACGAGATCACCGGGTTCCCGCAGGACTACAGCCAGGCCTCGGTCGAGCAAGCCATCAAGGACTGCACGCTGTGCAGCGGCGGCGACCTCAGGAAGGCGGGGCTCGACGTGCGCTCGACGCAGTGGCACAAGACCCCGATCAAGCCCCAGAGCGGCAAGATCCGCGTGATGTTCTACGCCACGCTGCAGGCCCTGCGCGCGCTGCGGCAGGAAGCCGGCGCGGCCGAGGACGACCCCCACCTGCTGGCGCGCATCGATGCGCTGCTGGAGTTGCTGACGCTGCTCGGCGGCTGGATGCACGGCATGCAGCGGCTGGACGATGAGGCCGTGCGGCGCGCATTGCGCCATGGCGCTGCGCCGGAGCCGCCCTAACGGGCCATGGGGTGGCTCACCGCTCGCTGCGGTATGGGCGTTCGCGCAGCCATTTGGTGGCGATCCACTTCTCGCCGGACGCCACCGGCAGGCCGGCGTGCAGCGTGCGTTCGTCCAGCGTGCCGTCGGGCAGCAGGTAGCTGAAGTACACCGCGTTGCCCTTGACCGGCGCCACCTCCAGCCCCACGCGCGGGAACGCCGTGGCGCCGCCCGCCTCGGGCGTGTTCAGGTAGATCACCAGGGTGGCGATGCGCTGCCCGCCGACGGACAGTTGCCGCGCCTCGCCCGGGCGCTGCGGGTTGAAGTAGTCGAAGTGCGGCTGGTACTCGCCGCCGGGCTTGTAGTTGAGGATCTGCAGCCCTTCGCCGTGCTCGGCGGGTACGCCGGTGACGGCGGCGATGCGCGCCTCGATGCGCGCGATCAGGGCGTGCTCGGCCACCTGGAACATCGCGCCCATGCTGGTGCGGGCGTCGATCAGGTTCTCGTCGCCGGTATCGGGGTTGACCACCGGCGAGCGCGCCAGGCGGCCGCGCGACAGCGCCACCAGGGCATCGCACTCGTCGTCGGTCAGCAGTTGCTGGAACAGCTGGACCTGCGGCGACGCCAGCCGGAACAGGATCGGGACCTGGCGGTCGCCGCCATCGGCCGCGTAGACCGCGGGCGTGCCGGCGGTGGCGGCAGGGCGGGCCGGCGCGGGCCTGGCCGGCGCGGCGCCATCGGCGCCTTGTGCAAAGGCCGAGGCCACGGCCCGGCGCGCAAAGGCCTCGTCATAGCCCGAGCGCAGCATCGACAACACCAGCGCATCGGCGGCAAAGCCCTGGGCGATATGCCGGGCCAGCCATTGTTCAAGTTCGGGCGAGGATTCGGTGTAGCCGGTCTTGCCGCCGGCAACGGAGGCTTCGCGGATCATGACGGATTGGCGGCGACGCGTTGCGACGAGAACGGGTTGCGGGCAGGCGGCTCGGACACCGGTGCGCGCGGGCGCGACGGCGCGATCTCGGGATCGCCGGCCACGGTGACCGTGGCTTCGGAATACTGCCAGCGCTTCCACGCCGCCAGCACCGCGTTCGGGTATTCGGGGCGGCCGCGGCTGCCGTTGTAGCGGCCCAGCGCCAGATACAGGTCGCCCTGCTCGCGGTCCAGGTAATAGCGCAGGATGGTGCAGCCGTAGCGCAGGTTGCTCTGCAGGTGAAACAGCTTGCGCGGGTCGCTGTCGCCGATGGCGCGCACCCAGAACGGCATCACCTGCATCAGCCCGCGCGCACCGGCCGAGCTGATCGCGTACTTGCGGAAGTTGCTTTCGACCTGGACCAGGCCCAGCACCAGCGCGGGCTCCAGCCCGGCGCGCTTGGCCTCGTAGTAGGCCACCTCGATCAGTTCCACGCGCACCTGCGGCTCGGGGATGCGCGAGGCCAGGCGGGCGGACATCTCGCCCAGCCATTTCAGGTAGGCCAGGCGCTCGCCGCCGGACGCAAATACCGGCCGCGTGGGCCGGTCATCGGCAATGGCGGCGGCCAGCGCGCCGCGCACGGAATCGGCCAGGTCTTCTTCCTTTTGCGCGCCGGCGTGGGCTGCCATGGCCGCCAGGGCCAGCAGCAACCCGCCCGCGCAGCGGCGGGCGGCGTCGGTCATGCCGCGGGCGGCGCGCATGGGGCTCAGTTCGCCAGCTGGCTGCGCACGTGGCCGACCACATCGGCCACGCTGACGGCGGTGGCCTGCGCGTCGCGCCGGCCCTGGTACTCGACCTTGCCTTCCTTCAGGCCGCGGTCGCCCACCACCACACGGTGCGGCACGCCGATCAGCTCCCAGTCGGCAAACATCACGCCCGGGCGCTCGCCGCGGTCGTCCAGGATGACGTCCACGCCGGCGGCCAGCAGCTCGGCATGGATGCGGTCGGCCTCGGCCTTGACGGCTTCGGAGCGGTCGTAGCCCACCGGGCAGATCACCACCGCGAACGGCGCGATCGCGGCCGGCCAGATGATGCCGCGCTCATCGAAGTTCTGCTCGATCGCCGCGCCCAGGATACGGGTGACGCCGATGCCATAGCAGCCCATCTGCATCGGCTGGGTCTTGCCGTTCTCGTCCAGGAAGGTGGCGTTCATGGACTCGGAATAGCGCGTGCCGAGCATGAACACGTGGCCCACCTCGATGCCGCGGCAGATTTCCAGCGTGCCCTTGCCGTCCGGCGAGGCGTCGCCTGCGACCACGTTGCGCAGGTCGGCCACGATCGGCTCGGGCAGGTCGCGACCCCAGTTGACGCCGGTGTAGTGGTAGTCGCGATAGTTGGCGCCACAGACGAAGTCGCTCATGTTGGCGACGGTGCGGTCGGCCACCACCTTGACCGGCTTCTTCATGTCGATCGGGCCCAGGTAGCCCGGCGGCGAGCCGAAGGCGTCGACGATCTCGTTCTCGGTGGCAAAGCGGAAGTCGGCCAGGCCCGGCACCTTGGACGCCTTGACCTCGTTCAGTTCGTGGTCGGCACGGATCAGCAGCAGCCAGATTTCGGCGCCCGCTTCGGTATCCTTGGCCACAACGATCGACTTGACGTTGCGCTCCAGCGGGATGTTCAGGAATTCCGCCACCTGCTCGCACTTGACCTTTTCCGGGGTGAAGGTCTTGACCAGGTCTTCCTTGGGCGAGGCGCGCTCGGCAAGCAGGGGCAGCGCCTCGGCTGCCTCCATGTTGGCGGCGTAGTCCGAGGTCGGGCAGTAGACGATGGCGTCTTCGCCGGTGTCGGCGATCACATGGAACTCATGCGAGCCCGAGCCGCCGATGGCGCCGTTGTCGGCCGCCACGGCGCGGAATTCCAAGCCAAAGCGGCGAAAGATGCGCACGTAGGCGTCGTACATGTTCTCGTACGACTTGCGCAGGCCGTCCGTGTCGCGGTCGAAGGAATAGGCATCCTTCATGGTGAACTCGCGCCCGCGCATGATGCCGAAGCGCGGCCGGCGCTCGTCGCGGAACTTGGTCTGGATCTGGTAGAAATTGACCGGCAGCTGCTTGTAGCTGCGGATTTCCGAGCGGGCGATGTCGGTCACCACCTCTTCCGAGGTCGGCTGGACTGCGAAGTCGCGCTCATGGCGGTCTTTCAGGCGCAGCAGTTCGGGGCCCATCTTGTCCCAGCGGCCGGTTTCCTGCCACAGCTCGGCCGGCTGGATCACCGGCATGGACAGCTCCACCGCGCCGGCGCGGTTCATTTCCTCGCGCACGATGTTCTCCACCTTGCGGATCACGCGCAGCCCGATCGGCATGTAGTTGTAGATGCCGGCACCCAGCTTCTTGATCATGCCGGCGCGCATCATCAGCTTGTGCGAAACGATTTCCGCGTCGGCGGGCGCTTCCTTGAGGGTGGAAATGAAGAATTGCGAGGCTTTCATCCGTAATTTCTCTCTGGGCCGCTAGGTTCGGGAAAATCCGTCCCGGCAAAATCCGGGGGCCGGCGGCACTGAATTGTGTGCACGCGCCTGAAACTGCCCTTCCGCTCGGGGAAAACCAGCATCCCCCGGTCCGGGCCCGGCTGCGCGCTTCCTTTATAATCAGCGTAATTCTAAAGGATTCGAGGTGCAGTCATGCTCGATCGTGAAGGCTTTCGCCCGAACGTCGGCATCATCCTCCTCAACGCACGAAACGAGGTTTTCTGGGGCAAGCGAATCGGCGAACACTCCTGGCAGTTCCCGCAAGGTGGCATCAAGTACGGCGAAACGCCTGAACAGGCCATGTACCGCGAACTGCATGAGGAAATCGGCCTGCTTCCGGAGCACGTCAGGATCGTCGGTCGCACGCGCGACTGGCTGCGTTACGAGGTGCCGGACAAGTTCATCCGCCGCGAGATCCGCGGCCACTACAAGGGCCAGAAACAAATCTGGTTCCTGCTGCGCATGGCCGGCAGGGACTGTGATATCCATCTGCGTGCCACCGAGCACCCTGAGTTCGACGCCTGGCGTTGGAGTCATTACTGGGTGCCGCTGGAGGCGGTGATCGAGTTCAAGCGCGATGTCTACCAGCTGGCGCTGACGGAGTTGTCACGCTTCCTGAACCGGCACGCGCGTGTGCCGCTGAGTCCGTATGGCACACACGGGACGCACGGCCCCCACGGCATGCATGGCCGCCACGGCGGACCACGCAGCCAGGCGCTCAGCCGCGCCCAGCAGGCGCAGCAGGCCGACGCCGACTGCAATGCCGAGGCCGAGCACGCGACAGAGCACGATTCACCGGCAACGCCGGTTTCCACCTCACGGAGCACTGATGACTAGTTTCACCGGCCTGGGCCGCCGCGGCGGCCTGACCGCTGCCGGAATGCTGATTGCCGCGGCCAGCCTTGCGCTGGCCGGCTGCAAGACCACCGGCAAGGAAATGGCGGAGGAAGAAAGCACCTGGATCAACCCGTTCGGGGCCAAGACCTTTGAAGAGGCCAAGGCCATGCTGCCGGCGCCGCCGCAGGACGCCAACCTGATCCCGTTCACGGTGTCGGGTACCGGCTCGCTGTCGTTCGCGGTGGACGGCAAGTCGGTCTCGGTCGGCAAGGACAACGTGGTGCGCTACACGGTCGTCACCACCAGCCAGAGCGGCGCGCGCAACGTGACCTTCGAAGGCCTGCGCTGCGATGCGTTCGAGCGCAAGCTCTACGCCACGCTGCCCAAGGGCGCGACGGAATGGGTGCCCAACAGCAGCGACTACGGCGAGACCTGGCACCGCATGGAGACTGGCGTGCGCAATGCCTACGCCGCCACGCTGGCGATCGATTTCTTCTGCGAGGGCCGTACCGTGGCCGGCACCGCCGACGCCATGGTGCGCGACCTGCAATCGCGCGCGCCGCGCAAGCGCTGAAGCGCACAGCGTCGGCATGAAAAAACGGCGGGACTGCCTGGCAGCCCCGCCGTTTTCATTTCCGCCTGGCCTTTGCGCCGGGATGCCGGATCAGACCAGCACCAGGTTGTCGCGATGGATCAGTTCGGGCTCGTTCAGGTGTCCCAGCACGGACTCGATCTCGGACGAGGGCTTGCGCGCAATCAGCCGCGCCTCGGCACTGGAATAGTTGGTGATGCCGCGCGCCACCTCCTTGCCCTGGGTGTCGACGCAGGCGATTACCTCGCCACGGGCGAACTCGCCCTGCACTTCCGTCACGCCGATCGGCAGCAGCGACTTGCCGCCGCTGGTGAGCTTCTCGACCGCGCCGTTGTCGATCACGACCCGGCCGCGCAGTTGCAGGTGATCGGCCATCCATTGCTTGCGCGCCGTGAGCCGCCCGGTCGGCGCCAGCAGCTGTGTGCCGATGGCCTCGCCCGCGGCCAGTCGCTCCAGCACGTTGGCCTCGCGCCCGGAGGCGATGGTGGTGTGGGCACCGGACTTGGCCGCGCGCTTGGCCGCCAGGATCTTGGTCAGCATGCCGCCGCGCCCGATCGACGTGCCGGCGCCGCCGGCCATGGCTTCCAGCTCGGGGGTGCCGGCCAGGGCCTCGTCCACGAACTGCGCGGCCGGGTCCTTGCGCGGATCGGCGGTATACAGGCCGCGCTGGTCGGTCAGGATCACCAGCGCGTCCCCTTCGATCAGGTTGGTCACCAGCGCGCCCAGCGTGTCGTTGTCGCCGAACTTGATTTCGTCGGTGACCACGGTGTCGTTCTCGTTGATGATCGGCACCACACCCAGGGACAACAGCGTGAGCAGGGTCGAGCGGGCGTTGAGGTAGCGTTCGCGGTCGGCCAGGTCGGCGTGGGTCAGCAGCACCTGCGCGGTGCGGATGCCGTAGCGGCCGAACTGGCTTTCATAGACCTGCGCCAGGCCCATCTGGCCGACGGCGGCGGCGGCCTGCAGCTCATGGATTTCCTTCGGGCGGCGCACCCAGCCCAGGCGCTGCATGCCTTCGGCGATGGCGCCGGAGCTGACCAGCACCACTTCCTTGCCGGCTACGCGCAGCTTGGCGATCTGGGCCGCCCAGCGGGCGATGGCGTCGTGATCCAGCCCCTTGCCGTCGTTGGTGACCAGGCTGGAGCCGACTTTAACGACGATGCGCTTTGCCTGCGCGATGACCGATTGCATGAAGGGAATCCTGTCTCCCGGGCAGCCGGCGGCGGGCGCCGCGCCCGAATTGTCCGTGGGTATTCTTCTGTGGTGGGGCGCCAGCGGCGGCCCCGGCTTATGCCTCGCCCTGCCCCTGGTCGACGTTGTGCAGCCGCTCGTCCAGGCGGATGTCCGGCTCGGCCAGCGCCGCGGCCTCTGCGGCCTTGATCGCCAGCAGGTGATCCTTGATCGCGTAGATCAGCTCGCGGCAGCCTTCGCCGGTCAGCGCCGAAATCTGGAACACCGGCCCCTTCCACTTGTAACGCTTGATGAAATCCTTCACGCGGGCGGCGCGCTCTTCCCCGGGAACCACGTCGAGCTTGTTCAGCACCAGCCAGCGCGGCTTGTCGTACAGGGTTTCGTCGTACTTCTTCAGCTCGTTGACGATGGCCTTGGCCTCAGCCACCGGGTCGACTGCCTCGTCGAACGGCGCCAGGTCGACGATATGCAGCAGCAGGCCGGTGCGCTGCAGGTGGCGCAGGAACTGGTGGCCCAGGCCCGCGCCTTCGGCGGCGCCTTCGATCAGGCCGGGAATGTCGGCGACCACGAACGATTGCTCATGGTCCACGCGCACCACGCCCAGGTTCGGGTGCAGCGTGGTGAACGGATAGTCCGCCACCTTCGGACGCGCGTTGGAGATATGCGAGATAAAGGTCGACTTGCCGGCGTTGGGCATGCCCAGCAGGCCGACGTCGGCCAGCACCTTGAGTTCAAGCTTGAGCATGCGTCGCTCGCCCGGCTTGCCGTCCACCTGCTGGCGCGGCGCGCGGTTGGTACTGGACTTGAAATGCAGGTTGCCCCAGCCGCCCATGCCGCCTTCGGCCAGGCACACGCGCTGGCCGTGCTCGGTCAGGTCGGCGATGACTTCGCCGGTGTCCATGTCGGTGATCAGCGTGCCCACCGGCATGCGCAGCGAGATGTCCTCGCCGGCGGCGCCGTAGCAGTCGGAGCCGCGGCCATTCTCGCCGTTGCGGGCCACGTGCTTCCTGGCGTAGCGGAAGTCGATCAGGGTATTGATGTTGCGGTCCGCCACGGCGAACACGCTGCCGCCGCGGCCGCCATCGCCACCATCCGGGCCGCCGAAGGGCACAAACTTCTCGCGCCGGAACGAGGCGCTGCCATTGCCGCCGTTGCCGGCGATGGCTTCGATTCGGGCTTCGTCTATGAACTTCATGATGATGGGTTTCCGTGATGGATCGGCGGATCAGCGGCTGGAAGCCTCCAACCGGGCTGGCGAACTGACATTGTCGCCAGAAAAGAAAAGGCCCCGCAAGCGTTGCGGGGCCTTCATCCTGCAAAGGCTGTTATCAGGCCGCCGGAACGACGCTGACTTGCTGCTTCTTGGCAGGGCCCTTGACGGCGAACTGCACGTGGCCGTCCACCAGGGCAAACAGCGTGTGGTCCTTGCCCACGCCGACGTTGTCGCCGGCATGCACGCGGGTACCGCGCTGGCGGATGATGATGCCGCCGGCGTTGATGGCCTGGCCACCAAACACCTTCACGCCCAGACGCTTCGATTCGGAATCACGGCCGTTCCGCGTGGAACCGCCGCCTTTTTTCTGTGCCATGTCTTACTCCTGTCGCTTTACCTGGTTACGCTCGATCGATCAGGCAACGATCGCTTCGATGCGCAGTTCGGTGTAATTCTGACGATGGCCTTGACGCTTCTGGTAGTGCTTGCGACGGCGCATCTTGAAGATCTTCACTTTGTCGTGACGACCTTGGGAGATAACGGTAGCCTTGACGGAAGCCCCGCTAACCAGCGGCGTACCAAACTTGATTTGGTCGCCGGCGCCCACTGCGAGCACCTGGTCGAGCGTGATTTCTGCGCCAATGTCTGCCGGTATCTGTTCTACTTTCAGTTTTTCGCCAGCAGCAACCTTGTATTGCTTGCCGCCGGTTTTTACGACCGCGTACATTGTCGAACCTCTCGGATGTGAATAAAACGCCGTATGCCGGCACTGGCGCATCCTGCGCGGCCGGTCAATTGCACGGCCTGGCGTCTGGATGGGCTCACTGCGGCCCGGTTATCTCCCGCCGGCCAGAACCCGCAAAGCGAGCGCAGCTACCGGAGGAAACCGGGAATTGTAAACGAGATCAGGGAAAAGCGCAAAGAAAACAGGCACATAGCCTGCGTGCGGCGGCATCGCCACAAAGGAACCGCGCCCTGGCTCAGGTCAGGTCGGCGAGCAGGAATCCCGCCAGCGCCGCAAACGCCACCCAAAGGGCAGTGCGGCGCAGGTGGCGGCGAGGAACAGACTTGTTCATGGCTGCATTATAGATGCGCGCCTTGCGAACACCCTGAGCGCATACCCTGAGCACGAATCTTTAGAAGAGCCCCATAAGTAGAACGCCACGCGCATCGCATATAATCGTCCGGTTTTGCGTAACGGTGATCATCTTGTCCCAGCCTTCCGCCACTGCCTTGCTTGCCCCGGTCGCTGCAGACATGCGCGCGGTCGATGCTGTTATCCGCCAGCGGCTGTCTTCTGAAGTCCCCCTGATCGAGCAGATCGGCGAATACATCATCGGTGCCGGCGGCAAGCGCCTGCGCCCGGTGATCCTGCTGCTGACGGCGCGCGCGATGGGTTACGACGGCAATCGCCACCATGAGCTGGCCGCCGTGGTGGAGTTCATCCACACCGCCACCCTGCTGCACGACGACGTGGTCGACGAGTCCGAGCTGCGGCGCGGGCGTGATACCGCCAATGCCGTGTTCGGCAACGCCGCCAGCGTGCTGGTGGGCGACTTCCTCTATTCGCGCGCGTTCCAGATGATGGTCGATGCCGGCAGCATGCGCATCATGGAGATCCTGTCCAACGCGACCAACGTGATCGCCGAGGGCGAGGTCCTGCAGCTGCTGAACATGCACGACCCCGACGTCACCGTCGAGCGCTACCTGCAGGTGATCCGCTACAAGACCGCCAAGCTGTTCGAGGCCGCCGCGCAACTCGGCGCCGTGCTGGCCGGCGCCGACGCCCAGATGGAAGAAGCCGCGGCAGAGTATGGCCGCCGCATCGGCACCGCCTTCCAGCTGATCGACGACATGCTGGACTACACCGCCAGCGCCGAGCAGATGGGCAAGAACGCCGGCGACGACCTGCGCGAAGGCAAGCCCACCCTGCCACTGCTGCACCTGCTGGAACACGGCACGCCCGAGCAGCGCCAACTGGCGCGCGACGCCATCGTGCAAGGCGGCACCGAGCATTTCGACGCCGTGTTCGCCGCGATCCACGCCAGCGGCGCGCTGGACGTCACCTTCGAAGCGGCACGGCGCGAGGCCGAAGCCGCCGAACAGGCAGCACGGCAGTTCCCGCCGTCGGAACTGAAGGAAGCCCTGATCCAGCTCTGCGCGTTCTCATTGCAACGGCAGTCCTGACGCAACCGCGGGGAAGGCAGCGGAAGCGGGCTGAACGGCGATTTTCCTCGCCCTCTTCCATTCCCTAAAAAACGCTGCTAAACTTACGTTCTTTGCTGCAGACAGTCAGACGTTTGCCAGCAAACCAAATCGGGGTGTAGCTTAGCCTGGTAGAGCGCTACGTTCGGGACGTAGAGGCCGGAGGTTCGAATCCTCTCACCCCGACCAGATTTAAAAGGCCGAACCAACGTCAGTTGGTTCGGCCTTTTGTCTTTCTGCCCCCTCCTGCCCTCCGGCAACTCATCCCTTGATCGCCTTGCGCTGACGCTTGAATGCCTTCAGGTCGGCCGCGGAGAACAGCTGGCTACGCCCACTTCCGCATGAGGCGCCAGCTTGCCGTCGCGCACCCTCCGCCGGAAGGTGGCAATTGAAACTTCGAGGTATTCGGCCGCCTCCGCGGCGGTGAAGTCTGCTTCAGCGAGGTGGCCAAAGACTTCCTCGTGCGAGAAGTTCTCGTCCTTGAAAGCCTGCTCGCCCGCCAGCGTGAAGAACTTGACGCGCTCCTGCGCGGGCATCTTGCTGACGGCCTTCATCAGGTCTTCTGCGGTCATGATGGTCATCTTTCTCTCCCTCTCTCAAAAGGACACCACCCCGCGCGCAAGGCAGCTGCCTGAAACGCCCCTTCTTCCCCGCGCAAGTAGGGTTGCGCCCGTGTCGCGCAAACGCCAACACCACGCCCGCATCGGCTTTACAAAAAGTGACCCCGGCGGCAAACTGCCCCGATCCGGGGACGTGGGTCCGTCCGCCCCCGCCTGCGTGGCATCCGCCACCGCCTAACCGCACCGCACAGCGCACCTGCCATGACACTCGGTCTTGCCCTGGCCCAGAGCCGGCGTATCGCGCCCGCCCTGCTTGCTCAGCTGGAGCAGGCCGCGCGTGAAAAGCAGTCGCAGCTGATCGACGAGATCGTCGGCAGCGGCACCATGAGCGCGCACGACCTGGCGCTGTTTGCCGCGGACAAGTACCAGCTGCCGCTGCTGGACCTGGCCCAGTACAACCTGACCAAGGTGCCGCCGGCGCTGGCCGGCAACCGTGAATTCCACGCGCACCGGTTGCTGCCGCTGGGCCGGCGCGAGAACCGGCTGGTGCTGGCGATGTCCGACCCGTCCAACCAGGCCGGGCTGGATGCGATCAAGGAAAAGTACAAGCTGCCGGTCGAAGCGGTGGTGGTCGAGCACGACAAGCTGATGAAGCACGTGCGCTCCGCCGGCGAGGCCCTGGGCACGCTCAAGAACATCTCGCCGGTGCAGGCCGAGCGCAAGATGATCGAATACGATCCGGTGGCCGCGGCCGGCAACCAGCGCAACCGCACCACCGCCGACAATATCGACGACGCCCCGGTGGTGCGCTTCCTGCAGAAGCTGCTGACCGAGGCCTTCCACCGCGGCGCGTCCGACCTGCACTTCGAGCCGTTCGAGACCTTCTACCGCGTCCGCTTCCGCGTGGACGGGGTGCTGCAGGAAGTTGCACGCCCGCCGCTGGATATCCGCGACAAGATCGCCACCCGCATCAAGGTGCTGTCGCGCTTGGACATTTCTGAAAAGCGCGTGCCGCAGGACGGCCGCATGAAGCTGCTGATTGCCCTGCCCAAGGACAAGGACGCCAAGGAGACGGTCGAGCGGGCAGTGGATTTCCGCGTGTCGACGCTGCCGACGCTGTTCGGCGAGAAGATCGTGATGCGGATCCTGGAATCTTCGTCCGACAAGCTCGACATCGACCAGCTCGGCTATGAGCCCGAGCAGAAGGCGCTGCTGCTAGACGTGATCAAACGCCCCTACGGCATGGTGCTGGTGACCGGCCCCACCGGCAGCGGCAAGACGGTGTCGCTGTACACCTTCCTGAACCTGCTGAACCAGGGCGACATCAATATCTCCACCGCGGAAGACCCGGCCGAAATCCAGCTGCCCGGCATCAACCAGGTCAACGTCAACGACAAGGCGGGCCTGACCTTTGCCGCGGCCCTGCGTTCGTTCCTGCGGCAGGACCCGGACATCATCATGGTCGGCGAAATCCGCGACCTGGAAACCGCCGACATCTCGATCAAGGCCGCGCAGACCGGTCACCTGGTGTTGTCGACGCTGCACACCAACGATGCGCCGACCACGCTGACGCGGTTGATGAACATGGGCGTGGCGGCCTTCAATATTGCGTCGAGCGTGCTGATGATCACCGCGCAGCGGCTGGCGCGGCGGCTGTGTACCTGCAAGCGCGAGGGCGAGGGCGAGATCCCGCGCGAGGCGCTGCTGGAGGCGGGCTTCCGCGAACAAGACCTGGACGGCAGCTGGCAGCCCTACCACCCGGTCGGCTGCGAGCGCTGCAACGGCACCGGCTACAAGGGCCGCTGCGGCATCTACCAGGTCATGCCGATCACCGAGGCCATGCAGGAGATCATCCTGACGCACGGCACGGCACTGCAGATCGCCGAGCAGGCGCGCAAGGACGGCGTGCTATCGTTGCGCGAAGCGGGGCTGCTGAAGGTGAAGCAGGGCGTCACGTCACTCGAAGAAGTGCTGGCGACAACGAATACTTAGGGAAGCAGGACAGGCGGGGCAAGACACAACGTAAATACAAGACGCAGAACAAGCGTCATTTACATCGGGGGTCAATATCATGGCGACGCGTGCACCAGCGGCGGGCGCCCGGACGGCGGCACCGTCACGGGCAAAATCAGGGAAGGGGCGCAAGGCACCCACCCAGTACATCTTTGAGTGGGAAGGCAAGGACCGCAAGGGCAAGACCTTCACCGGCGAACTGCGCGCCGAGAACCAGGCGGAGGTCACCGCCACGCTGCGCAAGCAGGGCCTGACCATCGTCAAGTTGAAGAAGCGCAAGGCCGCGCGCGGGCGCAAGATCACCGAGAAGGACATCGCCTACTTCACCCGGCAGCTGTCGACCATGCTCAAGGCCGGCATTCCGCTGCTGCAGTCGATCGACATCATCGCGCGTGGCCACGTGAACCCCAACTTCACCCAGCTGCTGTCCGACATCCGCTTCGACATCGAGGCCGGCAGCAGCATGGCCGCGGCATTCCGGCGCCATCCGAAGTACTTCGATACGCTGTACTGCAACCTGATCGATGCCGGCGAACAGGGCGGTATCCTGGACTCGCTGCTGGAGCGCCTGTCGCTCTACATGGAAAAGACCATCGCGCTGAAAGGCCAGATCAAGTCGGCGATGATCTATCCGATCGCGGTGCTGACGGTGGCCTTTGCCGTGACCGTGATCCTGATGCTGTTCGTGATCCCGGCGTTCAAGGGCGTGTTCTCCAGCTTCGGCGCCAACCTGCCGGCGCCGACGCTGCTGGTGATCGCCATCTCGGACTTCTTTGTCCAGTACTGGTACCTGGTGATCGGGGTGCCGGTGGCCGCCATCTCCTTCTACCTGCGCTCGCTGAAGAAATCGGAGAAGGTGCAGCGCGTCACCGACCGCGCGCTGCTGAAGCTGCCGATCTTCGGCAGCCTGTTCCGCAAGGCCGTGATCGCGCGCTGGACCCGCACGCTGGCCACCATGTTCGCCGCCGGCACGCCGCTGGTGGAGTCGATGGAGTCCGTGGCCGGCGCGGCCGGCAACTGGGTCTACTACGACGCCACGCGCGAGATCGAGCAATCGGTGCGCATCGGCACCAGCCTGACCAACGCGATGCAGGCCACCCATGTGTTCGACAACATGGTGCTGCAGATGACGCAGATCGGTGAGGAGTCCGGCGCGCTGGACAACATGCTGCTGAAGGTGGCGGAGTTCTACGAGCGCGAGGTCGACGATGCCGTGGCCGCGATCTCCAGCCTGATCGAGCCGCTGATCATCGTGGTGCTGGGTGTGCTGATCGGCGGCATGGTGGTGGCGATGTACCTGCCGATCTTCAAGCTGGGACAGGTGGTGTAAGCGATGTTGTCTGCGTGGTCTGCTTCTCCGTATCCGACCGGTGGCGCGCCGCTGGTGGAGGCACTGGCGGCGCTGCCGCCCGCCTTTCTGGTGGCTGCCGCGGCGCTGCTCGGGCTGGTGGTCGGCAGCTTCCTCAACGTGGTCATCCACCGGATGCCGCGCATGATGGAGCGCGACGAGGCCAACTATATCGCCGAGCTGCGCGGCGACCCGCTGCCCCACCCCGGCCGCTACAACCTGATGGTGCCGCGCTCGGCCTGCCCGCATTGCGGCCACGCGATTGCACCCTGGGAGAACGTGCCGGTGCTGAGCTACCTGTTCCTGCGCGGGCGCTGCTCGGCATGCAAGGCGCCGATCAGTGTGCGCTATCCGCTGGTCGAGCTGGCCTGTGGCGTGCTGAGCGCGCTGGTGGCGTGGCGCTTCGGCCCCGGCGGACAGGCCCTGGCCGCGCTGGTGCTGGTGTGGGCGCTGCTGGCGCTGACCATGATCGATGCCGATACGCAACTGTTGCCGGACCAGATCACCCTGCCGCTGCTGTGGCTGGGCCTGCTGCTGAACCTGGGCGGCGTCTTCGTGGCGCTGCCCGACGCCGTGATCGGCGCGGCTGCCGGCTACCTGGTGCTGTGGACGGCCTACTGGCTGTTCCGGCTCGTGCGCGGCAAGGAAGGCATGGGCTTTGGCGACTTCAAGCTGATGGCGGCGCTGGGCGCCTGGTTCGGCTGGCAGGCGCTGCCGGCGCTGGTGCTGCTGTCGTCGGTGGTCGGCGTGCTGTTCGGGCTGGCCAATATTGTGCTGCGCCGCCAGGAACGCGACACGCCCTTCCCGTTCGGACCCTTCATCGCGCTGGCCGGGGTGGTGGTGCTGCTGTTCGGCCCCGGCGTGCTGCCGCTGTTTGCATGGCCCTGACGGTGTCCGACGATATCCGCTGAAGCTGGTATCGTTGCGGCAACATCGTCAACAGAGCCTCACATGCTGGAAATCGGACTGACCGGCGGCATCGGCAGCGGCAAGACCCGCGTGGCCGACATGTTTGCCGCGCGCGGTGCCGCGATCATCGACACCGACCTGCTCGCGCACGAGATCACCGCCCCGGGCGGGCGCGCCATCCCGGCGCTGGTCGAGGCCTTCGGCCCGGCCTGCCTGCGCCCCGACGGCGCCATGGACCGCGACGCGATGCGCGCACTGGTGTTTGCCGACCCCGCAGCCAAGGCACGGCTTGAAGCCATCACCCACCCGCTGATCCGTGCGCTGACGACCGAGCGCGCCCACGCGATCCGCGATGCCGGCGAGCATCCCTACCTGATCTACGTGGTGCCGCTGCTGGTGGAATCGGGCTCATGGCGCGAGCGCGTGGGCCGCGTGCTGGTGGTGGACTGCACCGAGGCCACCCAGGTGGCGCGCGTGATGGCGCGCAACGGCTTCAGCCGCGAGCAGGTGCAGGCCATCATGGCCAGACAGGCCACCCGCGCCGCGCGCCTGGCATGTGCCGACGACGTCATCGACAACGACGGCCCGGTGGAGGCGCTGGTGGACCAGGTCGACCGGCTCGACCGCTACTATCGTGAACTGTCGGCGGCGGCCAGGGTCCATCCATAACGCGCAACCCGGCGCGCCAGCGCATGGCATCATGCACGCGACATTGTCCTCGGCCCTTGTCTCGCATAGAATGCGCTGGAATATGCGGGGAAATCACCGCATACTGCCGGTAACCGCCTGCCATATATCGCCCCTTCCGGCATTTCCCGGGCCTCATTCTGCACCGGGCCGCTCCTGAAAGCGCCCGACGCCCTGCACGGACATTGCACTTGATTCTGTACGAATACCCTTTCAACGAACGCATCAGGACACTCCTGCGCCTGGAGGACCTGTTCGATCGGCTGGAATACTTTCTCGGCCAGGATCATGCCCACCAGCATCATGTCGCGCTGACCACGCTGTTCGAGATCATCGACGTGGCCGGCCGCGCCGACCTCAAGACCGACCTGATCAAGGAACTGGAACGCCAGCGCCAGGCACTGGCGCCGCTGCGCGCCAGCCCGCAGATCGACCAGGAGGCACTGGACGCCATCATCGGCGAGATCGAGCAAGGCATCGCCATGCTCAACCAGACCGTGGGCAAGGCCGGCCAGCTGCTGGCCGACAACGAGTGGCTGACCAGCATCCGCAGCCGCGCGATCATCCCCGGCGGCACCTGCGAGTTCGACCTGCCGGCCTACTATGCTTGGCAGCACCGCCCCGCCGAAGACCGCCGCGCCGATATCCTGAAGTGGGTACGTCCGCTGCTGTCGCTGCGCATGGGCACCACCATCGTGCTGCGCCTGCTGCGCGAAGCCGGCCAGAGCGGCAAGGTGATCGCCACCGGCGGCAGCTACCAGCAGATGCTGTCCGGACGCAGCTACCAGCTGATGCAGGTCTACCTGGATGACTCGCTGCTGGCCTTCATCCCCGAGATGAGCGCCAACAAGTACATGCTGTGGGTGCGCTTTACGCAGCAGGACGGCGACCTGCGTCCGCGCTCGGTCGATGCGGATATCCCGTTCCTGCTGAAACTCTGCAATTTCTGAAGCCTGCGCTGAACGCTATGCCTGCTGTCGTCAAATGCCCCACCTGCGGCACCGAGGTGGCCTGGGTGCCCGACAACAAATTCCGCCCCTTCTGTTCCGAGCGCTGCAAGCAGATCGATCTCGGCGCCTGGGCGTCCGAGAAATACGTGATTGGCGGCAAGCCGGGCGAAACCTCCGCCGACCAGCCTGAAGACGAGGACGACTGAAGCGCCCTCGCCTTCAGCGCCCCCCCTGGTTCAGTGCGCCGCCGCCAGCACGCGGCGGTAGAAGCCCACGCACACCAGTGCGAACACCGCCAGGCCCAGCCACTGCGCGGTCGCTTCAAACCCGGCCCCGACCAGCGCCAGCGGCGCATCCTTGCCCGACAGGCCGATCACCGCGGCCAGCATCACGCCGACCAGGCTTTCCCCCACGATCAGGCCCGAGGCCAGCAGCGTGCCGCGCCGCTCGGCATGTTCCAGCGCCAGCTTGACGTCGTCGCCGCGCGCGGTGGCGCGGCGGCGTTCGCTGCGCAGCAGGAGCCACGACAGCACCGCGCCCACCACCAGCGCCGAGCTGATGGTCGGCGGCAGGTAGATGCCGATGCCCACCGCCAGCACCGGCAGCCGCGCCGCGCCGCGGCGGCGGCGCAGCATCTCGTCGATGGCGATCAGCACCACGCCCAGCCCGATGCCGATCAGGATCATGGTCCAGTTGAGCTGGTGGGTGAAGATGCCGGTGGCGATCGCGGTCATCAGCGTCGCCTGCGGCGCGGCCAGCGCCTGGTTGGGGTCCATGCCCGCACGCGGCAGCGCGCCGGCGAAGCCATAGGCGCTGTAGAGCAGTTCCAGCACCGGCGGGATCACCGCGGCGCCGACCACGCAGCCGATCAGCAGCGCCACCTGCTGACGCCACGGCGTGGCGCCGACCAGCCAGCCGGTCTTCAGGTCCTGCAGGTTGTCATTGGCGATGGATGCGACCGCCACCACCGCCGAGGTGGTAAAGATCGCCAGCGCAATCGAGAACTTGCTGCCCTCGGGCGTGGCCAGCAGCCCGTCGGCCTTGCCCGCCACCAGGATCAGCAGCGACACCAGGATCACCGCGATGATGCCGATGCCCGAGATCGGGCTGGCCGACGAGCCCACCAGCCCCGCCATATAGCCGCACGCCGCCGCCACCAGGAAGCCGAAGATAAAGGCGAATACCACCGCGTAGATCACCAGGCGCCAGCGTGCGCCGCCATCGAGCGGCGCCGGCGCGAGGAACCAGGCGAATACCGTCACCAGCACCGCCAGCAGCCCCAGCATCACCAGCCCGATCCATTTGGCCGGCATATCCTGCTGCGTGCGCGGCATCTTGCCCTGCCCCGCCGGCCCGCCCTGCAGCGCGCCGAACGAGGCGCGGATACCGTACAGCATCGGCCCGGCCAGCGACAGCAGCGTCCAGATCGCGGCGATGCCGATGGTGCCGGCGCCGATAAAGCGCGCCTGCTGGCTCCACACCATGGTGCCGAAGGCCGACAGCGTGGCGCCGTCCGGGCGCGGCGTGATGGCCGTCAGCCACGGCACCGCGACGCCCCAGGTCAGCACCAGCCCGAGCAGCATGGCCAGCCCGCCGACGATGCCGACCAGGTAGCCCGCGCCCACCAGCGCCAGCGAGAAGCCCATCGACAGCCTCACCACCGAGGCCCCGGCCGACAGCCAGAAGTTGGCGCCCTCGGCCAGCAGGCGCAGCCCGCCGGCGGCAAAGCTGAACAGCCCCGCCACCAGGCCGCCGGCCATCAGGTCGGCCAGGCCGGTCGCCTGGGGCTTCTGGCCCGGCGCGGCCTGGTCCGGCGCGGCGCTGCCCACGCGCAGGATTTCCGCCGCGGCCACGCCCTCCGGATAGGGCAGCTCGCTCTGCACCACCATCGCGTGGCGCAGCGGGATGCTGAACACCACGCCCAGCATGCCGCCGGCCGCGCAGATCGCCAGCGTCTGCCAGAACGGGAAGCCCTGCCAGTGGCCCAGCATCACCAGGCCCGGCAGGATAAAGATGATCGACGACAGGGTGCCCGCGGCCGAGGCCTGCGTCTGCACCATGTTGTTTTCCAGGATGTTGGCGCCGGGGAAGAGCCGCAGCACGGCCATCGAGATCACGGCCGCCGGGATCGCCGACGAGAAGGTCAGGCCGACCTTCAGGCCCAGGTAGATGTTGGAGGCGGTGAACACGACCGTGATCAGCGCACCGAGGATGATGCCGCGCAGGGTCAGTTCGGGCAGGGAAACGTCGTCGGCGATACGATCGACACGTAGCATGCAGGTTCCTTTCCTGTGGATCAGGGCCTGGTCAGGCCCTGGCGGCGCGCAAGCGGGCGCCGCGGCCGCTTGCCCGACAGCAGGAATGGCAGGGTCAGCCGTTGCCCGATTCCTCGGCCAGCCACTCCACCACGGGAATGGTGGCCGGCAGCAGCGGCCCCACCGTCACCGGCGTGCGCTGCCACGAGAAGGCCTGGCCTTCGCGGCCGACGGGGTCGCCCCGCCAGTCGGTGACCTTGCAGAAATACAGCCGCACATAGGCGTGCGGGTAGTCATGTTCCAGGATGTGCCAACGCTCACATTGCGTGACATCAAGACCCAGCTCTTCATGCAGCTCGCGGGCGAGTGCCGCCTCTACCGACTCGCCCGGCTCCAGCTTGCCGCCTGGGAATTCCCAGTAGCCCTCGTAGGGCTTGCCGGCCGGGCGCTGCGCCAGCAGGAAGCGTCCGTCGGGCTGCACCAGCACGCCGACCGCCACCTCGGTCACCTTGCGCGGCGGGTTGCCACCGGTCTGCGCGGGGTTCTGCGTGGCCGCGCTCATGCCTTGGCGTCTCCGGCGACATCGGCAATATAGGGCTTGCCATGCTTGCCGCCCCAGTCGCGCGCAAACTGCCAGGCCACGCGGCCCGAGCGCGAGCCGCGCTCCAGTGCCCACACCAGCGCGTCGCCGCGCGCCGCGGCGATGTCCTCGTCGGTGCAGCCGAAGTGCCTGAGCCAGTGGCCGACAATGGCCAGGTACTCATCCTGCTTGGGCGGGTAGAACGACAGCCACAGCCCGAAGCGCTCGGACAGCGAGATCTTCTCTTCCACCACTTCGCCGGGATGGATCTCGCCATCGTCGGTGTGGCGGTAGGTCTCGTTGTCCTTCATGTACTCCGGCAGCAGGTGCCGGCGGTTGGAGGTGGCGTAGATCAGCACGTTGTCCGACTGCGCCGCCACCGAGCCGTCCAGCGCCGACTTGAGCGACTTGTAGCCCGACTCGCCCTCTTCGAACGACAGGTCGTCGCAGAAGATCACGAAGCGCTCGGGGCGCTGCGCAACCAGCTCGACGATATCGCCGAGGTCGCCCAGGTCATCCTTGTCCACCTCAACCAGCCGCAGCCCGTCCTTGACGAAGGCATTGAGGCAGGCCTTGATCAGCGATGACTTGCCGGTGCCGCGCGCGCCGGTCAGCAGCACGTTGTTGGCCGGCAGCTTGCCCACGAACTGGCGCGTATTGCCGACGATGGCATCCTTCTGGCGCTCGATATTCTTCAGGTCGTCCAGGTGGATCGGCGGCAGCTGGCGCACCGGCTGCAGGTAGCCGATATTGCCGAACAGGCTCTGCCGCTTGCGCCAGCGGAACGCCACGGCCTCCTGCCAGTCGGCGTCGCTCAGTTGCGGCGGCAGCCATTGTTCGAGTCGTGCGAGGAAGTTGTCGAGGCGGGCGGCGAGGTCAGACATGGCAGGGGCGATGACAGTAGAGGGTTGGCTTATGCCAATTGTTTTGGCTCCCTCTCCCCTCAGCGGGAGAGGGTTGGGCAGAGGGGTGGTTTGGCTAGGCACCACGCATCTTGATACGCCGCCCCTCTCCCCCGGCCCCTCTCCCGCAAGCGGGAGAGGGGAGCAAACCAGCGATGCTTAGGAACGGTAGTCGGCGTTGATCGACACGTAGTCGTGCGACAGGTCGCAGGTCCAGACCGTCGCTTCGGCCTTGCCGCGGCCGAGCGCGATGCGCACGGTGATCTCGGCCTGCTTCATCACGCGCTGGCCGTCTTCCTCGCGGTAGTCGGGGTTGCGGCCGCCGTCGCGGGCCACCCAGACATCGTCCAGCCACAGGTTGACGCGGTCGACGTCGAGGTCGTTCACGCCGGCGTAGCCGACCGCGGCCAGGATGCGGCCCAGGTTGGGGTCCGACGCATAGAACGCGGTCTTGACCAGCGGCGAGTGCGCCACCGCATAGGCGATCTGGCGGCACTCGGCCACGTCCTTGCCGCCTTCGACGCGGATGGTCATCAGCTTGGTGGCGCCCTCGCCGTCGCGCACGATCATTTGCGCCAGCTCCTGCGCCAGCGCGGTCACTGCGTCGCGCAGCGCCTCGAAGGCCGGGCCTTCGGTGCGGTCGACCACGGCGCCGGACTTGCCCGTCGCGATCAGCACGAACGAGTCGTTGGTCGAGGTATCGCCGTCAATGGTGATGCTGTTGAACGAATGGTCGGCGGCGTAGGAGACCAGCGCCTGCAGCACCGGCTGGGCCACGGCGGCGTCCATGGCGATAAAGCCGAGCATGGTCGCCATGTTCGGGCGGATCATGCCGGCGCCCTTGCTGATGCCCGACAGCGTCACGGTCTTGCCGTCGATCTGCACCGTGCGCGACGCGGCCTTGGGCTGCGTGTCGGTGGTCATGATGGCTTCGGCGGCGGCCAGCCAGTTGTCCGGCTTCGCGTTGGCGATGGCGGCGGGCAGGCCGGCCACCAGGCGGTCAACCGGCAGCGGTTCCAGGATCACGCCGGTCGAGAACGGCAGCACCTGCTCGGTGGCGATGCCCAGTTGCGCGGCCAGCGCGTCGCAGCTGGCGCGGGCATTGGCCAGGCCCGGCTCGCCGGTGCCGGCATTGGCATTGCCGGTGTTGACCACCAGCGCGCGGATGCCCTTGCCAGCGGCAAGGTGCTCGCGGCAGACCTGCACCGGCGCGGCGCAGAAGCGGTTGCTGGTGAAGACGCCGGCCACGGTGCTGCCTTCGGCCACGCGCACCACCAGCACGTCCTTGCGGTTGGCCTTGCGGATGCCCGCCTCGGCCCAGCCCAGCTCCACGCCGGCGACGGATTTCAGGTTCTCTGCCTGGGGCAGCGGAAGATTGACGGGCATGTGGACTCCTCTTTCCTGCTTGCGTTATCTGCTTGCGGCTTCTGCTCGCAACTTGCTTGTCATCAGACGAACATGCCCGCTAAGGGCGGGCATGTCGTTTCCATTCGCGTCACGCCGTGCGACGGGCGCGACCTCATACCGGTGCGCGACTCAGCTGAGCCTGCCGTGGCACTGCTTGAACTTCTTGCCCGAGCCGCACGGGCACGGGTCGTTGCGGCCGACCTTGGGCATGCCCGCCAGCGCCAGCTCGGCGGCGGCCATGGCCGCACCGGTGCGCGGCGACGGCGCTTCCTCGACCGGCTCTCGCCCTTCGGCGAACTCGTCGTGCTTGTACTGCACGTTCTCCAGGTGCGACAGGCCTTCCTCGATCTCTTCCGAAGCCTGCTCCAGTTCTTCCGGCGACTGGATCTGCACGTTGAAGGTCACGCGCGTGACTTCGCTCTTGATCAGGTCCAGCAAACGCGCGAACAGCTCGAACGACTCGCGCTTGTATTCCTGCTTGGGATCCTTCTGCGCATAGCCGCGCAGGTGGATGCCCTGGCGCAGGTGGTCCAGCGCGGCCAGGTGCTCGCGCCAGTGCGTGTCGATGCTCTGCAGCATGACCGAGCGCTCGAAGCCGGCGAACGACTCGCGGCCGACCATCGCGACCTTGCTGCCGTAGCGCTCCGCGGCCGCCTTCATGATCAGGTTGAGCAGCTCTTCGTCCTCGATGCTCTGCGCGCCCTCGATGGTCTGCGCCAGCGGCACTTCCAGGCCCCAGTCCTCGCGCAGGCGCGTTTCCAGGCCGGCGATGTTCCACTGCTCTTCCATGGTGTCGGCCGGCACGTGGTCGCGGAACAGCTCAACCAGCACGCTCTCGCGCAGGTTGGTCACCATGTCGCCGACATCCTGGGCTTCCAGCACGTCGTTGCGCAGCTTGTAGATTTCCTTGCGCTGGTCGTTGGCAACGTCGTCGTACTGCAGCAGCTGCTTGCGGATGTCGAAGTTGCGGCCTTCGACTTTGCGCTGCGCCGACTCGATCGAGCGCGTGACGATGCCGGCCTCGATCGGCTCGCCCTCGGGCATCTTCAGGCGTTCCATGATGGCGCGCACGCGGTCGCCGGCGAAGATGCGCAGCAGCTGGTCGTCCAGCGACAGGTAGAAGCGCGACGAACCCGGGTCGCCCTGGCGGCCGGCACGGCCGCGCAACTGGTTGTCGATACGGCGCGATTCATGGCGCTCGGTGCCGACGATATGCAGGCCGCCGGCGGTCTTGACCTGCTCGTGCAGCGAATGCCACTCATCCTCGAGCTGCTTGATGCGCGCGGCCTTCTCGGCGTCGGACAGGTTCGGATCCGCCTCGATAAAACCGGATTGCTTCTCCACATTGCCGCCCAGCACGATGTCGGTACCGCGACCGGCCATGTTGGTGGCAATGGTGATCATCTTGGGGCGGCCGGCCTGGGCCACGATCTCGGCTTCGCGTGCGTGCTGCTTGGCGTTGAGCACCTGGTGCGGCAGTTGTTCGCGATCGAGCAGGCCCGACAGGTATTCCGAGGTCTCGATCGAGGTGGTGCCCACCAGCACCGGCTGGCCACGCTCGTAGCAGTCGCGGATATCCCGCACCACGGCGTCGTAGCGCTCCTTGCCGGTCTTGTAGATCTGGTCCTGCTGGTCCTTGCGCTGGGCCGGGCGGTTGGTCGGGATCACCACCACTTCCAGGCCGTAGATCTCCTGGAACTCATACGCTTCCGTGTCAGCCGTGCCGGTCATGCCGGCCAGCTTGCTGTACATGCGGAAGTAGTTCTGGAAGGTGATCGTCGCCAGCGTCTGGTTCTCTTGCTGGACGGTGACACCTTCCTTGGCCTCCACGGCCTGGTGCAGGCCGTCGGACCAGCGGCGGCCGGTCATCAGGCGGCCGGTGAACTCGTCGACGATCACGACTTCGTCGTTCTGCACCACGTAGTGCTGGTCGCGATGGAACAGGCTGTGTGCGCGCAGGGCCGCGTACAGGTGGTGCATCAGCGTGATGTTCTGCGGCGCGTAGAGCGATTCGCCCTCGCCGATCAGGCCCTGCTGCGACAGGATCTCTTCGGCCTTCTCGTGGCCGGCTTCGGTCAGGTAGACCTGGTGGCCCTTCTCGTCGACGTAGTAGTCGCCCGGCTTCTCCACGCCGGTGCCATCGGCCTTCTCTTCACCGATCTGGCGCTCGAGCAGCTTGGGGATGCCGTTCATGCGCTGGTACAGGTCGGTCTGGTTCTCAGCCTGGCCGGAGATGATCAGCGGGGTGCGGGCCTCGTCGATCAGGATCGAGTCCACTTCATCGACGATGGCGTAGTTGAGCGGGCGCTGCACGCGCTGCGACGGGTCGTAGACCATGTTGTCGCGCAGGTAGTCGAAGCCGAACTCGTTGTTGGTGCCGTAGGTGATGTCCGAGTTGTACGCCGCCTGCTTGGCGTCGTGCGGCATCTGCGACAGGTTCACGCCCACCGACAGGCCCAGGAAGTTGTACAGCCGGCCCATCCACTCGGCATCGCGCTGCGCCAGGTAGTCGTTGACGGTCACCACGTGCACGCCCTTGCCGGTGATGGCATTCAGGTACACGGCCAGTGTCGCGGTCAGCGTCTTGCCTTCGCCGGTGCGCATTTCGGCGATCTTGTTGTCATTCAGCACCATGCCGCCGATCAGCTGCACGTCGAAGTGGCGCATCTTCATGACACGCTTGCTGGCCTCGCGGCAGACGGCGAAGGCCTCGGGCAGCAGCGCCTCGAGCGATTCGCCGCCGGCGTGGCGCTGCCGGAAGGTCTCCGTCATGCCGCGCAGCTCGTCGTCCGAGAGCTGCTCGAACTTCGGCTCCAGCGCATTGATCTGCGCCACCGTGCGGCGATATTGTTTGATCAGCCGCTCATTGCGGCTGCCGAAGACTTTCTTGAGAAGGCCGGTGATCATCGATTGCTTTCACCTGCGCGGAACCGGGTGCACCCCAGGGATGCGGGCTGCTCCGGCGGCCGGGCGAGGAATGGATAGATTGGCGCAAAACGCCGAGTTTATCATGTGCCGGGGTCACGGCCGGAACGCGCCTGGCCCCGTCCCGCAAGGGCAGGCAAGCCCGCCGAATGTTGACCATGCGTGTCGTGCGCATGATTGCCCGCGCGCCCCGTCAGCCACAGTTTGGGGCGGCCGCCGCAGCTTCAATCCGCGGTCGGGCAAGGCGGCCCCCGCGCCCCTTGCTAGAATGCATGCATGCGCCGCTTCACCCACCACGCCCTGCAGACCCCCGCCGCCAAGCCGCTCAACGACTGGCTGGCCAAGGCCGGCCCGGTTTCGACGCTGATGCAGACCGCGCGCCAGCTGTCGGTGCTGGAGGCCGAGGTGCTGGCGCTGCTGCCCGCCGGCATGCGCGACGGCCTGGCCGTGGCCGGCGTCAAGCGTGACGCCACCGACCCGAACGCCCAGGTGCTGCTGTTGCTGGCCGCGCACGGCGCCGCCGCTGCCCGCGTGCGCCAGGTGGTGCCGACGCTGCTGGCACGGCTGCACCAGCGCGGCTCGCACATCACCGCGATCCGGGTGCGGGTGCAGCCAGAGGTGTCGCGCCACGCGGACTGGGAAGTGGAGCCCGTGCAACGTCAGCGCACCGGCGGCCGCATGACGCCCACGGGACTCGCCAACCTCGACCAACTGGCGCGCAGCCTGCCGGATTCGCCGCTGCGCGACGCGCTCAATACGCTGCTCGCCCATCACCGCTAGCCCGGTGCCGATCACGAAAAAGCCGACCCTCGGGTCGGCTTTTTTTTGCGCCAGTTCGCCAGGATCAGGCAAACGCCGGCTGCGCCTGCGGCAGGAACGCGGCCGGGGCTTCCTCGACGCGGTCGAAGGTGACCAGCTCGTAGGCTTCCTGGTCGGCCAGCAGCGCGCGCAGCAGCTGGTTGTTCAGGCCGTGGCCCGACTTGTTTGCCACATAGGCGCCGATCAGCGGATGGCCCACCACATACAGGTCGCCGATCGCATCCAGGATCTTGTGGCGCACGAACTCGTCGCCGTAGCGCAGCTCTTCATTGTTGAGCATGCGGTGCTCGTCCAGCACGATCGCGTTGTCCAGGCTGCCGCCGCGCGCCAGGCCCATCTCGCGCAGGGCTTCCACCTCGTGCGCAAAGCCGAAGGTGCGGGCGCGGGCAATCTCGCGCACGTAGCTGGTGTCGGCAAAATCGATCGAGAAGGTCTGGCCGGTCTTGTCGACCGCCGGGTGGCGGAAGTCGATGGTGAACGACAGCTTGAAGCCGAAGAACGGCTCCAGCCGCGCCAGCTTGTCGCCCTCGCGCACTTCCACCGGTTTCTTGACACGGATGAAGGTCTTCAGCGCGTTCTGCTCTTCAATGCCGGCCGACTGCAGCAGGAACACGAAGGACGCGGCGCTGCCGTCCATGATCGGGATTTCCTCGGCGTCGACATCGACATAGAGGTTGTCGATGCCCAGGCCGGCGCACGCCGACATCAGGTGCTCGACGGTCGAAACGCGCGCGCCATCCTTCTGCAGCACCGATGCCAGGCGCGTGTCGCCGATGGCCGACGCGGCCACGGGAATCTCGACGGCCTCGGGCAGGTCGACGCGGGTAAAGACGATGCCGGTGTCCGCCGACGCGGGACGCAGGGTCAACGTGACCTTGCGCCCCGAGTGCAGGCCGATGCCAACGGTCTTCACCAGGGATTTGATCGTGCGCTGTTTGAGCATGACAGCCTCAACTATTATAAAAATCTATCGTGTAGCTTTTCTGATTAAGGGATTTTACCACCACCTCAAGGGCGCTGCAGCCGGGTTTTGTTTCCGGCTGTTAACACCCCCTTAATAAGTTGCGTATTATCCACGTTTACCCGGATGACTGTGTCAGCCACGCAACGCCGCCAGCACTGCCTCGGCGCTGCTGACGCGGAATTCGCCCGGTGCCTCGACGTCGAGCCGGGTGACGACGCCGTCGTCGATCACCATCGCGTAGCGCTTGGAGCGCACGCCCATGCCGCGTGCGGTCAGGTCCTGGTCCAGGCCCAGCGCACGGGTCCACTCGGCGCTGCCGTCGGCCATCATGCGCACCGTGCCGCCCGCCTGCTGCTCACGGCCCCAGGCGCCCATCACGAAGGCGTCGTTGACCGACACGCACCAGACCTCGTCGACGCCGGCCTCGCGTAGCGCCGCGGCATGCTGCACAAAGCCCGGCACATGCTTGGCCGAGCAGGTCGGCGTGAAAGCGCCGGGCAGGCCGAACACCACGATCTTGCGGCCGCGGACCAGGTCCGCCACCTTGAAGGCATTGGGGCCAAGGGCACAGCCGTTGCCTTCGGTTTCGAAGAATTCCTGCAGCGTGGCGTCGGGGACGCGGGAACCGACAGTGATCATGGGTCGTGGTCCTCCTGGGTTTTCTGAAGAATAGTCCGGATGCCGGTGCGCAGACGCCCGCACTCAGGCAGATGGGCAATCTCAAGATCATAGGCGCCTTGCCCACATTGCCAAAGCCGGCTCACATCCGGTGACATCCGGCGCGGATCCGATACACCTTGCTACAAAGACGTCCGCGCGGCGCACCTCTTGGGTGCGCCGCGCGGACGCTGATACATCCCGACCGGGAAGGCGGGAAACCAGTCCGGGGAGGCGGCCAGCGGCACGCCCGTCCCGGCGACGGGATGCGGGTGAAGCTCAGTCCGGCGCAGGCGCGGCGCCGCCAGCGGCCCGGCGGTTCACGTCAGTCCATGCAAGGCACGCGCGGATGGGGAGCGCACGTGCATCGCGACAAGGCGACGCGTTCCGTCAGGCGGCCGGTGGAGGCACCGATGCCGCGCCAGGCAGGGCTCAGTCTGCCTGCTTGCGCAGGAAGGCCGGGATGTCGTACGTATCCACACCCTTTTCCTGCAGCGCCGCCACGTGGGCCGACGCCGACTCACGCGAGCTGCGCCACACTGCCGGCGTATCCAGGTTGCTGTAGTCCGGCGAGCTGTGCGTGGCCGCGGCGGCGGTCATGTTGGCCATCATCTGCACCGGCATGTTGTCCGTGCCGGTCTTGAGCAGGGTCATCGGCTGTTGCTTCTTGGCCGAGCGGCCCAGGCCCGTGGCCACCACCGTCACGCGCAGCGCATCGCTCATCGAATCGTCGTACACCGTACCGAAGATCACGGTCGCATCTTCCGCGGCGTAGCTGCGGATGGTGTTCATGACTTCCTTGGTTTCCGACAGTTTCAGCGAACGGCTGGCGGTGATGTTGACCAGCACGCCGCGCGCGCCGGACAGGTCCACGCCTTCCAGCAGCGGGCTGGCAACGGCCTGCTCGGCCGCCAGGCGGGCGCGGTCAACGCCCGACACGGTGGCCGTCCCCATCATGGCCTTGCCTTGCTCGCCCATCACCGTCTTCACGTCTTCGAAGTCGACGTTCACCAGGCCGTCAACGTTGATGATCTCGGCAATGCCGGCCACCGCGTTGTGCAGCACATCGTCGGCGCACTGGAAGCACTTGTCCATCTCGGCGTCGTCGCCCATCACTTCGAACAGCTTCTCGTTGAGCACCACGATCAGCGAGTCGACGCTCGATTCCAGCTCGCTGGAACCGTGTTCGGCCACCTTGGCGCGGCGCGCGCCTTCGAAGTCGAACGGCTTGCTGACCACACCCACGGTCAGGATGCCCATCTCCTTGGCCACTTGCGCGACGATCGGCGCGGCGCCCGTGCCGGTGCCGCCGCCCATGCCGGCAGTGATGAAGACCATGTGCGCGCCGCGCAGGGAATCGGCGATCTGATCACGGGCCGATTCGGCGCAGTTGCGGCCGACTTCCGGCTTGGCGCCAGCGCCCAGGCCCGTATTGCCAAGCTGCAGCACGCGTGAAGCGCTCGAACGCTTGAGCGCCTGGGCATCGGTGTTCATGCAGATGAATTCGACGCCTTGCACGCCGCGGCTGATCATGTGCTGCACGGCGTTACCGCCCGCACCGCCCACGCCGACCACCTTGATGATGGTGCCGTCCTGCACTTCCGTTTCGATCATGTCAAAGTCCATCACTGCCTCCGAGAAAAATCAGTCCCCAGACGATGCAGCCTCCCCGCCGCAACCCCTGGTTTCTGAACAAGAAACCAAAAAAAAGAAAACCAGAAAACTTCCACTCAGCACACAGGCCTGTCCGGTAGACCGCCCTGCCTGCGCGCCGCTGCATCGTCAGCGCGTCAATTTCCGCATTGATCAGAAATTGCCGACAAACCATTCCTTCATGCGCGTCCACACCTGCTTGACCGACCCGCTCTGCACCGCGACCTTGCGCCCGCGCATGCGTTGCACGCGGCCTTCCAGCAGCAGGCCCATCACCGTCGCATAGCGCGGGCTCTTCACCACCTCGTGCAGGTTGCCGCGGTACTCCGGCACGCCCACGCGCACGGGCTTGAGGAAGATGTCCTCGCCCAGCTCGACCATGCCCGGCATCATCGCGGTCCCACCGGTGATGACCACGCCTGACGACAACAGTTCTTCATAGCCGGACTCGCGCACCACCTGGTGCACTAGCGAGTACAGCTCTTCGATGCGCGGCTCGATCACCGCGGCCAGCGCCTGGCGGCTGAGCGTGCGCGTGCCGCGGTCGCCCACGCCGGGCACCTCGATCATGTCGTCCGGGTCGGCGATCGCCTGCTTGGCGATGCCGTACTGGATCTTGATGTCCTCGGCGTCGGGCGTCGGCGTGCGCAGCGCCATCGCGATGTCGTTGGTGATCTGGTCGCCGGCGATGGGGATCACGGCCGTATGGCGGATCGCGCCTTCGCTGAAGATGGCGATGTCGGTGGTGCCGCCGCCGATGTCGACCAGCACCACGCCCAACTCCTTCTCATCCTCGGTCAGCACCGCCAGGCTGGAAGCCAGCGGCTGCAGGATCAGGTCGTGCACTTCCAGGCCGCAGCGGCGCACGCACTTGACGATGTTCTGCGCGGCGCTGACCGCGCCGGTGACAATATGCACCTTCACTTCCAGGCGGATGCCGCTCATGCCGATGGGCTCGCGCACGTCTTCCTGGCCGTCGATGATGAATTCCTGCGTCAGGATGTGCAGGATCTGCTGGTCGGTCGGGATATTGACCGCCTTGGCGGTCTCGATCACGCGCGCCACGTCGGTCTGCGTGACCTCCTTGTCCTTGATCGCCACCATGCCGCTGGAGTTGAAGCTGCGGATGTGGCTGCCGGCAATGCCTGTGAAGACCTCTGAAATCTTGCAGTCGGCCATCAGCTCGGCCTCTTCCAGCGCCTTCTGGATCGACTGCACGGTGGCCTCGATATTGACCACGACCCCTTTCTTCAGACCCTTGGACTCTGACTGGCCCATCCCGATCACCTCGTAGCTGCCGTCGGGGCGCAGTTCTGCCACCACCGCCGCCACCTTCGAGGTGCCGATATCCAGACCGACCAACAGGTCCTTGTATTCCTTGCTCATCGGGTTTTCTCCGCGTTCTTGCTCTTCAGTCGCGTCGGATTGTTGTTGGAAGTACCTGAAACCGCTGCTGCCGCCGGCGCCGGCTTGGCCGCCTTCGCTGCCTTCGCCGCCTTCTCTGCCCTGACCGCCGCTGCGATCTGCGCCTCGGTCAGGAAGCGGGCATTGGCGGCGCGGATGGCAAAGCCGTTGGGATAACGCAGGTCGGCATACTCGATCTGGCTGCCCCATTGCTGGGTGACCTGCGGCCAGGCCGCGACGAAGCGCCGGACCCGCTGGTCCATCGCCACGCGATCCTCATCGTTCTGCTCGCGGCCCAGCTCGACCTCCATGCCGTTGGACAGCTTCGCGCGCCAGGCATAGCGGCCGGACAGGGCCACCGCCAGCGGCTCGGCCTTGAGCGGCTTGAACCACTGGCGCATGACCTCGAGCTTCTCGATCACGTCGCCCTCGCTGTCCGGCGGCCCGTCCAGCGCCAGCAGCTGTGCGTCTTCTTCCGCCTCGGCGGTGTTGGCGACAAAGATCTCGCCATAGGTATTGATCAGGCGCCCGCTGTCGGGCGTGCCCCAGGTGCCCAGCGCCTCGTGTTCCTCGACTTCGACCGCCAGGCCGTTGGGCCATTCGCGCCGCACGCTGGCGCGCCGCACCCAGGGCACCGACTCGAACGCCTGCCGGGCCGCGTTCAGGTCCAGCGTGAAGAAATTGCCGGTCAGCTTGCCCAGCGCGCTGGCGCGCACGCTGGGCGCGTTCACGTGGCGCAGGGCGTCGCCGTCCAGCGGGCCGATCTCCACATGGGTGATGGCGAACACCGGCCGCTGCGCCAGCCACAGCAGGCCTGCCGCGAGCGCCATCAGCACCACCAGCGCGTACAGCGCGGAGGCGATCAGGTTGAGCAGGCGTGCGTTATGCCACATGGTCCGGTGCGGTCCTGTTCGGTTGCGTTATTCGGGTTTCCAATGCTCGTTGGGATGCAGGTCCAGCGTGGCCGCGGCCACCACCTGCATCACGAAGTCCTCGTAGCTGATGCCAACCGCGCGCGCCGCCATCGGCACCAGCGAATGGCCGGTCATGCCGGGCGAGGTATTCATCTCGAGCAGGAAAGGCTTGCCGTCGGCGCGCAGCATCAGGTCGGCGCGCGCCCAGCCGCGGCATCCCAGCACGCGGTAGGACTGCACCGCCAGTGCCCGGACCTCGCGTTCGACTTCAGGGTCCAGGCCCGACGGGCACAAGTACTGGGTATCGTCAGTAAAGTATTTATTTTGATAGTCGTAGTTGGCTTCGGGCGCAACGATGCGGATCACCGGCAGCGCTTCGGCGCTGTCGCCCTCCCCCACGATCGGGCAGGTCAGCTCGGCGCCGTCGATAAAGGTCTCGGCAATGACGTCGTTGTCCAGCGCCGCGGCCTTCTCGAACGCCGCGCGCATCTGGTCGGCGGCAGTGACCTTGGTCAGGCCGATCGACGAGCCCTCGCGCGCCGGCTTGACGATCAGCGGCAGGCCCAGGTCGGCCGCCACGGCATCAAAGTCAGTGTCCGCATGCAGCATGGCAAAGCGCGGCGTGGCCAGGTCATGGGTCATCCACAGGCGCTTGGTGGCCTGCTTGTCCATGGCCATGGCCGAAGCCAGCACGCCGCTGCCGGTGTACGGCACGCCCAGTTGCTCGAGCAGGCCCTGCATGGTGCCGTCCTCGCCATAGCGGCCGTGCAGTGCGATAAAGACGCGGTCAAAGCCGGCCGCGGCCAGCTCGGCCACGCCCTGCAGGCCCGGGTCGAAGCCGTGCGCGTCCACGCCGCGCGACTGCAGCGCTGCCAGAACGCCCTTGCCCGACATCAGCGAGATCTCGCGTTCGGCCGAGCGCCCGCCCAGCAGCACGCCGACCTTGCCCAGCGACTTGGGATCGATATTGGGATGGGCGACGAAGCTCATGCCTGGCCTCCCTGCGTTGATTGCGTCGATTGCTGGTGCGACACCAGCTGCCCCGGCACGGCCCCGATCGAGCCCGCGCCCATCGTCACGACCACATCGCCCGGCCGGACGGCATCCAGGATGGCCTGCGGCATTTCTTCCATCTGCTCCACGAAAACAGGTTCGACCTTGCCGGCCACGCGCAGCGCGCGGGTCAGCGCACGACCGTCGGCAGCCACGATCGGGGCTTCGCCGGCGGCGTAGACCTCGGCCAGCAGCAGGGCATCGACGGTGCCCAGCACTTTGACGAAGTCCTCAAAGCAATCCCGCGTACGGGTAAAACGGTGCGGTTGGAACGCCAGCACCAGGCGGCGCCCCGGGAACGCGCCGCGCGCGGCGGCCAGCGTGGCCGCCATCTCCACCGGGTGGTGGCCGTAGTCGTCCACCAGGGTGAAGGTGCCGGCGCCATCGGGCGTGGCCACCTCGCCATAGCGCTGGAAGCGCCGGCCCACGCCGTGGAATTCGCGCAGCGCCTTGACGATGGCGGCATCGGGCACTTCCAGCTCGGTGGCGATGGCGATCGCCGCCAGCGCGTTCTGCACGTTGTGCAGGCCGGGCAGGTTCAGCACGATCTCCAGCGGCGGCTCAGCATGGCCGTCGAGGTGGCGCTGCACGGTGAAGTGCATCTGGCCGTCGACCGCGCGCGCGTCCACGGCGCGGATCTGGGCATCCTCGGCAAAGCCGTAGCGCACCACCGGCTTGGACACGAACGGCAGGATCTCGCGCACGTTGGGGTCATCCACGCACAGCACCGCGATGCCGTAGAACGGCAACCTCTGCGTGAATTCGATGAACGCCTGCTTGAGCCGGGCAAAGTCGTGCCCGTAGGTGTCCATGTGGTCGGCATCGATATTGGTAATGACCTCGATGACCGGGAACAGGTTCAGGAAAGATGCGTCCGACTCGTCGGCCTCGGCCACGATGAAGTCGCCGGTGCCCAGGCGCGCATTCGCGCCGGCCGAGTTCAGGCGGCCGCCGATCACGAAGGTGGGATCGAGCCCGCCCTCGGCCAGCACCGACGCCACCAGGCTGGTGGTGGTGGTCTTGCCGTGCGTGCCGGCGATGGCCACGCCCTGCTTCAGGCGCATCAGTTCGGCCAGCATCACCGCGCGCGGCACCACCGGGATGCGCTTGCTGCGGGCGGCCAGCACTTCGGGGTTGTCGCCGCTGACCGCGGTCGACACCACCACCGCGTTGGCGCCGGTCACGTTGGCTGCGTCATGCCCGTGCATGACCGTGGCGCCCAGCGAGGCCAGGCGCCGCGTGGCGGCATTGTTGCCCACGTCCGAGCCCGAGACTTTGTATCCCAGGTTCAGCAGGACCTCGGCGATGCCGCTCATGCCGGCGCCGCCGATGCCCACGAAGTGGATGTTTTTGACGATATGCTTCATTCGATTGCTGCTTAATTAGGCTTCAGTCCCTGGCCAGCTGACTGCAGATCTCGGCGACGCGCCGGGTTGCCTCAGGCTTGGCCAGTCCGCGCGCCAGGCGCGCCATGTCTTTCAGCTGCGGCCGGGTCAGGCTGGCGATGGTTTGCGCCAGCCCCTCGGCCGTCAGGTCTTTCTGCTGCACCAGCAGGGCCGCGCCCTGCTTCGACAAAAATTCCGCGTTGGTGGTCTGGTGGTCGTCCACCGCATGCGGGAACGGCACGAACATCGCCGCCACGCCTGCGGCAGCCACTTCCGAAACCGTCATCGCGCCGGCGCGGCAGATCACCAGGTCCGCATCGGCGTAAGCGCGCGCCATGTCGTCGATAAACGGCAGGGTCTGCGCGGGCACCTGCGCGGCCGCGTAGTTGGCGCGCAGCGTGTCGATCTGCTTCGCGCCCGCCTGATGCGTGACCACCGGGCGCTTGCCCTCGGGCAGCAGCGCGATGGCCTTGGGTACCACCTCGTTCAACGCCGCAGCGCCCAGGCTGCCGCCCACCACCAGGATGCGCAGCGGGCCGCTGCGCTGGTCATAGCGCGCTTCGGGCGCGTCCAGGTGCGCCAGTTCCTCGCGCACCGGGTTGCCTGTCCATTCGCCGCCGGGCAGCGTGTCCGGGAATGCGCACAGCACGCGGTCGGCCACCTTGGCCAGCACCTTGTTGGCCAGACCGGCGATCGAGTTCTGCTCGTGCAGCACCAGCGGCCGCCCCAGCAGCGACGCCATCATGCCGGCCGGGAAGGTGATATAGCCGCCCATGCCCAGCACCACGCTCGGGCGCACCCGGCGCAGCGCGACTATGCTCTGCCAGAACGCGCGCAGCAGGTTCAGCGGCAGCAGGAACTTGGTCACCAGGCCCTTGCCGCGCAGCCCGCCGAACTGGATGAACTCCATCGGGATGTCGTGCTTGGGCACCAGCGTGGCTTCCATGCCGGTGCGGTTGCCCAGCCAGACCACCTTCCAGCCTTGCTCGCGCAGCGCGTGCGCGACCGCAAGCCCCGGGAACACGTGCCCCCCGGTGCCGCCGGCCATCACGAGCAAGGTGCGCGGTGCGGTCATACCTTCCCTCCGCGCATCAATACTCGATTTTCATAATCAATGCGCAGCAGGATCGCCAGCGCCACGCAGTTCATCAAGATCCCCGACCCGCCATAGCTCACCAGCGGCAGCGTCAGCCCCTTGGTCGGCAGCAGGCCCAGGTTCACGCCCATATTGATAAAGGTCTGCCAGCCGATCCACACGCCGATGCCCTTGGCCACCAGCCCGGCAAAGGTGCGGTCCAGCTGCAGCGCGGTGCGGCCGATATTGAAGGAGCGGCGCACCAGCCAGTAGAACAGCACAATCACCACCAGCACGCCGATAAAGCCGAATTCCTCGCCGATCACCGCGAGGATGAAGTCGGTATGCGCCTCAGGCAGGTAGTGCAGTTTCTCGATGCTGCCGCCCAGGCCCACGCCGGTCCACTCGCCGCGGCCGAAGGCGATCAGCGAGTGCGTCAGCTGGTAGGCCTTGCCCAGCGCATTGCTCTCTTCCCACGGGTTCAGGTAGGCGAAGATCCGCTCGCGCCGCCAGGGCGACGCGGTGATCAGCAGCGCGAACGCGCCCACTGCCACGCCGACCAGCCCGGCGAACAGCTTGCCGTTGATGCCGCCCAGGAACAGGATGGCCATGGCCACGGCCGCGATTACCAGGAATGCGCCCATGTCCGGCTCGAGAAGCAGCAGCATGCCGACCACCACCACGGCCACGCCCATCGGCAGGAAGCCCTTGGACACGGTCTGCATCCACTCCTGCTTGCGCACCGTGTAGTTGGCGGCATACAGCACCACCGCCAGCTTCATCAGCTCCGATGGCTGGAAGTTCATCACGCCCAGCGGGATCCAGCGCCGCGCGCCGTTCACGCCCTTGCCGACGAACGGCACCAGCACGATCACCAGCAGGATCAGTGCGACGATAAAGAGCTTGGGCGCGTAGCGGTCCCACACCTTGACCGGGATCTGGAACGACGCCAGCCCGACCGACAGCCCGATCCCCAGCGCGAACGCATGGCGCATCAGGAAGTGGCTCTCGCGGTAGTTGGCGTAGCGCGGCGAGTCCGGCAGCGCGATCGAGGCCGAATAGACCATCACCAGGCCGAGCGCGAGCAGCACGATCGACACCCACAGCATGGGCTGGTCGTACTCCATCATGCGCGAGCGCGTCGGCTTGACGCCGGACACGGCGTCGCGCAGGCCACCCCAGGCATTGCCGATGGTGGCGCCGATAAAGCCGCTGCGCTTGACCTGTGCTTCGCTCATGGCAGGATCCCCCGGGACAGCGCCAGTTCTTCCACCGCGCCGCGGAACACCTCGGCGCGATGCACGTAGTTGCGGAACATGTCGAGGCTGGCGCACGCCGGCGACAGCAGCACCACGTCGCCGTTCTCGGCCAGTCCGGCAGCCTTCGTCACGGCCTCTTCCAGCGTGGCGGCGTCGACCAGGCTGGCACCGCTGCCCTGCAATGCATCGCGCAGCTCACCCGCGGCGCGGCCGATCAGCACCACCGCGCGTGCGTACTGCGCCACCGGCGCGGCCAGCGGCGAGAAATCCTGGCCCTTGCCTTCGCCACCGGCGATCAGCACCACGCGCTTGTCCAGCCCCGACAGCGCGGCCACGGTGGCGCCGACATTGGTGCCCTTGCTGTCGTCGAAATACTCGACGTCGTCGATGGTGGCAACCCACTCCACGCGGTGCGGCTCGCCGCGGTATTCGCGCAGGCCGTGCAGCAGCGCGTTCATCGGCAGGTCGATGGCACGGCACAGCGCCAGCGCGGCCATGGCGTTGGTGGCGTTGTGCATGCCGCGGATATGCAGCGCGTCGGCCGGCATCAGGCGCTTGTGGCGCGCCGGCACGGCTTCCTGGACCACCTCGGCGGCCTTGCGGCGGCGCGGCTTGCCCTCCCCTTCCGCGTCCGGGTCGGCTTCGGCCAGCACCAGCCAGGGCATGCCGCCCTCGCGCAGGATGCCGAAGCTGCCCGGCGTTTCCGGCAGGTCGGTGCCGAAAGTCAGCGGCGAGCGCCCGGGCCGCGCCATGTCCATGGTCAGGCGGTCGTTGCGGTTGAGCACCTGCACGCACTCGCTGCCAGCCGGCCCGAAGATACGCGCCTTGGATGCGGCATAGGCTTCCATCGAGCCATGCCAGTCCAGGTGGTCCTGGGTGACGTTGAGCACGGTGGCCGCGGCGGGCGCCAGCGTGTGCGTGGTTTCCAGCTGGAAGCTGGACAGCTCAAGCACCCACACTTCCGGCAGCGATGCCGAGGCGATGCAGGCCGACAGCTTGTCCAGCGCCGACGGGCTGATATTGCCCGCCACCGCCACGCTCTTGCCGGCGCGCTCCACCAGCCGGCCGGTCAGCGCGGTGGTGGTGGTCTTGCCGTTGGTGCCGGTGATCGCCAGGATCTTCGGCGCGTAGCCGGACTCGGCTTCCAGGTGGCGCAGCGCGCGCACGAACAGTTCGATCTCGCCCCACACCGGGATGCCGCGCGCCTGCGCCGCGGCCAGCAGCGCGCCGGTGCCGGCTTCCAGCGGCGACAGGCCCGGGCTGATCGCCACCAGGCCGATGCCGTCGAGCAGGCTGTCGGCGAACGGGCCGCCGACGAACTCGGCCGAAGTCAGCTCGGCCTGCAGGAAGACAAGGTTGGCGGGCGCCTCGCGCGTGTCGGCCACGCGCACCGCGCAGCCGTTCAGGCCACACCAGCGCGCCATGGCCAGGCCCGATTCACCGAGGCCCAGTACCAGCACATGAGGTTTTTGCAGCTCGCCAAACACTTCGATTTCCTGCCTTTGATTTCCTGAATCTATATAGAAGAGCGCCGTCAGTCCCTGACCCGCGCAACCGTTAACGCAACTTCAGTGTCGACAACCCGATCAGCACCAGCAGCATGGTGATGATCCAGAAGCGCACCGTGACTTGGGTTTCCTTCCAGCCGCCCAGTTCGAAATGGTGATGCAGCGGCGCCATCCTGAAGAGCCGCCTGCCTTCGCCATAGCGGCGCTTGGTGATCTTGAACCACGTGACCTGCGCCATCACCGACAGTGTTTCCACCACGAAGATGCCGCCCATCACGAACAGCACGATCTCCTGGCGCACGATCACCGCCACCGTGCCGAGCGCGCCGCCCAGCGCCAGCGCGCCCACGTCGCCCATGAACACCTGCGCCGGGTGCGCGTTGAACCAGAGGAAGGCCAGCCCCGCCCCGCTCAGCGCCGAGCAGAAGATCAGCAGCTCGCCCGCGCCCGGGATATGCGGGAACAGCAGGTACTTGCTGTAGACCGAACTGCCCATCACGTACGCAAACACACCCAGCCCGCTGCCGACCAGCACCACCGGCATGATCACCAGCCCGTCCAGGCCGTCGGTCAGGTTGACAGCGTTGCTCGAGCCCACGATCACCAGGTAGGTCAGCACGATGAAGCCGGCCACGCCCAGCGGGTAGCTGATCTCCTTGAAGAAAGGCACGATCAGGTTGGACTTGTACGGCATGTCCAGCGACAGCCCGCCCTCGACCCAGCTCAGGAACAGGTCCCACACCTTCACGTTGCTGCTTTCCGACACCGAGAACGCTAGGTAGACCGCGGCCACCAGGCCGATCAGCGTCTGCCAGAAAAATTTCTCGCGGCTCGACATGCCGCGCGGGTCGCGATACACCACCTTGCGGTAGTCGTCGACCCAGCCGATAGCGCCGTAGCCGAAGGTGACCAGCATCACCACCCAGATGAAACGGTTGCCCCAGTCGCACCACAGCAGCGTCGACACCGCGATCGAGACCAGCACCAGCACGCCGCCCATGGTCGGCGTGCCGGCCTTGACCAGGTGGGTCTGCGGGCCGATGGTGCGCACCGCCTGGCCGACCTTCAGCTCGGTCAGCTTGCGGATCACCCACGGACCGAACGCCAGCCCGATCAGAAGCGCGGTGAGGTTGGCCATCACCGCGCGGAAAGTCAGGTAGTTGACGACCCGGAGGAAGCTGTAGTCGTTTTGCAGCCACTGGGCCAGAGCCAATAACATCGTGTTGTCTTATTTAGTGTGCGGAAGAGTCTGCGACCAGCGCCGCGACCATCCGTTCCATGCGCATGAAGCGCGATCCCTTCACCAGCATGGCGCCCGCTTGCGCCACCATGCCCCTGCTGTCTTCCTCCAGTGCCTTTGCCAGTGCTTGCGCGCTGCCGAAATGCCGGCCGCCCGCGCCGAATGCCTGCACCGCATGCACGGCCAGTTCGCCGGTCGCCCACAGCGTGCCAACGCCGCGCGCCTTGGCGTAGGCGCCGATCTCTTCGTGGAACGCCGGGCCCTGGTCGCCCACTTCGCCCATGTCGCCCAGCACCAGGATGCGCGGCGCGGCAAAGCCGGCCAGCACGTCGATGGCGGCGCGCATGGAGTCGGGGTTGGCGTTGTATGTGTCGTCGATGACGACCGTCCCACCCGGCGTGTACTTGACCTGCAGCCGGCCCTTGACCGCATGAAAGCCGGCCAGGCCCGACTGGATCGCCGGCACGTGCACTCCCGCGGCCAGCGCGCAGGCGATGGCGGCCAGCGCGTTGCGCACGTTGTGCTCACCCAGCAGCGCCAGGCGCACGTCGAAGCCATGGCCGGGCGCGCGTACCTGCATCACCTGTGCGCCGTCGACCAGCGTCACGGTGGCGTGCACATCGGCGCGCTGCGAGGTGCCGAACGACAGCGCGCGGCGCGCGCCCGCGGCTTCGCGCCACACCGGCGCGTGGGCGCCGCCGCTTTCCGCGTCGAGCGGGTACACCGCCACGCCGTGGGCCGGCAGCGCCGCGATCGCGGCGGCGTGCTCGTGGGCGACGGCTTCCACGTTCACCATGAACTCCTGGTGCTCGCGCTGCGCGTTAGTGATCACCGCCACGGTGGGCTGGGCGATGCCGGCCAGGTAGACCGTCTCGCCCGGGTGGTTCATGCCGAGCTCCAGCACCGCCAGCTTGTGCGTGGCGCGCAGGCGCAGCACCGTCAGCGGCAGGCCGATATCGTTGTTCAGGTTGCCGCCGGTGGCCAGGCGCTGGTCCTCGCCCACCGCCGCGGCAAAGATGGCCGCGATCATTTCCTTGACCGTGGTCTTGCCGTTGCTGCCGGTCACCGCCACCGCCGGCAGCGTGAACTGGCGGCGCCAGCCGGCGCCCAGCTCGCCCAGCGCGAGGCGCGTGTCCGGCGCGACGATGGCCGGCACGCCGGCATCGACTTCGCGGCTGACCAGCACGGCGGCAGCGCCGCGTGCCACCACGTCGGCGATGAAGTCATGCGCGTCGAAGCGCTCACCCTTGAGGGCGACGAACAGGTCGCCCGGCTCGACGCTGCGGCTGTCGGTATGCACGCGCGAAAACTTCACGGCGGCGTCGCCGCAAACGCGCGCGCCGGCGATCCAGCCGGCGGCTTGCTGCAAGGTGGTCATTGGGGTCTGGCTCATGCCGATACTCCACGGGTGGCAAGCGCCAGTCGTACGTGTTCGCGATCGGAGAACGGGCGCTTGCGGCCCTGGATCTCCTGGGTGGCCTCATGGCCCTTGCCCGCCACCAGCACCACGTCGGCCGGTGCCGCGTGCTTGACGGCATAGAGGATGGCGGCGGCGCGGTCTTCGATCTGGCGAGCGCGCGCGCGCTCGGCCATGCCGTCGGCAATGGCGTCCAGGATGTCCTGCGGGTCTTCGCTGCGCGGGTTGTCGCTGGTCAGGATGACCTCGTCGGCCTCGCGCTCGGCCACTGCGCCCATTAGCGGGCGCTTGATCGGGTCGCGGTCGCCGCCGCACCCGAACACGCACCACAGGCGGCCGTTGCGCGCCTGCGCCACCGGGCGCAGCGCGGCCAGCGTCTGCGCCAGCGCGTCCGGGGTATGGGCGTAGTCGACCACGGCCAGTGGCGCATCCGGGCCGCCGGCGGCACCGAACAACTCCATGCGCCCTTCCACCGGCGTCAGCGCGCGCAGCGCGGCGATGGCGGCGTCCCACGCCACGCCGTTGGCGAGTGCCGCACCCAGCACCGCCAGCAGGTTGCAGACGTTGAAGGCGCCGATCATCGGCGTGGCCATCTCGGCGCTGCCGAAGCTGCCGTCGATATGGAAGGCGGTGCCGGTGGGCGTGGCGCGCACGTTGGTGGCGCGCAGCCACTCGCCGCGCGGGCGGCGCACCGTGGCCGCGTCGGGGCCGTCGATGCCGTATTCGATCACGTGCGGCGCACCGATGGCGGCGGCGTCCGCCGCAAGCAGGCGCTGGCCCATGGCGTCGTCGCGGTTGATCACAGCAGTGCGCAGGCCGTCCCAGCGGAACAGGCTCTCCTTGGCGGCCTCGTACTCAGCCATCGAGCCGTGGTAGTCGAGGTGGTCCTGGGTCAGGTTGGTCAGCACCGCCACCGAGAAATGCGTGCCGGCCACGCGCTCCTGCTCCAGGCCGTGCGAGGACACCTCCATCGCCACGGCGCGCGCGCCGGCGTCGTGCAGGGACGCCAGGCTGGCCTGCAGCTGCACCGCGTCGGGCGTGGTGAAGCCGGTGGCCTGCAGCGCGCCCGGGAAGCCGGTGCCCAGTGTGCCGATGGTCGCGCAAGGCGTGCCGGCGGCCTGCAGCACCCGTGCCAGCCACTGGCTGCACGAGGTCTTGCCGTTGGTGCCGGTAATGCCGGTCACGGCCAGGCCGCGCACCGGGTTGCCATGCCAGCCGGCGGCGATCGGGCCGGCCAGCTGGTGCAGGCGGCTCACCGCGAGGTGCGGCACGACGTCGCCGAAGGGCCAGTCGAAGCCGTCGGCCTCATAGACGATGGCCCCCGCGCCGGCGGCGATCGCCTGGGCGATATAGGGCCGGCCGTCGGTGGCCAGGCGCTCGTTGCCGAGCACGTAGGCGAAGAACACATCGCCGCGCGCCAGGCGCCGGGTATCGCCGGTCAGCTGCGCGGCGGCGGCCACGTTGGTACGCAGCCAGGCCAGCGCGTTGCTGGCCTGGGCGGTGACCTCGAGCGGGAGCAGTGGCTTGGCCGTCATTGGGTCGAGCTCCACGGTTCGCTCTCCTGCACCTTGTCGCTGACCACCAGCTGGCGGATCGGCGAGTCGGGCTGCACATTCAGTGCGCGCAGCGTGCCGCCGGTGATGGCCGCGAACGCCGGGCCGGCCACCAAGCCGCCGTAGTGGCTGCCGGCCGTGGGCTCGTCCACGCTGACGGCCACGATGATGCGCGGATTCGACATCGGCGCCAGGCCGATGAACGAGGCGCGGTACTTGCTGCGGTTGTAGCCGCGGCCTTCATGCTTGTAGGCGGTGCCGGTCTTGCCGCCGACGCGGTAGCCCATCACCTGCGCCTCGGGGGCGGTGCCGCCGGGCGCGGTCACGGTTTCCAGCATGGCGCGCACATCGCGCGCCACCTGGGGCGACAGGATGCGTTCGCCGGCGACAGGACCGTTGGTGCGGAACATCGACACCGGGATCAGCTCGCCGTCATGCGCGAAGATGGTGTAGGCATGCGCCATCTGGAACAGCGACACCGACAGGCCGTAGCCGTACGACATGGTGGCCTGCTCGATCGGGCGCCAGCTCTTGAACGGGCGCACGCGGCCGGCCACGGCGCCGGGGAAGCCGATCTTGGGCGCCTGGCCAAGGCCGACGCTGGTGAACATGTCCCACATTTCCTGCGGCTTCATCATCATCGCGATCTTGGTCGTGCCGATGTTGCTCGACTTCTGGATCACGCCGCTCACCGTCAGCGCCCCATAGTTGTGGGTATCGCTGATGGTGGCGCCTTCGAAGTTGTACTTGCCGGTGGTGGTGATCACCGTGGACGGCGTCACGCGCTTGAGCTGCAGCGCCAGGCCGACCGTGATCGGCTTCATCATCGAGCCCGGCTCGAAGGTATCGGTCAGCACGCGGTTGCGCAGCTGCTCGCCGGACAGCCGGGTACGGTCGTTGGGGTTGTAGGTGGGCCAGTTGGCCAGCGCCAGCACTTCGCCGGTCTGGGCGTCGAGCACCACCGCGCTGGCGGCCTTGGCCTTGTGCTTTTCGACCACGGCCTTGAGTTCGTTATAGGCCAGGTACTGGATCTTGGCGTCGATCGACAGCTGGATGTCCTCGCCGTCACGCGGGGTCTTCAGCACGCCGACGTCCTCGACCACGCGGCCCAGGCGGTCCTTGATCACCTGGCGCGCGCCGGCACGGCCGGCCAGGCCGGGCTCGCGCGCCAGCTCCACGCCTTCCTGGCCGCGGTCTTCCACGTTGGTGAAGCCGACGATGTGGGCCATCGCCTCGCCTTCCGGGTAGAAGCGCTTGTATTCGCGGGTCTGGTGGATGCCTTCGATCTTCAGCGCGGCGATCTTGTCGGCGACGTCAGGCAGCACCTGGCGCTTCAGGTAGACGAAGCCCTTGTCCTCGGACAGCTTCTTGCCCAGGTCTTTCTCGGACATGCCGAGCAACTTGGCCAGCTGGCGGATCTTGGCGGCATCGACCTGGTTGGGCACGTCCTCGGGCACCGCCCAGATGGCCTTGACCGGCAGGCTGGTGGCCAGCACCAGGCCGTTGCGGTCCAGGATCTTGCCGCGCGTGGCCGGCAGCTCCAGCGTGCGCTGGAAGCGCTTCTTGCCCTCGGCCTCGTAGAACTGGTTGCCGGGGCCCTGGATCCAGGCCGCGCGCACGGCCAGCGCGCCGAAGGCCGCGAACATCATGAACACCACCAGCTTGGAGCGCCACATCGGCAGGCGCAGGCCCAGCACCGGGCTGGCCGAGAACTGGCCGCTGCGCGGGCGCGACGCGGTGCCGTTGCGGTCACGGCGGGGCGGGTTGGGACGGGCCATGCTCATCGGCGCGCCTCCGCGGCACTGGCCGGCGCCGCCTCGGCGGGCGCCGGCAGCACGATGCCGGACAGGTACTGGGTCTTGCCGGGGTTGACCGGCGCCATCTTCAGCTGCGCGCGCGCCGTGTCGGCGATGCGCGCGCTCTTGCCCAGCGCGCTCTGCTGGTACTGCAGGCGCGACCAGTCGATATCGAGCTGCTTCTCTTCAGCCTGGGCCCGCTCCAGTGCGACGAACAGCGTGCGCGCCTGGTGCTGCGCGCTCACCAGCGACAGCGCGCACAGGATCAGCGCGGCGAGCAGGAAGAAGGTCAGGCGGTTCATGCGCGTGCGCCTCCGCCCGCAGGAGTCGCGGCAGGGGCCAGCTTCTCGGCCACGCGCATCACGGCCGAGCGCGCGCGCGGGTTGGCGGCCACCTCCTCAGTGCCCGGCTTGTAGCGGCCGAGCAGGCGCAGCGTCGGTTGCGGCAGGTCGGCCGCGCGCAGCGGCGCACGGCGCAGCGCCGGGTCGGCATCCTGCTGGGGACGGGCGTGCGCCGCCATGAACCGCTTGACGATGCGGTCCTCCAGCGAGTGGAAGCTGATCACCACCAGGCGCCCTCCGACCTGCAGCAGTTCATACGCCGCCTTCAGCCCTCTTTCGAGGTCCTCAAGCTCTTGATTGACGTGAATCCGTAGAGCCTGAAAGGTGCGGGTCGCAGGGTCCTGACCCTTCTCGCGTGTCTTGACGGCTTTCGCCACGAGCGCGGCAAGGTCGGCAGTAGTGGCGATGAGTCCGCCATCGCCGGGTTCGCTCCGGCGAGCAACAATCGCCTTTGCAATCTGTACAGCAAACCGTTCTTCCCCATAGTCTCGTATCACCCTGGCAATGTCCTGCTCATCCGCCTGCGCCAGCCACTGCGCGGCAGTGATGCCGCGCGTGGTGTCCATGCGCATGTCCAGCGGGCCCTCGAAACGAAAGGAAAACCCCCTCGCCGCCTCGTCGATCTGGGGCGAGCTGATCCCCAGGTCGAGCAGCACGCCAGCGACGTGGCCGCGCCCCGACAGGCGCTCGGCCATGGCCGCAAAGCTCGCGTGCTCAATGGAGAAGCGGGCATCCTTGATGGTGCCCGCTTCTGCGATTGCTGCTGGGTCCTTGTCGAACGCAACCAGGGCCCCGTCTGGCCCCAGCCGGGCCAGCACCGCCCGGCTGTGCCCTCCCCTGCCGAAGGTGCCGTCGACGTAGACCCCGTCGGGCCGCCAGACCAAGGCGTCGACGGCCTCGTCCAGCAGCACGGTGCGATGGCGCAGGGCGGGGGTTGCCGGCGTTCCGGTAGGACTCATGACCTCGTCAGAAAGAGAAATTCTTCAATGCTTCGGGCATGCCCTGCGCCATCGCCTGCTGTTCCTTGGCGGCGTAGGTCGCGGCATCCCACACTTCGAAATGGCTGCCCATGCCGAGCAGCATGACTTCCTTGTCGAGCAAGGCGGCACTGCGCAGTTCCGGGGCGATCAGCACCCGGCCCGCGCCGTCCATTTCCACGTCGGCGGCGTTGCCCAGGAAGATGCGCTTCCACCAGTGCGCATCCATCGGCAGCGCTGCAATGCGCGTGCGGAAGGTTTCCCACTCGGGCCGGGGAAACAGCAACAGGCAGCCATCCGGGTGCTTGGTCAGCGTCACCCGGCCTTCGGCCTGCTGTTGCAGCGCCTCGCGGTGCCGGGACGGAATGGACATCCGCCCCTTGGCATCCAGCGAGAGTGCCGATGCTCCCTGAAACAAGCTTGCTCCCGGTCCATGCCGGCCGGTTGTCGGCCAGCATGCGCGTGAATCCCTTCTGTTCCGACTATGGCGACATCATCCCACGGCCGGGGCCCAATTTCACACAAAAATACACTTCCTCACACTATTTCCCACTTTAGAGGAAGCGATATGGCGGGTCAAGGCTGGTTGCAGGGCAGCAAACGAGTTTTTTTGAATCAGAACAATGACTTAGCGCGCACACTTCACGCACCGAAAAAGTGAATCCTTAATGAAATGAAGATCTTAGGGAGGAAAGCCGAGAAACCACCTGAGAACCACTTGCGGAGGAACTGCCGGCGGCACGGGAGAGACCTGCCCCGTCGCGCGAAGAAAGGATACAACAATTGCCCGCCAGCCCCGCCGGAACCAGGGCCAGCGAGGGGCAAGCAGGGGCCGGCTCAGATCCGGTAGGCGGCGGTGGTCATCACGCGCGAGGCGCCGCGCATCAGTGCCCGCACCGGGGCGGGCAACGGGATCCCGCCGGCATCGCGCGCGGCATCGCCGTGGCGGATCTCGTCGTCGCGCATCTGCTCGAGGATGGCGCGCGAGCGGCCGTCGGCCTCGGGCAGGCGGTCCAGGTGCCCGCCCAAGTGGTGCTCGACCTGGCGCTCGGTCTCGGCGACGAAGCCCAGGCTGACACGATCGCCGGCGCGGCCGGCCACCCAGCCGATGGCGAAGGCGCCGGCGTACCACAGCGGGTTGAGCAGGCTCGGGCGCGAGCCCAGTTCGCGCAGGCGCTCGGCGCACCAGGCCAGGTGGTCTTCCTCTTCGCGCGCGGCGGCATCCATCTGCGCGCGCACCGCGCCGTTGCGGGCGGTGAGCTTCTGGGCCTGGTACAGGGCCTGCGCGCAGACCTCGCCGACATGGTTGACGCGCATCAGCCCGGCCACGTGGCGGCGTTCATCGGCGCTCATCTGTTCGGTGTCCGGTGCCAGCCGGTCAGCCGGGTTGGTGCGCGCGGTGCGCGTGGCGCCGGCAATGGCGCGCAATGCCACGTCGAATTCTTTGATCAGGGTGTCCATGTCGCAGAGGCAGTTGGTCTTCGTTCCCGGCAGCCCCTGCCATCATGGGGTGCGCGGCCGCGGCGCGGCACGCGCAGGGGCCATCGGGATTACCCGCATTGTAGCTTGCCTCTAATCGGCGCCAACCCGCATCCCGCCTTGCATTGATGCGCCTGGCTACTCAGAAACCCTGAGTTGTTAAAAGAAGACAAGGGGGATTGGCCTGACTAGTGAATTAAGGGTTGTTTGTTACAGTACTTCGCAACTTCCAAGGAAGTTTGACGCACGGGGGATGGAGACCAACAGGAGGTTCGCCCGGGCCGTCACCAATAATTCTTACAGTGGAGATCAACGAGCATGAAGAAATCGCTTCTGGCGCTGGCAGCGCTTGGCGCATTTGCTGGGGCGGCGCAGGCCCAATCGAGCGTGACCCTGTACGGCGTGGCCGATGCGAACCTCGAATACGTCAGCAATATGTCGACGACGAACCCGACCAACGCCAGCCCCACCAACCCGTTCCCGGGCGCAGCGCACAACCTGTTCCGGATGTCCTCCGGCGGCCTGTCCGGCTCGCGCTGGGGCCTGCGTGGCGTCGAGGACCTGGGCAGCGGCCTGAAGGCGCTCTTTGTGCTTGAAAGCGGTTTTGGGCTGGATGACGGGAAATCGCAGCAAGGTGGCCGCCTGTTCGGTCGTCAAGCCTACGTCGGCCTGGAAAGCGACCAGGTCGGCCGCGTGACCTTCGGTCGCCAGTACACCTCGCTGTTTGACATGATGGCCAACTTTTCGCCGGCCGGCTATGCCACCCAGTACGAGCCGGTGGTCGCTCAACTGGGCCTGAACTTCCGCTCGGACAACACTGCCAAGTACACCGGCAAGTTCGGCCCGGTGACCGCGGTCGCGCACTGGTCGTTCGGTAACGGCGTTGCCGGCGGCGGCGAAGTCCCCGGCCAGTTCCGCCGCGACACCGGCTACGGTGCCGGCCTGGCGTGGGCCGCCGGCCCGTTCGGCATTACCGCCGCCTATGACCAGTACAACCCGACCCTGAACGCCGCCGGTGGCACCGGTGACTTCAAGAAGGCCGCGGTTGCCGCCAGCTATGCCTTCGGCCCGGCCAAGCTGATGGCCGGCTATCGCTGGGGCATGAACAAGGCACCGAATGACAATACGATCCTGAAGGACAACTACTACTGGGTCGGTGCCAACTACCAGGTCACGACGGCGCTGGGCCTGACGCTGGCTTACTACTACGACGACGTCAAGAACCTGAACCTGGCCGCCACCGGCGCCACCAACAATATCAAGAACCCCTGGCAGATTTCGTTCATCGCCGACTACAACCTGTCCAAGCGCACCGACCTCTACCTGACCACCGCCTATTCGAAGAACGCCGGCCTGAACTTCGACACCTCGGCCATCAGCTTCGCCAACGGCTACTTCCTGGGTGCCGGCAAGGACAACATGGTCGGCGTCGCCCTGGGCATCCGCCACAAGTTCTGATCGCCTGTCGATCCCGGTCGCAAGGCCGGTCTGCAAAGGCACCTCCGGGTGCCTTTTTTCATTGGCGCGCCCCCCACTCCCATAGGGCATCACCTCATCGGCGCCACCCCGGCAGCGGACTAGAATGCACTTACCGTAGCCGCCCCACCGACCTCACGAGCGGACAACACCAGGAGACTCACGCATGCAACCCAATCGCCGGCGCGCCGTCGCGCTGCTGCTGTCCGCCAGCCTTGCCGCGCTCGCCAGCCAGTCGGTGCTGGCCGCCGACCCGTACCCGGCCAAGCCGATCCGGCTGGTGGTGCCCTTTGCCGCCGGCGGCACCACCGACATCCTGGCCCGCGCCGTGGCCGCGGAGCTGGCCAGGCTGCCGGGCTGGAACGTGGTGGTCGACAACAAGCCCGGCGCCGGCGGCAATATCGGCGCGGACCTCGTCGCCAAGGCCGCGCCGGATGGCTACACGCTGCTGATGGGCACCGTGGGCACCCATGGCATCAACCAGTCGCTGTACGGCAAGCTGCCGTTCGACCCGATCAAGGACTTCGCTCCGATCACCGAGGTGGCGGCCGTGCCCAACGTGCTGGTGCTGAATCCGGCGTTTGCGCAGCAAAACAAGATCGACAGCGTCAAGGACCTGATCGCCTACGCGCGCGCCAACCCCGGCAAGATCAACATGGCCTCCAGCGGCAACGGCACCTCGATCCACCTGGCCGGGGAGCTGTTCAAGACGCAGACCCGGACCTTCATGGTCCACTTCCCCTACAAGGGCAGCGGGCCGGCGCTGACAGACCTGGCCGGGGGCACCGTGCAGGTGATGTTCGACAACCTGCCTTCGTCGATGGCGCTGATCAAGAGCGGCAAGCTCAAGGCGCTGGCGGTGACCAGCGCCAGGCCGTCGCCGGCGCTGCCGGGCGTGCCGACCATAGCCCAGGCCGCGGGCCTGCCGCAGTATGAAGCCAGCTCCTGGTTCGGCATGCTGGCGCCGGCCGGCACGCCGCCGGATGTCATCCACCGCATCCAGCAGGAAGTGGCCAAGGCGCTGAATGCCCCGGCCGTGCGCGAACGCCTGCAGGCGCAGGGCGCCGAGCCTGTCGGCAACACCCCGGAGCAGTTCGCCGCGTTCATCCGCGCCGAAACCGCCAAGTGGGCCAAGGTGGTCAAGGATTCCGGCGCCAAGGTGGATTGACGCCGATTTGATCGCCGGCAGGGCGGCGGCCCGTATCGCGCATATACTTGAGGCATCAAATGTCGGCTGCCCGCCCCGTGGGCGGCCCCTGGCGGCTGCGGCCGCACCCCTGCGCACCGATGCACTGAAGATGCCAAACCCGTCCCCTGCCGCCGGCGCCGAAAGCGCGCCGGTCGACCTTGAAACCCGCGCCGACCAGACCGAGCACGAAGCCCTGCGGCTGTGGTTGCGGCTGTTGACCTGCACCACCCTGATCGAGGGCGATATCCGTTCGCGGCTGCGCCAGGATTTTGCCTGCACCCTGCCGCGCTTCGACCTGATGGCACAGCTCGACCGCCACCCTGAAGGCCTGAAGATGGGCGAGCTGTCGCGCCGCATGATGGTGACAGGTGGCAACGTCACCGGCATCACCGACCAGCTGCAGCAGGAAGGCCTGGTCTCGCGCGAGGCCCTGCCCACTGACCGCCGTGCCTACCTGATCCGCCTGACCCCGGCCGGGCGCGCCGCGTTCTCGCGCATGGCGCGCGCGCATGAGGACTGGATCGAGCAACTGTTCTCCGGCCTGGCCGAGACCGACCGGCGCGCCCTGTTCCGACTGCTTGGCCGGCTCAAGACCGGCCTGATCTCGCCATGAAGACCCTGCTCTACCTTGTCCTGTGCGGCCTGCTGCCGGCGCTGGCCGCCTGCAGCAGCACGCCGCCGCCGCCGCAGGTCACGCCGGTGAACGCCACCATCAAGCTTGGCCGCGTCACCGAGAAGACGTTCCTGACCCGCCTGGACGTGGCCCAGGTGCCCCCGTACTACGGCGGCGGCACCAGCGTCGGCGTGGGCGCCGCGGGTGGCGGCGGGGGTGGCGGGGTGGGCGTGGGCTTTGCCTTCGACCTGAGCCGGCTGTTCAGCAAGCCCGCACCGGTGCAGCAGGTCGACCTGTTCCAGTACAAGGTGCGAACTATGGACGGCGCGATCGTATCGGCCAACGCGCCGGCGGCGCCGGGGCTGGAGCCTGGCGCGTGCGTGCGGGTGATCTACCCCGACGGCAGCCAGGAAGCCCGCCTGGCGCCATCGAACGAGTGCTGAGCCGCCGCAACGCGGCCTGAAAGCACAACGGCCTCCACTCGGGAGGCCGTTGTCGTTTGCAGCGGCTGCCGCTCAGGCGGCCTTGCGGCTGTCGCGCAGTTCGCGGCGCAGGATCTTGCCGACGTTGGTCTTGGGCAGCTCGGTGCGGAACTCGACGTACTTGGGCCGCTTGTAGCCGGTCAGGCGTTCCTTGCAGAACTCGATCACATCGGCCTCGGTCAGCCCCGGATCCTTCTTCACCACGAACAGCTTGACCACCTCGCCCGAGTGCGTGTCGGGGACGCCCACGGCCGCCACTTCCAGCACGCCCGGGCACTCGGCGACCACGCCTTCGACCTCGTTCGGATACACGTTGAAGCCCGACACCAGGATCATGTCCTTCTTGCGGTCGACGATCTTGGTGTAGCCGCGCTCGTCCATCACCCCGATGTCGCCGGTCTTGAAGAAGCCGTCCGGGGTCATGACCTTGGCGGTCTCGTCCGGGCGGTTCCAGTAGCCGGCCATCACCTGCGGGCCGCGGATGCAGATCTCGCCCGGCTGGCCGAGCGGCACGTCCTTGCCGTCGTCGTCGCGGATCACCACTTCGGTCGAGGGCAGCGGCATGCCGATGGTGCCGGAGAACACGTTGGTGTCGGTCGGGTTGCAGGTGGCCGAGGGCGAGGTCTCGGACAGGCCGTAGCCTTCGATGATCGGGCAGCCGGTCTTGGCCAGCCACTGCTTGGCCACCGCCTCCTGCACCGCCATGCCGCCGCCGTTGGCCACGCGCAGGCCGGAGAAATCGACCTTGCTGATTTCCGGGTTGTTGAGCAGCGCGTTGTACAGCGTGTTGACCGCTGGGAACATGTTGAACCTGTACTTCTGCAGTTCCTTGATGAAGCCCGGGATGTCGCGCGGATTCGGGATCAGCACGCTGGTGCCGCCGCTGCGCATGCCCAGCAGGCAGCAGACCGTCAGCGCGAAGATGTGGTACAGCGGCAGCGCGGTGATGGTGATGGGCTGGTCGATATGGGCGCCCTTGTCCAGCGCCGGCTGCATCCACGCCTCGGACTGCAGCACGTTGGCCACCACGTTACGGTGCAGCAGCACCGCGCCCTTGGATACACCGGTGGTGCCGCCCGTGTACTGCAGGAAGGCAACGTCCTCCGGCCCCGTGGTGGCCGGCTGCAGCGTCAGCTTGCGCCCTTCGGCCAGCACGCTGTTGAAGCGCACGCAGTTGGGCAGCTCCCACGCCGGCACCATCTTCTTGACGTTGCGCACCACGAAATTGACGATCGCGCCCTTCAGGCCGCCGAGCATGTCACCCATGCTGGCCACCACCACATGCTTGACCGGGGTCTTGGCCAGCACCTGCTGCAGCGTCGAGGCAAAGTTCTCCAGGATCACGATGGCCTCGGCGCCGCTGTCCTTGAGCTGGTGCTCGAGTTCGCGCGGAGTGTAGAGCGGGTTGACGTTGACCACCACGAAACCCGCGCGCAGCACCGCCGCCAGCACCACCGGGTACTGCAGCACGTTCGGCATCATGATCGCCACGCGTGCGCCGGGGCGCAGCCCGCGCGACTGCAGCCACGCGGCAAAGTGGGCCGAGAGCTGGTCCAGTTCGCCGTAGGTGATGGCCTTGTCCATGCAGATGAAGGCCTTGCGGTCGGCATAGGTGCGGAAAGACGCCTCGAGCAGCGCGGCAAGCGAGCGGAACTGGCTGGCATCGATCTCGGCGGGAACGCCGGCCGGGTAGTGTTTCAGCCAAATTCTTTCCATAGCACCGTCTCCTGAATTTCTGAATGGTCGTTCGATTTTGCCGAGATGCTAAACGTGCGCCCCGGTTAAAACAACAACTTAGACGAAGTCCTCGGGGTCACCGGACAGCCCTTGGTGCCCCTGACGGGCATTATGCGCCACCGATCGGGCGCAAGTAGCGGGATAACCCCTAGTGAGGCAAATCCGCACTCACCCGCCGCTGGGCAGCGCCAGCTTCATCATGCTGGCGGCAAGCTCCTGCGCCAGTGTCTCCGGGTCCATGCGCCCGGGTTCATGCCAGGTGTACAGGAAGCCCACCACGCTGCCGATCGCATGCGCCGTCACGCGCGCGTCGCCGAAGGCGAACACGCCATCGCGCCTGCCCTCTTCCAGCAGCGCATAGAGGTCGCGATAGAAGTCCCGCGCCATGCTGTCGAGCCACGCCACGGTGTCGGGGCGCAGGTACTGGTTGTCGCGAAAGCTCAGCGTGGCCGGCACATGGCAGGCAACGCAGCGCCGCGCCATCTCGAGCAGGCAGGCCTGCAGGCGCTCGCGCACCGGCAGCGCCGGGTCCGCGGTCTCGCGGATCACGGGCAGGCAGGTCTGGGCCGACTCGCGGCACAGGATGTCGAAGATCTCGTACTTGTCAGCAAAGTAGTAGTAGACCGCCGGCTTGGTCACGCCCAGCGCGCGGCACAGGTCGTTCATGGTCATGCCGGGATAGCCCTTGCTGTAGAAGAGCTGCGCGGCGGTATCCAGGATCTGGCGGCGGCGGGCCTCCTGGCGCTCGGCGATATGCGGGCGGGCCGGCTGCGGCTCTGGCGGTGCGCTCAACGGCGGCTTCAGCGGTGCGGATCTGGGTGCAATCGACATGATGCAATTCTCGCACGGCGGGACGCGGCAGCTTAGTTGGCCGCCGTCTTGCCGCCCGCGGTCAGCGTGCCGGTGCGCGTGGCCGGCGGCGCCAGCCGCTGCAGCGCGGCCTCGCGCTCGGCGGCGGGCAGCGCGCCGATACGGGCGGCCTCGTCATAGAACCGCTGCCAGTCGCCGTTGCACCGCGCCAGCAACGCGGTGAAGGCCGGCACCCACTGCTGGTAGGTGGCCACCGCGGCCAGATGGGCGTTGGTCAGCGGCTGGTCGAACCAGCGGTCATAGCCGCTGAAGCCGCCCCACTCCGTGCGCAGCCGCGCGTACTCGGTGCGCAGGTCGGCGAAGATTCTGGCCTTGCCCTCGCGCTTGGCGTCATCATCGAGCGGGGTCTGGTACAGCGCCACCAGCCGGTCGCGCGTGCCCAGCAACAGCGCGCGGAACTGCTGGCGCCGGGCATCGTACTGCCGATAGCTGGCGCGCGCGTCCTCCGACGCATCCTCGGACAGCCAGCGCTCCACGCCCGCGGCTTCCACTGCGGTGGCGAAGGACTCGTTGAAGGCGGTGTCGTTGCGCACGTACACCACCTGGTGCGCCAACTCGTGGAAGATCAGCCGCGCCAGTTCGCCCTCGGGCAGGTAGACGAAGGTATTGAGCAGCGGGTCGTCGAAATAGCCCAGCGTCGAATAGGCGGGGATGCCGGCCACGTACGTCTCCAGCCCGTCGCGGCGCAATCCCTGCGCATACTGCTCGGCATCGGACTGGGCGTAGTAGCCGCGGTAGCTGATGCAGCCGACGATGGGGAAGCACCACTTGCGCAGCTCCATCGACAGCTCGGGCGTGGCGAACACGCTCCACACCACATAGGGCCGGTGCAGGTTGGCGTAGCGGCGGTAGCTCCCGTTCTCGGGCAGCTTCAGTTCGCGCGAGGCAAAGTCGCGCATGCGGCCGGCCAGCGCCAGCCGCTGCGCCAGGCGCGCATCGTTGGCGTCGCGCGCGCTGGCGATGGCGTCGGTCAGCGGCTGTGCCTGGGCCATCACGCCCAGGTGGCCGCCGATCGACTGCGCGTAGTAGCCGACGGCCTCGCACCCGGCCGTCACCAGGACCACCGCGGTGAGGCCGGTCGCCGCCAGGAGTGCCGCCCAGCGCCGGCGGCCAGGCTGCGGCGTCATGCAGGCAGGACTGCCCCTTGCGTGCAGGCCTCGACCTGCACCAGGCAGTCATAGAACACCGGCGCGCGGCCCAGGTCGGTCAGGCGCTGGCTGGTCAGCTCGTTGGCGTTCTTGCCGTCCGAAGCCAGCTTCTTCCACCAGATCGACAGGCCCACCACCAGCCCGCGCCGGGCGCGGTCGGTGACGCGGGCGCGCGCCACCATGCTGCCGCGGTCGTTGAAGACGCGCACCATGGCGCCGTGCACGATGCCGCGCTCGGCGGCGTCGGCCGGGTGGATGTCCAGGTGCGGCTCGCCCTCGGTGGCGCGCAGGCTGTCGACGTTGACGAAGGAGCTGTTGAGGAAGTTGCGCGCCGGCGGCGAGATCATCGCCAGCGGATAGCGCGCCGCCAGCTCGGGCGCGGTCAGCGGCGCCTCGTACTGCGGCACGTAGTCAGGCAGCGGGTCGAAGCCATCGCGCGCCATCGGCTCCGAATAGAACTGGCACTTGCCCGATGCGGTCGGGAAGCCACCCTCGGCGAACGGCGCCGCCGGCAGCGCCAGCTTCTGCCAGCCCTGCTCCTTCAATGATTCCCAGCTGATGCCGGCCGCGCGCGCATCGCCCGGAATGATGGCCTGCGCGGCGATGGCCTCGTCGCTGTCGGCAAAGCATGCCTCGGTGAAGCCCAGGCGCTGCGCCAGCCGGCGGAAGATCTCGGTATTGGGCAGGGCCTCGCCCATCGGCGCGATGGCGGCGTTGTTGGCCAGGAAATAGGTATGGCCGTAGGCCTTGTGCACGTCGGTGTGCTCAAGCTGCGTGGTCGCCGGCAGCAGGATGTCGGCATAGTCGGCGGTGTCGGTGCGGAAATGCTCCAGCACCACCGTGAACAGGTCCTCGCGCGCAAAGCCCGCGGCGACCTTGCCGGATTCCGGCGCCACCGCGACCGGGTTGCTGTTGTAGACCACCACGGCCTCGATGCGCGGCGCGCCGGGTGCCGGCTCGGCCAGCAGCGCGTCGCCGATGGTGCTCATGTTGACGATGCGCGGCAGCGTCTGCGGCCAGCCAGGCAGCAGGTCGGGGCGCTGCAGCGCGGCTTCGTCGATCGGGAAGAAGCCCGAGGTCGACAGCTGCAGCCCGCCCGCGGGCTGGCGCCAGGCGCCCACCAGCGACGGCAGGCACGCCACCGCGCGCACCGCCTGGCCGCCGCCGTGCACGCGCTGCATGCCGTAGTTCAGGCGGATTGCCACCGGCTGGCGCTCGCGCACCGCCAGCTGGCCGTAGAGGCCGGCCAGCCATTCGATGTCCTCGGCCGGGATGCCGCAGATTTCGGCCGCGCGTGCCGGAGTGTAGGCCTGCGCGCGCTCGCGCAGCGCCTCGAAGCCGACGGTGTGGCGTTCGATGTAGTCGTGGTCGAGCAGGTCGTCGCGGATCAGCACATGGATCAGCGCCAGCGCCAGCGCGCCGTCGGTGCCGGGCATCGGGGCGATGTGGCGGTGGCACTTCTCGGCGCTCAGCGAGCGGTACGGATCGATCGCCACCAGCGTGGCGCCGCGCCGCTTGGCTTCCTGCGCGCGGGTCCAGAAATGCAGGTTGGAAGCAATCGGGTTGCCGCCCCAGATGATCACCAGCCTGGCATCGACCACGTGCTCCATGTCCATGCCCACGCTGGCGCCGTAGGTGTAGCGCAGCGCGGTGGCGCCGGCGCTGGCGCAGATGGTGCGGTCCAGCCGCGACGCGCCCAGCTTGTTGAAGAAGCGCGCGGCCATGCTCTCGCCCTGCACCAGCCCCATGGTGCCGGCATAGCTGTACGGCACGATCGCCTGCGGATCGCGCGCCGCAATCGCCTGCAGGCGCGTGGCGATGGTGTCCAGCGCCTCCTCCCAGGAGATCGGCGCGAACTTGCCTTCGCCCTTCCTGCCGATGCGCTTCATCGGCGTCAGCAGCCGGTCCGGGTGGTAGGTGCGCTCGGTGTAGCGCGACACCTTGGTGCACAGCACGCCCTGCGTGCCGGGATGGTCGGGATCGCCCGCTACCTTGACGGCACGGCCGTCCTCGACGGTAACGAGCAAGGCACAAGTGTCGGGGCAGTCATGCGGACAGGCGGCGCGGACGATGCGGGAAGCCATGGGGTCTCCGGGCGGGGTGTGTTGTTTTCGTTCGGTCGTACGGAACTGGAGATGCCGGCGCAGGCGGCGGGTTGCGGCGCCCGAGCCGCGCCGGCGGGCGGCGCTTTCCCGGCCGTGCGGGGTGATGGCGGGGAGTATCTCGATCCGATTGTATTCGATTATGATGTGCCGGCGCGCTGCCGGCACAGACCAGTACGCGCACCATGCCGCACGACGTGAGCAATTCGCCGGCGAGAGACCGGCTGACGCGGCCAACGGGTAACCGAACCACATTTCGCGGGGGGTTTATGTCTTTCCGATCGGGGGTCAATGGCCGGCTTGCCGGCCTGCTGGTGGCGTGCGCCATCGGCACGGGTGGCGCATCCTGCGCTGCCTTCGCAGCCAACACGGCGGGCACCGCCGACACATCCGAAAACGGCGTCACTGCCGACACCATCCTGCTGGGCCAGTCCGCCGCCCTGACCGGCCCGACCGCCGTGCTCGGCAAGCAGATGAACTCGGGCGCGCGGCTGTATTTCGACCACATCAACCAGCAGGGCGGCATCTACGGCCGCAAGATCCGGCTGGAGGCGCTGGACGACTACTACGAGCCCGAGCCCGCCGCCAGGAACACAAAGAAGCTGATCGAGGAAGACCGCGTCTTCGCCCTCTTCGGCTATGTCGGCACGCCCACCAGCCAGGCCGCGCTGCCGCTGGCAACCCAGGCCAAGGTGCCGTTCTTCGGCCCGTACACCGGGGCGCAGTCGCTGCGCGAGCCGCGCAGCCGCTACGTCTTCCACGTGCGCGCCGGCTACAACGAGGAAACCGCGGCCATCCTGCGCCAGATCCAGACCACCGGCCTCAGGCGCGTGGCCGTGGTCTACAACGAGGACGCCTACGGCAAGGCCGGACTGGAAGGTCTGGAGCGCGCGCTCAAGGCCGCGCCCGACAGCGGCGTACAGATCGTCGCGCGCGAGCCCGTGATCCGCAATACCACGGAAATCGGCGACGCCATACAGGGCTCGATGAAGACCAGGCCCGACGCCGTGGTGATGATCAGCGCCTACCGCACCGCCGGCGCCTTCGTGAAGGAAGCGCTGCGCCGCGGCTACAACGGCCAGTTCTACAACGTCTCCTTCGTCGGCACGCAGGCGCTGGCCAACGAGGTCGGCGCGCAGGGCAGCGGCGTGATCATCTCGCAGGTGATGCCGCACCCGGGCAACGCCACGCTGCCGATCGTGCGGGAGTACCTGCGCATGCTGCAGGCCGCCGGCAAGCCCAGCGAATTCGACTACGCCAGCATCGAAGGCTTTATCGCCGCCAAGGCCTTCACCGAAGGCCTGCGCCGCGCCGGCAAGGACCTGACGCGCGAGAAGCTGGTGACCGCGCTGGAGTCAATGCGCAGCTATGACCTCGGCGGGTTTATCGTCAACTTCACGCCGGAGAACCACGTGGGCTCGAAATTCGTGGAGATGACGATCATCAATTCGAAGGGCCAGGTGATCCGCTGAGACTCCGGGTTTTCTCCTCCCTGCGCGAGGGAGGAGAAAACCAGGCCCTACTCCATGTCGTTCAGGTGACACGCCGAGAATCGCATCGGCGCAATCTCCTTCAGCAGCGGCTGCTCTTCCCGGCAACGCGGCATCGCATGCGGGCAGCGCGGGTGGAAATGGCAGCCCGGCGGCGGGTTCAGCGGCGACGGGATCTCGCCGCGGATCGCGACATAGGTCTTGCGGGCCACCTCCAGCTTGGGCGCCTCGGCCAGCAGTGCCTGGGTATAGGGATGGTTGGGCGCGGCGAACACGTCTTCGGTCGGCGCGGATTCGACCACCCGCCCCAGGTACATGATCACCACGCGGTCGCTGATGTGCTTGACCACGCCCAGGTCGTGGCTGATGAACAGGTAGGTCAGGTTCAGGTCTTCGCGCAGGCGCATGAACAGGTTCAGCACCTGGGCCTGGATCGACACGTCCAGCGCCGCCACCGACTCGTCGCACACCAGGAACTCGGGCTTCACCGCCAGCGCCCGGGCAATGCCGATGCGCGCGCGCTGCCCTCCGGAGAACTGGTGCGGAAAGCGCCGCAGCACGGTCGGGTCCATGCCCACGCGCACCAGCATGTCTTCCACATAGCCCTTCTGCGCGCCGCGCTCGACCATGCCGTGCACCACCGGCGCCTCGCCGACGATATCCAGCACGCGCAGCCGCGGATTGAGCGAGGCATACGGGTCCTGGAAGATCATCTGGATCGCCAGCTGCTTCTCGCGGCGCTTGTCGGGCGGCAGGTGGTCGAGGTTGGTGCCGCGCCAGAAACGCTCGCCCTCGGTCAGTGAGTGCAGGCCTACAGCCATGCGGCCCAGCGTGGACTTGCCGCAGCCGGACTCGCCCACCAGGCCCACCACCTCACCGGCACGGATGCTCAGGTCGACGCGGTCGACCGCGTGCACCACCTCGTCATGCGCATGGGCGCCGAACAGGTTGGCGATGCGCGCCGCGGCGTCGAGCGACTTGACGAAGCGCTTGGACACGCCGCGCAGCTCCAAGATCGGCGCGCTCGGCGTGGCCCCCTCTTCAGCGGCAGGATTCGTCATCGGTCGGGATTGCAGTTCAGTTGCGCTCATGCCGCCTCCTGGTTGGCCAGCACCGGATGGAAGCAGCGCAGGCGGCGGCCGTCGGCGGCGGTCTCCAGCGGCGGCTCGGTCTTGCAGGCAGCGGTGGCGTAGGGGCAGCGCTCACGGAAGGCACAGCCGCCCGGCAGGTTCAGCAGCGACGGCGTCATGCCCGGGATCTGCCGCAGCGGCGCGCCGCGCGGATTGCGCGACGGCGCCGAGCTGATCAGCCCGTGGGTGTACGGGTGCTCAGGGTGCTCCAGCACCTGGCGCACGTCGCCGGCCTCGACGATCTTGCCGGCGTACATCACGCACACGGTATCGGCCAGCCCCGCCACCACCGACAGGTCGTGCGTGATCCAGATCAGCGCCGTGCCCGATTCGCGGCACAGGGTCTGCATCTCGTACAGGATCTGGCCCTGGATGGTGACGTCCAGCGCGGTGGTCGGTTCGTCGGCAATGATCAGGTCGGGCTTGTTCAGCAGCGCGATCGCGATCGCCACGCGCTGGCGCATGCCGCCCGAGAACTGGTGCGGATAGGCCTGCAGGCGCTCGTCCGGCGACGGGATGCCGACCCGCGCCAGCGCATTGCGCGCGCGTTCGCGCGCCACCGCCTTGCCCACCTTCTCATGGGCCAGCACCGCCTCGATCATCTGCGTGTCGATGCGCAGGACCGGGTTCAGCGTCATCATCGGGTCCTGGAAGATCATCGCGATGCGGTTGCCGCGCACGTCGCGCTGCTGCGCCGGCGTGAGCGCGCGCAGGTCGCGGGTGATGCCGTCGCGGCTGGTCAGCGCGATGCGGCCGTCGACGATCTTCCCGGGCGGGTCGATCAGGCCCATGATCGAATACCCGGTCATGGACTTGCCCGAGCCGGACTCGCCCACCAGCCCCATGATCTCGCCGCGGCCCACGGTGAAGGACACGTCGTCGACGGCCTTGGCGATGCCGCCGCGCGTGTGGAATTGCGTCTTCAGGTGTTCAACCACCAACGTCGGTTGTGCCATGTTCCGCTCCTGGTTATTGCGTCTGCAGGCGCGGGTTGAGGACATCGCGCAGCTGGTCGGCCACCAGGTTCATCGCCACGATGGTGACCACCAGCGCGATGCCCGGGAAGAAGCTGATCCAGTACTTGCCCGACAGCATGTACTGCTGGCCGTTGGAGATCAGCGAGCCCAGCGAGGGCTCGGTGACCGGCACGCCCAGCCCGAGGAAGGACAGCGTCGCTTCCAGCGTGATGGCCGAAGCCACCTGCAGCGCCGCGATCACGATCAGCGGCGGCAGGCAGTTGGGCAGCAGGTGGCGGAACATGATGCGCATCGGCGGCAGGCCCAGGCAGGTGGCGGCCTCGATATATTCCTTGCGCCGCTCCACCAGCGCGGCGCTGCGCGTGGTGCGGGCGTAGTAGGCCCACTGCACCGCCACCAGCGCAATCACGATATTGCCCAGGCCCGGGCGCAGGAAAGCCAGCAGGATCAGCGCCAGCAGGATCGGCGGGAACGACAGCTGCAGGTCGGCCACGCGCATGATGACGGCCTCGGTGCGCCCGCCCAGGAAGCCGGCCAGCAGGCCGAGCGTGGCCCCCAGCAGCAGCGCGATCACGGTGCTGACCACGCCTACGCCGATGCTGATGCGCAGACCGTACATCACCGCCGACAGGATGTCGCGGCCCTGCTCGTCCGAACCCAGCAGGAAGGTCATGCCGTTGCCGGCCTGCTCGCCCGGCGCCAGGCGCGCGTCGAGCACGTCCAGCGTCGCCAGGTCATAGGGGTTCTGCGGCGCCAGCCACGGCGCGAAGATGGCGATCAGGATGATGATGACCAGCGTGGCCAGTCCGGCCACGGCAATCTTGCTGGAGAAGAACTCCGCGGCAAAGCGCCGCCACGGCGATTGTTCGCGCGCCGCGGCGGGCGGCGGCGTCTTGTCCTCTTGTTCGGCAGATACGGCACTCATGGCTCAGCCCTTGTTGTCGGCAATGCGCACGCGCGGATCGAGCATGCTGTAGATGATGTCCACCACCAGGTTGATCAGGATAAACAGCGTCACGATCACCATCAGGTAGGCGACGATCACCGGCCGGTCCAGCAACTGGATCGAGTCGATGATGAGCTTGCCCATGCCGGGCCAAGCGAAGATGGTCTCGGTCACGATCGCAAAGGCGATGATCGAGCCGAACTGCAGCGCGATCACCGTGACAATCGGGATCAGGATGTTCTTCAGCACATGCACGCCGACGATGCGCGTGTTCGACAGGCCCTTGGCGCGCGCGAACTTGACGTAGTCCTGCATCATCGCCTCCTGCGTGCCGGCGCGCGTGAGCCGGATCACCATGGCGATATTCAAGAGCGACAGCGTCACCGCCGGCAAGATCAGGTGGCGGATGCCGTCGGCGGTCAGGAAGCTGAGCGGGATGCCGAGCACGCGCACGGTCTCGCCGCGTCCGTTGGAGGGCAGCCAGCCGAGCTGCACCGCGAACACCATGATCAGCATCAGCCCGACCCAGAAGGTGGGCAGCGAGAAGCCCAGGATCGATACCGCCATGATCGACTTGCCGGCGATGCCCTTGGGCCGCAGCCCGGCCCACAGGCCCAGCGGGATGCCAAGCACGATCGCCAGCAGGATCGCGCAGACGGCCAGCTCCATGGTGGCGGGCATGCGCTCGAAGATCAGCTTGAGCGCTGGCGTGCCGTGCGCGAACGAGGTGCCCAGGTTACCTTGCAGCGCATTCTGCAGGAACACCCAGTACTGCTCCCACAGCGGCTTGTCCAGGCCCAGCGCCGCGATGGTGCGCTTGATGTCCTCCTGGTCGGCCTGCGGGTTGATCAGGATGTCGACGGGATTGCCGATGGCAAAGACGCCGAGGAAAACCAGCAGCGACATGACGAAGAGCACGACCACGCTCTGCATCAGGCGCCGGATGATAAAGACCAGCATAATCGAACCACTATCCTTTCGCGCGCGAATGCACGCCACGCCCGGGCCGCGCCGTGGCGCTTCCCGGGTGTGGCGCGGCAGCCATGCGCGGCACCGCAAACTCGGCCAGCAGACAATCCGCGGGCCGAGGCTCCTGTCTGAGCTGACCGGAGCTTACTGGGGCTTGAAGTTGTGCGCGTAGGTGCGCTCGTCGGTACGCGGCACGTAGACGATGCCCTTTTGCGTGGCCCAGGTGGTCACCTGCTGGTGGATCGGGACGATACCGCCATCGTTGATCGCGATTGCGGTGGCCTCCTGCAGCAGCTTGGAGCGCTCCTTGTCATCCACGGTGGACAGCGCCTTCTCCAGCACCACGTCCATCTTGGGGTTGCAGTACTCGCCCCAGTTGGTGGTGCCGAAACCCTTCTTGCTGTCCTCGCACGCCAGCAGCGCGCGCAGCGGCGAGCTGACCTCGCCGGTCTGCGCGCCCCAGCCCAGCAGCCCGAACGACCACTCGTGCTTGATGCCCTTGGACGAGTACGTCGCCATCGGCATGCCTTCGACCTTGGTGGCGATGCCGATGCGGGTCAGGTTCTGCGCAATCGTCTGCGCGATCTTCTCGTCGTTGACGTAGCGGTTGTTGGGCGTATGCAGCGTCACGCCGAAGCCGTTCGGGAAGCCGGCATCGGCCAGCAGCTTCTTGGCGGCCTCGGGATCGTACTTGACCGTCTTCAGGTTGGGGTTGTAGCCGAACAGCGTCGGCGGCACCAGGTTGTTGGTCGGCTCGGACAGGCCTTCCATCAGGCGGTCCTTGATGCCCTGCCGGTTGATCGCCATGCTGATGGCATTGCGCACGCGCGCGTCCTTCAGCGGGTTCTTGTCCAGCGGTGCGCCTTCCTTGGTGGTGACGTAGGGCGACTTGTCGCGCTTGGCATCGAAATACAGGTAGATCACGCGGTGCGAGATCTTGGAGAAGAACGACAGCTTGGGATCCTGGCGCACCTTCGGCAGGTCAGGCGTGGGCACGTTCTCGATGGCCTGCACGTCGCCCGACAGTAGCGCCGCCAGGCGCGTCGCCGGATTGGGGATGAAGCGCAGGGTGACCTTGTCCCAGGCCGGCTTGGCGCCCCAGTAGTCGTTGTTGCGCACCAGCTCGACCCGGTCGTCGCGGGCGTAGCTGACGAACTTGAACGGCCCGGTGCCGACCATGCCCTTGCCCTGCGCGAAGTCATCCGAGCTCAGCCCCTGCGTGGCCTTCTTCTGCACGATGAAGATCGACGTGAGGTCGTTCAGCATCAGCGGATAGGGCTGGTTGGTGGTCAGCTGGATGGTGTATTTGTCGATGATCTTCTTGTTGACGATCGCCTTGGTGTAGACATCGAACTTGCCCGGGCTGTTCTGGATGGTGGCCGGGCGGTCCAGCGACCAGATCACGTCTTCCGCGGTCAGCTCGGAGCCGTCGTGGAACTTCACGCCCTTGCGGATCTTGAATTCCCAGGTGAGGTTGTTGACCAGCTTCCACGACTCGGCGAGGCCCGGGATGATGCGGCTGTCCGGGTCCATCTTGGTCAGCGAGTCAAAGATATGCTCGGAAACATTGATGTTGGAGAACAGGTTGTAGAAGTGCGGATCCATCGAGGTTGGCGGCGAACTCATGGCCAGTTTGAGGTCCGCGGCCTGGGCGGTGCCGGCAAGCGCCAGGCCAAGGGCCCCGGCTACCGCCACCACACCAATTGCCTTCTTGAAAGTGCGAAGGGACATCGCGCAATTCTCCCTGTAGGAAGTGAAGCAGACGTTTTAGGATCGGCAATGCGCCGCGGGTCACGCGGCGGCGCTGCGTTTTGGTGCGGTTTGGGGTGCGCTTGCGCATCACAAAGCGACGAAATTGCCGGCCGGGCACTTCAAGCATGAACTGTTCCAGCAGTGCGCATGTCGCGGCAATGCGGGGAAACCCACCCGCGCTGGCATATTGCACTGCGCCAACCGGGCAAGCGCGCAGGAAATCGCCGCATTTTGGCGCTTTGCGGAGAGGCATCGTATGATCGGGGTATCCAACGCTAACGCCCCTAACGTCCAGGGCAGCCAGGCATCATGAAGCTCATTCCCGAAATCCTGCAGGCACAAGCCGAAATCCGTGCGATCCGGCGCGACATCCACGCCCACCCGGAACTCTGCTTCGAAGAACAGCGCACCGCCGACGTGGTCGCGCAGAATCTGGAATCGTGGGGCATCGAAGTTCATCGCGGCCTGGGCACCACCGGCCTGGTGGGCGTGATCCGCAACGGCAACAGCCCGCGCACCATCGGGCTGCGCGCCGACATGGACGCGCTGCCGCTGCAGGAAGCGAACACCTTTGATCACCGCTCGCAGCACTCCGGCAAGATGCACGCCTGCGGCCACGACGGCCACACCGCCATGCTGCTCGGCGCGGCGCGCTACCTGGCGCAGCACAAGCCCTTCGACGGCTCCGTGCACCTGATCTTCCAGCCGGCCGAGGAAGGCGGCGGCGGCGCCCGTGAAATGATCAAGGACGGCCTGTTCGAGCGCTTTCCGTGCGACGCGGTGTTCGGCGTGCACAACTGGCCGGGCATGCCGGTCGGCACGTTCGGCACGCGCGCAGGCCCGCTGATGGCATCGAGCAACGAGTTCCGCATCGTGGTGCGCGGCAAGGGTGCGCATGCGGCCATGCCCAACAATGGCAACGACCCGGTCTTCACCGCGGCGCAGATCGTGTCGGCGCTGCAGGGCATCATCACGCGCAACAAGCGCCCGATCGATACCGCGGTGATCTCGGTCACGCAGTTCCACGCCGGCGACGCCACAAATATCGTGCCGGACCAGGCCTGGATCGGCGGCACGGTGCGCACGTTCACGGTGCCGGTGCTGGACCTGATCGAACGGCGCATGGAAGAAGTGGCGCGCGCGGTGGCGGCGGCGTTCGACTGCACCATCGAGTACGAATTCCACCGCAACTATCCGCCGACCGTCAACAGCGAGGCTGAGACCGGCTTTGCCACCGAGGTCGCCGCCGAACTGGTCGGGCCGGACAACGTCGACAGCAATGTCGAGCCCACCATGGGCGCCGAGGATTTCTCGTTCATGCTGCAGCACAAGCCCGGCTGCTACCTGTTCCTGGGCAACGGCGACGGCGGCCATCGCGACGCTGGCCATGGCATCGGGCCCTGCATGCTGCACAACCCGAGCTACGATTTCAACGACGAACTGCTGCCGGTCGGCTCGACGTTCTTCGTGCGGCTGGTGGAAAAGTGGCTGGCGCCTGCGTGACGTTACGTACCTGAGCACAGCACAACGATAACAAGAGGGGAGCATCCGGATGGGCCGCCTGGCGCTGGATCGCGAAACAGCGCGCAGCTTCGCGCGCGTGGCGCTGGACAATATCCTGCGCCGCTATCCATACAAGCTGGACCACATGATGGCCAGCGCCGGTGACCTGGCCGAACCGGCGGCCTGGCATCCGGTCTTCTGCGGCAGCTACGACTGGCACTCCAGCGTGCACATGCACTGGTTGCTGGTGCGGCTGCTGGCGCTGTCGCCGGACTTGGAGGAGGCGCCGCGCATCCGCGCAACGCTGGATGCCCAGCTGCGCCCAGAGCACATCGCGGTCGAACTGGCCTACTTCCAGCGGCCCCATTCGCGCACCTTCGAGCGCCCCTATGGCTGGGGCTGGATGCTGAAACTGCAGGCGGAGTTGCTGGTGCTGGCGCGGCAGGACGCCCAGGCAGCCACCTGGGCCGAGGCGTGCGCGCCGCTGGCATCGCACCTGTCACGGCAACTGGCGGATTTCCTGGATGCAGCGGTTTTCCCGGTGCGCACCGGCACCCATTACAACAGCGCCTTCGCCCTGGTGATGGCCATGGCCTATGCACGCACGCACCAGGACCTCACCTTGCGGCGCGCCATCGTGCGGCGGGCCCACCGCTGGTTCGGACATGATCAGAAATACCCGGCGCGGTATGAGCCCGGCGGCGATGAATTCCTGTCCGGCGGGCTGACCGAAGCCGTGCTGATGCACGCCGTGATGGACGGCTGCGCGTTTTCAGAATGGTGGGAGTTGTTCGTGCCGGGGCAGGTGGAACTGGCCAACTGGCTGACGCCGGTCGAAGTGACCAATCGCAGCGATCCCAAGACCTCGCACCTGGACGGACTCAATCTGTCTCGCGCCTGGTGCTGGCGCATGCTGGAGCCCGCCCTGCCCGACCCGCTGCGGCCGCTGGCCATCCGGGCCTGGTCGGACCATCTCGAAGCGTCGCTGCCGCAGGCGGTCGAGGGCGAGTATGTGTCGACGCACTGGCTGGCCTCGTTCGCGGTGCTCGCGCTGGCCGAGCCGATCGGCGGCTGACGGCGCCGTCAGCGTCCTTCAGTCCAGCGCGATGTCGCCGTACCAGGACTCGGCCTTGCTCTTGGTGTTGTCGGTATCGGTCATGATGCCCACGGCGATGACCCGGCCGGGGTCTGTCCCGAAGGCCTTGCGGTAGTCGGCGCGCAGGTCGCGCTCATGGCAACGCCACTCATTGGCGTGCTTCATGCCGCTATCCACCACGATCATGCGCACCCTGTCAGTGTGCGGATTTTTCACCACTGAGCCTTCCGCGCGCCGTCCGCCCCAGATATACATCAGCGTGGCGTAGGGCATTTCGCGGCCGGTGGTCAGCCGCGCCATCTCGTACATCAGCTGGTCTTTCAAGGACAATACACCCTTGTCGCCGTCGAAGGCGACAAACAGGCGCAACGGCGAATCCTCGCGCGGGCCGTGGCTGTTGTCAGCGTTGCGGATAATGCCGCTGGTCTTCCAGGTCCAGCGCAGCATGCCGGCATCGCGATCGCGCAGCGGGACATACAGGCCGGAGGCTGAGCTCTCGGCCTGCGCATGGACGACCACGCGCTGGTCGACCTCTACCATCGAATAACGGGTGGGCGTCTTGTTGCGGTTGATGGTCCACGGCTGCCAGCCGACCGGCAACTGGCCGCGATGCGGTGAGACCGAGAACAACGGCAGCGTGGCCAGGGTCGGCGGCGGCGCGGCATCGGCGACTTCGCCGTCGTCACCCGCCTCGGCTTCCGCCGCACTGGTGTTGGCGGCAGCCAGCGGGTCGGGCGACGACACCGCAGGCAGCGCCGGGTCCGTCTGCGCTGCCACGTACGCGGTCATGCGCCTGGCGAACGTCTGGCAATCGATCGCGGAAGTGCCTGCCGTATTGGCCGTGTCATCCGAATGAACCGCGGAAACAGGGGGAGTGGATGCGCATCCTGCCAGCAGCAGCGCGCCGGCGGCGCCAGTCAAAACCAGCCGAAACACCTTGGCCGTCATGTAACCCCTCGAAACCCGAATCCGGACCTGCTCTGTTGGCAAGGGTCCGGCTATTGCCCACTACTTGCTGCAAACACATGTTGCAACCGCCTTCGTGCCGCATGTGGGCACTTGGGTGTCGACCATAGCAGAAGGCGCGCAGTCCCGGAATGCTCGGCGACCCGCGTTGCGGCATGAAAACAACGAGGACGCGCATGCCTGCGCCGGCCACGGCATTTTCGCCGCGCCAAAGCAAAAACCCCCAGCCTTTTGGGGCTGGGGGTTCTGCGGTATAAGAGCCTGGCGATGA
>NZ_JBYSYC010000150.1:0-542 GCF_058782875.1 Cupriavidus sp. FW305-F7 | reverse complement strand
CCTGGCCGTCGGCCTTATCCGATCCCGCTCAGTTTCTACCTCGATTCTCTTGATGCCGTGGGCCGTGGACTGGGTTACGACGAGATGAAGGTTGGCCTGCCCTGGAGCGATGAGCAACTCGAACAGCGCATGGATTGGCTGCCGACGTGCGACCGACGGCCATTATCGAGTCGCACAAGTCATTTCACGAAGAGGACATCCATCGCGACCTGCCGGACATCGCCGCCGCGACCCTGTTGTTGTATGCGGAGAAGGGAGGGACGGTGTCAGATGAGGATGCAGATGAACTCACGGGGGCGCTCAGAGACTGTCAGAAGGAGCGCATCGATGGCGCCGGTCACATGATTCCATGGGATCGTCTGGAAGCCTTTGTATCCTCGGTGCAGCATTTCCTCGCCGATCGGCCATCACGTTCTGGTGTTCATGTATATACGAAGAGTAGTTAAAAAACATACGAAGCGTATGTTTATGTGCTAGCATACTTCAACCTCGATGCTGCGCCATGCAAGGTCCATCAAGGCAAAGCCGGCGCACCGGCTACC
>NZ_JBYSYC010000149.1:0-542 GCF_058782875.1 Cupriavidus sp. FW305-F7 | reverse complement strand
TTGTGCCGTATTCCAAGTCATCTTTCGATCACTTAAATACATTTTGGTTGATACAATCACAACCCGGTATCGCGTTTGTACTGCAGCGTCTCATCAACGCTTCGCGACACCTTTACTACATCCCATATTTTTAAAGAACAGCCGATCATTCGATCGCTTGGCAATGCCAAATGGAAACACTCGCAACTCAGCGTCGCGAAGCGCTTTCATTTGACAACCAATCCAAGGTACCAGGTAGTGGTGGAGGATGACGGGATCGAACCGACGACCCCCTGCTTGCAAAGCAGGTGCTCTCCCAGCTGAGCTAATCCCCCTTTTCGGATAACTTGGTGGGTCTGGTAGGACTTGAACCTACGACCCCCGCCTTATCAAGACGGTGCTCTAACCACCTGAGCTACAGACCCTTGGCTGTAACAGCAAACAAACCGATAAGTGTGAACGCTAGGCTTGAGACACAAGCCTCTAGAAAGGAGGTGATCCAGCCGCACCTTCCGATACGGCTACCTTGTTACGACTTCACCCCAGTCATGAACCCTGCCGTG
>NZ_JBYSYC010000148.1:0-548 GCF_058782875.1 Cupriavidus sp. FW305-F7 | reverse complement strand
GTCTACGGCCCGATCAACAAGCCGCGCTGGATCTACGCCTGCTCCAAGCAGCTGATGGACCGCGTGATCCACGCCTACGGCATGGAGCAAGGCCTGAACTACACCCTGTTCCGTCCGTTCAACTGGATCGGCGCCGGGCTGGATTCGATCTTCGAATCGAAGGAAGGCTCGTCGCGCGTGGTGACGCAGTTCCTCGGCCATATCGTGCGCGGCGAGCCGATCAAGCTGGTCGACGGCGGCGCCCAGCAGCGCGCCTTTGCCGATATCGCCGACGGCATCGACGCGCTGATGCGCATCATCGAGAACCCCAACGGCGTGGCCAGCGGCAAGATCTACAACATCGGCAACCCGGGCAATATCCACTCGGTGCGCGAGCTGGCCGAGATGATGCTGAAGATGGCCGCCGACTATCCGGAATACGCCGACGAAGCGCGCAAGACGCAGATCATCGAGACCTCCTCGGGCGACTTCTATGGCAAGGGCTACCAGGACGTGCAGCACCGCGTGCCGAAGATCGACAACACCATCGAAGAACTGGGCTGGAAGCC
>NZ_JBYSYC010000147.1:0-563 GCF_058782875.1 Cupriavidus sp. FW305-F7 | reverse complement strand
GGATCCTCGGCGCGCTTGGCATCGGCAGCCAGCATCGCGCGGCCGAACTGCCAGCCGGAGAACACGATGCCGCACAGCTTCAGGTAAGGCACGCTGCCGGCAAAGACGGCGTTCGGGTCGGACTTGGCATTGGCCACGACAAACGCCACTACATCTTCCAGCGCCGCGCGGCCCTTGGCCAGTTGCGCCTGCATCGCCGTGAACGCAGTGCAGCCATGCTTGCCCAGCGCAGCCTCGGTCTCGGCGATCTGCGCGCAGATCGCGCGTGCCACGGCGCCGCCGTCGCGCACGGTCTTGCGGCCGATCAGGTCGTTGGCCTGGATTGCGGTAGTGCCTTCGTAGATCGGCAGGATGCGCGCATCGCGGTAGTGCTGCGCCGCGCCGGTTTCCTCGATAAAGCCCATGCCGCCGTGCACCTGCACGCCCAGGCTGGTGACATCGATCGACAGCTCGGTGCTCCACCCCTTCACCACCGGCACCAGGAACTCGTAGAAGGCCTGGTTCTGCCTGCGCACGGCCTCGTCGGGATGCTGGTGCGCCGCGTCGCTGGCGGCCGCGGCCAC
>NZ_JBYSYC010000146.1:0-585 GCF_058782875.1 Cupriavidus sp. FW305-F7 | reverse complement strand
TGCAACCACCTCAGACGCGGGCTGGCTTGCCCGAGCAGAATGTCTTCGCTGTGCATGTCATCGAGGACGAACCGCCCGCCGGTATCGAGCCGCTCGAATGGATGCTACTCAGTTCGGTGCCCACGCACTCGCCTGAGCAGGCTCTTGAGCGGCTTCAGTGGTATGCGCGGCGCTGGACCATCGAGACCTGGCACCGTGTGCTCAAGAGTGGCTGCCGTATCGAGGCCCGCCAATTCGGTACACTGGAACGCTTCGTGCGGGCCACCTCCCTGTTTGCCGTAATCGCCTGGCGCATTCTGTACACGACTCTACTGGCTCGCCTTGATGGCGAGTTGCCCTGCGAGGTAGTCCTTCAGCCCATCGAATGGCAGGCTCTGTATTGCCGCGTACACCGAACCACCCGGCCACCGGACAAAGTGCCATCGCTGAATCAGGCAGTACTGTGGATCGCCACGCTGGGTGGCTACCTGAATCGCCGCAGTGATCCTCCGCCTGGCGCCACGGTTATCTGGCGAGGCTTCTTCGTCCTCCACGAGATTACCGAAATGTTCCGCATCTTCAGTTCAGGTCCATAGGATGTGGGTA
>NZ_JBYSYC010000145.1:0-587 GCF_058782875.1 Cupriavidus sp. FW305-F7 | reverse complement strand
ACAAGTTATACAGTGCTCGCACAGCAAAACGTGACTGGGTCTTCGGATCTGGTCAGTCAGTTTTCTGAGAGTGAGCGACCGCTCGAAAGAGCGAGGGAGCCGCGAGGCTTCCACACAGAGATTGAACTGAAGAGTTTGATCCTGGCTCAGATTGAACGCTGGCGGCATGCCTTACACATGCAAGTCGAACGGCAGCACGGGCTTCGGCCTGGTGGCGAGTGGCGAACGGGTGAGTAATACATCGGAACGTGCCCTGTAGTGGGGGATAACTAGTCGAAAGATTAGCTAATACCGCATACGACCTGAGGGTGAAAGCGGGGGACCGTAAGGCCTCGCGCTACAGGAGCGGCCGATGTCTGATTAGCTAGTTGGTGGGGTAAAAGCCTACCAAGGCGACGATCAGTAGCTGGTCTGAGAGGACGATCAGCCACACTGGGACTGAGACACGGCCCAGACTCCTACGGGAGGCAGCAGTGGGGAATTTTGGACAATGGGGGCAACCCTGATCCAGCAATGCCGCGTGTGTGAAGAAGGCCTTCGGGTTGTAAAGCACTTTTGTCCGGAAAGAAATGGCTCTGGTTAATACC
>NZ_JBYSYC010000014.1:0-173315 GCF_058782875.1 Cupriavidus sp. FW305-F7 | reverse complement strand
GCGGCGGCGGGAGCAGCCGGCGCCGACGCTTCGGCAGCGGCTGCAGCGGGGGCGGCGGAGGCGGCCGGGGCGGATGCCTCGGCGGCCGGCTTGTCCTGTGCGGCGGCCGGCGTGGAGATGCCCACGCCCGCCGTGCCGATGGCCAGCGCCATCGCGCCGGCCGTCAGGAATCGCTTGAACCAGGTTTTCATGTGCTTAACCTCTTGTGTTGTGCTGTCTCGGGGTCACAGTGCATCGCCGCCGGTCTCGCCGGTGCGGATGCGGATGACCTGCTCGATCGGGGCCACGAAGATCTTGCCGTCGCCGATCTTGCCAGTGCGGGCCGATTTCTCGACCGCCTCGATGGCGCGCTCGACCACGTCGTCGGGGACTGCCACTTCGATCTTCACCTTGGGCAGGAAGTCGACGATGTACTCCGCGCCGCGGTACAGCTCGGTGTGGCCTTTCTGGCGGCCGAAGCCTTTCACTTCGGTCACGGTGATGCCGGACACGCCCACGTCCGACAGCGCTTCGCGCACCTCGTCGAGCTTGAACGGCTTGATCACTGCAATGATGAGTTTCATCAGGATTCTCCTGGGGGCGGGCCGGCAGCTCGCCCGGGCTGCGTCAGAGTTAGAAAGTCTTGGTGATCGAGGCCCACGCCGCCGCCTTGCCCAGGTAGCGGCCACGGTTGGCGCTGGTGTACGCCGCTTGCTTGGCGTTGGTATCGACATAGGCTACGGCCAGCGCGAAACCCTTGCCCAGGTCCTTGGTCAGGCCGATCTTCCAGTCGGTGTACGAGGCATCGCTGTTGTGCTTGACGTCCTGGTAGCCGACGTGCGCGTTCAGGGTCAGGTCCCAGAAGTTCAGCGGCACGTTGGCGCTCAGGTCGATGTAGCCGCTGTTCTTGCTGTCGGCCCAGCCAAACAGATTGGTGACCGCGTGCGAGTACTTCAGGAACACCGGGCCCCAGCCGATGCCGGCGTACAGTTCCGTGGTGTAAGGGCGCGGGTTGTTGTAGCCGCCCGGGTAGTAGTACTCCAGCACGCCCACGTCATAGTTGAATTCGGTGCCGGCAACCTTGAAGGTGTTCTTGAAGCCGCCGTAGAAATCCATCTCGACCGGGGCCGAAACCGCCGGGTTGGCATCCTCGAGCCAGCTGATGCTGGAGTTCCAGTTGCCCACGTAGAAGCCGCTTTCGTGGGCGTAGTCAAAGCCACCCTGGATGGCCGGGCGCAGGTTGGTCTGGCTGATGCCGCGATAGCGGTAGTCCGAGACCAGCGACACGTTGGCCGTGAACGTATGCGGCGATGCCGGCTCGGCCGCGGCGGCGGCAGGTGCCGGGGCCGCCGCGTCCGTGCTTTGCGCGTAGGCAGTGGCAGCGGCACTGGTCAGGACAACCGCGCTGACTGCAAGGGCCAACTTCTTCATGGATTTCTTCTCCCTTTTCCTGATGGCTCGGATTTCGTTTATTGGATTTCGGTGATTCAATGAGGCAGGCGTACCCACTACTGCAACTGCCATGCCAGCTCCGCTGAAGTCGGCGATGCAAGTCGGCGATGCATGTCGGCCGTAATCTCGTGCCGTGACCAAAGCCAGACTTGAATCTGCCCTGCAGCGAAGCCAGATCGGGTTAAAAGGTGTGAACGCGGATACGCCGGAGCTTTCGTCCACGTGCCTCACGGGCGATAATTGAGTCCTGACGGTGGCTGCGTGCCGCGACACACAAGGCCGCGCGCCCGCAATCGGGGCGCCCAAATCCTGTGCGAAAGCGCGCTATACGCCAGATGCCCACCCGGATTGGCACCAGTTAGGTGCGCAAAGGAGAAACCATGAAACCGACCGATCTCTTCAACGACCTGCAGAACAAGGTCAGCGAGGCGCTGCGCAACTCGCCGGCAAGGGACATCGAAAAAAACGTGCGCAGCATGATGACCCAGGGCTTTGCCAGGCTGGACCTAGTCACGCGCGAGGAATTCGACGTCCAGTCGCAGGTGCTGGCCCGCACCCGCGCCCGCCTGGAGGAACTGGAGGGCCGCGTGGCGGAGCTTGAGCGCCGCGCCGGCATCCCGCCCGGCGCCGGCGCGGTGGACTCGACCGGGGGCGCGTGAGCACGCCGGACCTGCCCGATCCCGCCAGCCTGCCTGAAGGCCGCCACTCCTGGCGGCCTTTTTCGTTAACGGTTCGATGACATGAGCCTTGCCGTCCTACGCAGCCGGGCACTGACCGGCATCGCCGCGCCGCCGGTGCGGGTCGAGACCCACCTAGCCAACGGCCTGCCGGCCTTCACCATCGTCGGCCTGGCCGACACCGGCGTGAGCGAAAGCCGCGAGCGCGTGCGCGCCGCCATCCTCAACAGCGGCTACGAGTTTCCCAACCACCGCATCACCGTCAACCTGGCCCCGGCCGACCTGCCCAAGGAATCCGGCCACTTCGACCTGGCCATCCCGCGGTCCCGACATGCGCGACGTGCGCGGCCAGGCGCAGGCACGCCAGGCCATTGAAGTGGCGGGCGCCGGCCAGCACTCCGCCCTGCTGGTGGGCCCGCCGGGCACCGGCAAGTCGATGCTGGCGCAGCGCCTGCCCGGGCTGCTGCCGCCGATGACGTTGCAGGAAGCACTGGAATCCGCCGCGGTCATGAGCCTGACGCCGGGCGGCTTCCGCACCGCGCTATGGGGCCAGCGCCCGTGCCGGTCGCCGCACCACACGGCATCCGGGCCGGCCATGGTCGGCGGCGGCGGCAACCCGCGCCCGGGCGAGATCTCGCTGGCGCACGACGGCGTGCTGTTCCTGGACGAGCTGCCCGAATTCGACCGCAGGGTGCTGGAAGTCCTGCGCAAGCCGCTGGAATCCGGCCGCATTACCGTCACCCGCGCCGCCGGCCACGCCGACTTCCCCGCCTGCTTCCAGTTCGTCGCCGCGATGAACCCCTGCCCGTGCGGCTACCTCGGCCATCCCGACCGCCCCTGCCGCTGCACGCCCGACCAGGTGCGGCGCTACCAGTCCCGCATCTCCGGCCCGATGCTCGACCGCATCGATCTGCAGGTGGAAGTCCCCGCGCAGGACCAGGGCGAGATGCTCGACGGCCCGCCCGGCGAACCCAGCGCCGTGGTGCGCACCCGCGTGCTGGCCGCGCGCGAGCGCCAGCTGGCCCGGCAGGGCAAGCCAAACAATGAACTGGGCGGACGGGAGATTGAACTGCACTGCGCGATGGAACCGCAGGCGCAGGCATTGCTGCGCGGCGCGATGACGCGGCTGGCGTGGTCGGCGCGGTCGTACTACCGCGTGCTGAAGGTAGCCCGCACCATCGCCGACCTGGAAGGTGCCGAGGTGCTGACCGCCGCGCACGTGGGCGAGGCGATCCAGTACCGGCGGGCGTTGCGGATGGCGGGCGGTTGAATGCCTCGGCCTAACCGACAAGCGAAGCCAGCGTCGCCGCCCCCGCCGGATCCATCTCCTTGGGCACCTCGCGCCGCGCCAGGTACGCCTGCATGGCCGACGCGATCGCCTTGCCCAGTTCCACGCCCCACTGGTCATAGGCGTGGATGCCCCAGATCGCGGCCTGCACGAAGACCTTGTGCTCGTACAGCGCGATCAGCGCGCCCAGGGACGCGGCGTCGAGCATGTCCAGCCAGAGCAGGCTGACCGGCACGTTGCCGGTGAAGGTGCGATGGGGTGCCAGCCGTGCGGCCTCCTGCGGCGGCAGGCCGGATGCCGACAGCGCGGCCAGCGTCTCATCGTGGTTGCGTCCGCAAGACACGCGCTGGCCTGCGCCAGCAGATTGGCCAGCACCAGCTGGTGATGCTTCTGCGCCCGCAGCAGCGGCACCTCGCAGCGGCGCGTGCCGATCAGGTCGGCGGGCACCAGGTGCGTGCCCTGGTGCAGCAGCTGGAAGTAGGTGTGCTGCCGTCCAGCCCCAGGCCGCCCCAGACGATGGGGCCGGTATCGTGTTCCACTACCCTGCCCGCCGCGTCCACGCGCTTGCCGCACGACTCCATGTCCTGCTGCTGCAGGTAGGCGGGCTGCCTGGCCAGCGGTGCCGCGTAGGGCGCGACCAGCTGCGTCGGCGCGCCCAGGAAATTGCGGTTCCAGATGCCGCACAGTGCCATCGCCACCGGCAGGTTTTGTGCCAGCGGAGCGCTGCGGAAGTGCGTGTCCATGGCGTGCGCGCCGTCCAGCAGCGCGCGGAACTGGCGCGGGCCGGCGGCGATCATCACCGGCAGGCCGATGGCCGACCACAGCGAATAGCGCCCGCCGACCCAGCCCCAGAAACGGAATACCTGCTGCGGCAGGTAGCCCTCGGCCACGGCACGCGCGGCGTTGGCAGTGATTGTGGCGAACTGCGCCGGCACTTGTTGCGCCGGGCAGCCGTGGTCCAGCAGCCATTGCCGCGCCGAGGCGGCATTGATCAGCGTGTCGTGCGTGGTGAAGGTCTTGGACGAGACCAGGAACAACGTGGTGGCGGCATCGGCCTGGCGCAATACGGCGCATAGCTGCGCCGGGTCCGGGTTGGAGACGAAATGCAGCTGCACGGCGTCGCTGGCCTGCGCGGCCAGCGCCTCGCAGGCCATGCGCGGTCCCAAATCGGAACCGCCGATGCCGAGGCTGACCACATGCCGGACCGGCGCGCCGCCGAAGCCGCGCACGCGGCCATCGCCCACGGCATCGGCGAAGTCGCAGGCGTGCGTCAGTTCCGCATCGATTTCCGCCGCCAGCTGGCGGCCCTAGGGTGGATGCGCGTCGGCGCCGCCGCGCAGCGCGACGTGCAGCACGGCGCGGCCTTCGGTGGCGTTGACGGGCTCCCCGGCGAGCATGGCGTCGCGCTGCGCCTCGATGCGTCTTGCGCCAGGGCCAGCAGCGCTTCATGGACAGTGCCGTTGATGCGTTGCCGCGTGAAGTCCAGTTCGATGCCGGCAGCCGACAAGCGCGCATAGTCGCCGCGGCCCGGCTCGAGCACCAGTTCACGCAGATGCGGCAGCGGCTGCACCGCCAGCGCGGCGAGAGCCCGCCATGCAGGGCGTTCGGTCAGCCGCATCACGCCTCCTCCGACCACTGCACGCCTTCGCGCGCCATGAACGCCGACGATGCCGCCGGGCCCCAGGTGCCGGCGGTATAGGGGCGCGGGCCTTCATCCTGCTGGCGCCACGCTTCCAGGATCGGGTCGACCCAGGTCCAGGCGGCCTGCAGTTCGTCGCGCCGCACGAACAGCGCCAGCCGGCCGCGGATCACGTCGAGCAGCAGGCGCTCGTAGGCTTCGGCGCGCCGGGTGGTGAAGGCCGAGTCCAGGTTCAGCGCCAGGCTCAGCGGTTTCAGCTTCATGCCCTCGCCCGGCTGCTTGACCATCAGCGTCAGCCGCACCGACTCTTCCGGCTGCAGCCGGATCACCATGCGGTTGGGTTGGAGCGTGCTGCCGGCATCGAAGATCGAATGCGGCACCTCGGCAAAGTTGATCACCACCTCGGTCACGCGCTCCTGCATGCGCTTGCCGGTGCGCAGGTAGAACGGCACCTTGTTCCAGCGCCACGTGCCCAGTTCGGCGCGCATCGCGACGAAGGTCTCGGTGCGGCTGTCGGGCGGAATGCCTTCTTCCTGCAGGTAGCCGCGCACCAGCTCGCCGGCGATGGCGCCCGCGGTGTACTGGCCGCGCACGGTGTTGCGGCGCACGTCCTCGGGCGACATCGGCCGCAGCGAGCGCAGTACCTTGAGCTTCTCATCGCGCACCGCATCGGAGGTGAGCGATGCCGGCGGCTCCATCGCCAGGATGCTGACCAGCTGCAGCAGGTGGTTCTGCACCATGTCGCGCATGGCGCCGGCCTCGTCGTAGAAGCCGCCGCGCGTGCCCACGCCCACGGTCTCGGCCACGGTGATCTGCACGCTGCGCACGAACGGCGTGCGCCACAGCGGCTCGAAGATCGAATTGCCGAAGCGCAGCGCCATCAGGTTCTGCACCGTTTCCTTGCCCAGGTAGTGGTCGATCCGGTAGGTGCGGTCCTCGCTGAAGTAGCGGCTGACCACCTCGCCGATGCCGATGGCCGAGGCCAGGTCCACGCCCAGCGGTTTTTCCAGCACCAGCCGCGTGTCGTTGGCGATCAGGCCATGGCTGGCAAGGTTGTCGCAGGTGGCCGCGAACAAGCCGGGCGGCATCGCCATGTAGTAGATGCGCAGCGCGTCCTGGCGCAGCTGCGCGGCCAGCGCCGGATAGTCCCCGGACTGCGAGGCGTCAACGTGCACGAAATCCAGCCGCTGCAGGAAGGTCTGCCATTTGGCCGGCTCGAGATAGCGCGCTTCGACAAAGGGTTGCGCGCTTTCATCGGCAAAATTGACAAAGGCCTCGCGGTCCCAGCGGTGCCGGCCCACGCCGATGATGCGGGTGCCGTCGGGCAGGTTGCCGTCACGGTGACACATGTAGAGCGATGGCAGCAGCTTGCGCGCCGACAGGTCGCCGGCGCCGCCGAAGATGACGAGGTCCAGCGGCCGCGCGTCGGCTGTACCGGAGGAAGAGGCGGTTCGGGTGGTTTGCATGACGGACTCCTTGCTTGCCGGGGCGGCGTGGGGCGGTATTGGGCAGTATGGGCCGGCTCAGCGCGTCTCGGTCACCTTGCGCAGGTACTGCGGCTGGTCGGGATTGCGGCCGCGTGCCAGCGCCAGCGCCTGCGCGGCGACATAGAAGCTCTGGATGGCGCAGATCGGATCGAGCAGCGGATGGCCGGCCGGCACCAGTGGCAACTCCGGGGGCGGCTCCGCATCAACCGTGCCAGGAGGCGCCGCCAGCAGCACGCGCGCACCACGCTTGCGCATCTCGGCGGCCAGCGCCAGCAGCCCGGCCTGTTCCGGTCCGCGCGGCGCGAACACCAGCAGCGGGTAGCCGTCGCCGATGATTTCCATCGGGCCGTGCCGCACTTCGGCGCCGGAGAAGGCCTCGGCTTGAATGCCGGAGGTCTCCTTGAGCTTGAGCGCCGCTTCCTGCGCGATCGCCAGGCCCGCGCCGCGGCCCAGCACGATCATGCGCTCCACATCGCGCAGCGCGGGCACCAGCGCCGACCAGTCCTGCGCTGCCGCTTGCTCCAGCGCGGCCGGCAAGCCTGCGCAGGCATCGACCAGCTCGCGCTCGCCGCTGCGCGCGGCCTCGAGATGCCCCACCAGCAGCGCCGACATCGACAGCATGGCGATATAGCTCTTGGTCGCGGCCACGCTCTGCTCAGGCCCGGCAAGCAAGGGCAATTCATACGCGCACGCCTGCGCCAGCGGCGAATCCGGGGCGTTGACCAGCGCCACGGTGGCGGCGCCGCCGTCGCGCAGCGCCTGCATGGTCTCGACCAGGTCCGGGCTGCGGCCCGACTGCGAGAACGCCACCGCCAGCTGCCCAGCCACGCGCAGCGCGCTGTCGTGCAGCGTCACCGTCGACATCGGCAGCGAGGCCACCGGCACGCCCAGCCGGCGCGTGACCAGCGTGGCGAAGTAGCTGGCGGCATGGTCCGAACTGCCGCGCGCCACGGTCAGCGCCGCGGGCCAGGCCTGCGCGGCGAGTTGCGCAGCCAGCGCGGCCACGCGCGGCGCCTGCGCCAACTGCGCGGCCACCACGGCCGGCGCGCTCAGCGCCTCTTCAAGCATTCTCGACACAGCATTCTCCTTCGACATAAACGGTGCGCACTGAGAGCGCGCGGTCCAGCACGACCACGTCGGCCCAGCAGCCCTGTGCCAGCATGCCGCGGTCGGACATGCCCAGGTACTGGGCCGGATAGAGCGACACGCGCCGCGACGCATCGGCCAGGTCCAGCCCGATCGACACAAAGTTGCGCAGCGCCTGGTCCATGGTCAGCACGCTGCCAGCCAGCGTGCCGTCAGCCAGGCGCACGCTGCCGTGGGCCTTGTAGACGGTCTGGCTGCCCAGGTGGTACACGCCGTCCGGCATGCCCGCGGCGGCGGTGGCGTCAGTCACCGCATACAGCCGCGGAATCGCGCGCAGCGCGGCGCGGATGGCGCCGGGGTGGACGTGCAGCAGGTCGGGGATCAGCTCGGCAAACTCGGCATGCGCCAGCGCTGCCGCGACCACGCCGGGCGCGCGGTGCTGCAGTGGGGTCATTGCGTTGAACAGGTGGGTGAAGCCGCTGGCGCCGGCGTCCAGCGCGGCCACGGCGTCCTCATAGGTGCCCAGCGTGTGGCCCAGCTGCACGCGCACGCCGCGTGCGGCCAGCAGGCGGATGATGTCCAGATGCCCCGGCAGCTCGGGCGCCAGCGTCACCACCTTCAGCGGCGCGGCGCCCAGGTACTGCTCCAGTTCTTCGGGCGTGGCAGTGGCCGAGGTATCCGGCTGCGCGCCCAGCTTGCCGGGGTTGATATATGGCCCTTCCAGGTGCACGCCCAGCATGCGCGCCGCGCCGGGCGGGCGCTGCGCGCAGGCCCGGCCCAGCGCCTGCAGTGCGGGCAGCAGCACGTCGTGCGGCGAGGTCATGGTGCTGCCCAGCAGGCTGGAGGTGCCAAAGCGCACATGCGCGCGCAGGATCACTGGCACCGCGGCCTCGCCATCCATGAAGTCCTTGCCGCCGCCGCCGTGGTTGAGCAGGTCGACAAACCCCGGCAGCACGTACGGGGCATCGTTGTGCTCAGGCGAGGCGGGCACGCCCTCAATGCGCGCGATGCGTCCGTCCGGGCCGGCATGGATCTCTCCGAAGATCCAGCCGGCCGGTGTCAGGATGTTTCCTTTCATGGCAATGCTCTCCAATACATTTCAATCACCGGCCAGCCACCGTCAGAACCGGTGGATGATGCCGGCATTGCCCTGCTGGTTCGCCCCGGCGCGCGGCATGGTGTCCGGCGACGCCTCCACCGAGACGGTGGCATGCGCGAGTTGAACACCGACGCCACCGTGCCATACGGCGAGGTGCGCAAGTCATACTTTGCGCCCAGTGTGACAAGCGTGCCATGCCCGCCGCTTTTGTTCAGGGTGGCGTAGTAGACGCCGGACAGCCGCGTCAGCGCCGGCAGCAAGCGGTAGTTGGCGCCGACCCATGCCATCTGGCTGCGCGTGGCGGCGTAGGAGTTCTCCGGCGTGGCCACGGTATCGCCCGAGGACACGGTCAGGTTGTAGCCGGCAAACAGGCGCAGGTTGTTCAGCGCATAGCTGCCGCCTAGCGTGTACTGGCGCGAACTGGCGTACAGGTCGTCCATGCGGCTCTGCGCGTCGCGCAGTTCCTCGTAGATGCCGGTCAGGTTCAGGTTGCCCTGCGCGTACTTGATGGCCGCGCTCAGCTGCTTGCCGCTGTTGAAGCTGCCCGCCATGCCGTCGCTGCCGGCCTGCGCGCGCACACTCAGCCCGCCCCACACCGGCGAGTTGTAGGTCGCGGCATTGAGGCGCGCGCCCCAGTTGCGGCCATAGACCAGGGTGGCGACCGAACTGGCCTGCAGGCCCATCGGGTCGATCGCGCCGCTCTCGTCATCGGTCAGGCTCATGGCCCGGCCCAGCAGCAGCGTGCCCCAGTCGTTGCTGGCCAGGCCCACTTGCGCGCGCCGGTTGAATAGCGGATCGTAGCGCCCGGTGCCGGAGGTGATCATGCCCTCCAGGTTGAAGACCCCGCGCAGTCCGCCGCCAAGGTCCTCGGCACCGCGCATGCCCCAGAAGCTGACGCCGTACTGGTTGCTGCCGAAGCGGAAGGTGTCCACGTCGCCGCCCGGGCGGGCGATGCCGTTGACCTAGTCGAGGCCGGCCACGGCGCGGCCGTACAAGGTGATGCCGGTGCCGGCGGACTGGGCGCAGGCGCCCCCGGCCGACGCTGCGAGCAGCGCCGTCAGAGCAACGCGTTTCATGATCAATGACTCCTGGATAGGCAGACGGTATCCACCGGCGCGGCCGTCGTTGTTGTGGCCGATGGGGAAGGTCGACCGCAGCCGCGCACGGCTGCGGCGGCGGGGGGCCAGGTGGGCATGGCTTGCAGGGCGCGCTCGAAGGCGGCCGCGTGTCCGTCAGCCGCATGGCCGAAGGCGATGTGGGCGGTGTCATCGCCGATCCCCTGGGGATTTCACGCGTCACGGCCCGCCGCGCCCTGCAGGTGCTGGCGGAGGAAGGCGCGATCACGCGCAGCCGCGGCGCGGGCACTTTATCGCCGCGCCCTGAGCCGAAGACGGCGCGGCTGGACAACTTCAGCGAACTGGCGCGCCGGCGCGGCATGACGCCGGCCAGCGATCTGGTGGCGTTCGAACGCCGCCGCGCCACGACGCAGGAGGCCGCGGCGCTGGCACTGCCGGACGCCGATGAGATCGTCAGGCTGACCCGCCTGCGCAAGGCCGACGGGCAGATTTTCTGGATGGATGTGACCACGCTGGCGCTGGCCGTGCTGCCCGACGCCAGCGCCATCGGCGAATCGCTGTACGCCTACCTGGAGCGGATCGGCAAGCCGGTGCTGCGCGTCACCGAGAAGCTGCGCGCGATCGTGGCAACTGAGGAGCTGGCCGCACGACTGGGCATCGAGCCGGGCGAGCCGCTGCTGCACATCCGGCGCACCGGCTACACCCATGACGACCAGCCGGTCGAACTGACCGACACGTACTACCTGAACGACTTCTACGAACTGACGCCGTAGCGCCCCGCATGCCCGGCCACCGGCGGCTCGACCGGGGGCGGGGTCGGGTCTTCCTCTGGCGGCAACGGCAAGTCCGGGGGGATGCCCGGCGGCCCGGGCTCTTCGACCGGGGGCACGGTATGGCGCGGCTGCAGGCGCGCAACGGCGCGGGGGTTCGGCAAGGCGGGCATGCGGGGTCTCCGTGGCCGGGTTTCCTCCTCATTGAAGCAAACCCGGCCGGTGCGCGCCAGTAATGATGCAAGTCCTGCTCAGGCGTGTTGCCGGCGCACGAAGAACAGCGCCGCGCCCACCGCCATCAGCACGCTGCCAAAGAAGCGGTTCTGCCAGCGCACCGCGCGCGCATTGCGGAACAGCCCCTGCATGCGCGAAGCCAGCAGCGCATAGCCATGCATCACCACCAGGTCCACGCAGCACATGGTGGCGGCCAGGATCGCCAGCTGCAGCGCCAGCGGCCGGTTGGGATCGATGAACTGCGGCAGCACCGCGACCATGAAGATGATGCCCTTGGGGTTGGTCACATTGGTCAGCAGGCCGGTGGCAAAGCGCCGGCGCCGGCTCATCACCGCCACGCGCACGGGGGCGGCGCTGCCACCCTGGTCCGCCCCGCTCTCCATCTTCGCGCGCCATTGCTGCACGCCGAGGTAGATCAGGTACAGCGCGCCAATCGTCTTGACCACCATGAAAGCCTGCTCCGAGGCCAGCAGCAGCGCGCCCAGCCCGCCGCCCGCCACCAGCAGCACGATCACCAGCCCGGCCTGCAGACCGAAGATGGTGGTGGTGGTCCTGCGCAGCCCATATGAGAGCCCATGGCTCATCGACAGCACCGCGCCCGACCCCGGCGACACGGCGATCACCCAGCACGCAGCGAAATAAGCCAACCACACTTCCCAACGCATCCCTACTCTCCTTTGACGACAACGATGCCGGGGCCACGATCCCGCAGCCACGGCACAAACAATTTTTCCTGCGGCGCGGCGCGTCAGAACGGGTGGAAGCCGCCCAGGAACTGCTCCACCTGCTCGGCCTGGCGCGCGTCGCGCGCGGCATCGCCCGATTCCAGCACCACCGCCTGGTACGCGCGCGTACCCACGGCCACCAAGCGCGCCGTCAGCCGGCGCGGCGACTGGTCCTGCGGCGACACCCCGCTGGCCTGCACTTCCACGCCGGCAAGCGGGCGGCCCGGACGGTCGGCACTCATCATGGTGACCGGCCGCGCGCGCGGCTCGCCCGACGGCGTGCCAAGGTTGGCCAGCAGGCCGGCCTGCATCGCCGCCAGCGCCTCGCGCCGCAGGGCTTCGTCATCGGCGGGCAGCGTCACCACGCCCACGGCGAAGAGCGTGTCGTCGACGCGCGCGGCTTCCATCGTCATCGGCAGCTTGCGCCCGGCAATGGTCACGTCGCGCGCGGCGCTGGTGGGCTTGCCCGGATAGAGCGCGGCATAGGCGCCCTCGCCAGACTGGATGGTGCGCCAGTCATAGCGCGGCGAACAGGCGCACAGGGCGAATGCCAGCACGGCGGCACAGCACAGCAGCGGCCGGCGGACAGCGGCAGGAAAGCTCGGCGGAGGCGGCACAAGACGCATCGGGAATCCATGGGGGGACGGCGCGCACAGGCTGCGGGCGGCGCTGGCGGGCGCCATCGCCTGCGGGCGGAAACCGGTATTATCCCGAAAGCGGCGCGCCAGTGCTTGCCGCGCCGCTCCCACTACCCCCTGCCCCCACGTTCCTGCCATGCCTGCCGCCCGCATCGCCCGCCACGTCTTTGCCACCACCAGCCTGCGCTGGGTGGCCGCGAGCGCGTTGCTGGCAGCCGCAACCAGCATGCCCGCCGCCGCCAGCCCCGCTCATCTGCCGCCGGCCACCGACCTCGCCGCCCACGGCACCGAGGCCGCGCGCCGCGGCGAGCCGCTGGTGGTGCTGGTGTCGATGCCGGGCTGCAGCTATTGCGATGCCGTGCGCCGCAACTACCTCGGCCCGCAGGCCGCCGCCGGCGAGATTGCCGTGCGCGAACTCGACATGACCTCCGACACCCCGCTGCGCGATGCCGACGGCAGCCTGACTACCGCGCGCGCGTGGGCGCGGGCGCACCAGGTGCGGGTGGCGCCCACGGTGCTGTTCCTGGACCGCCAGGGCCGCGCCGCCGCCGGCCCGCTGCGCGGCATGCAGCCGGATTTCTACGGCGCCTACCTGGAACAGGCGCTGGACCAGGCACGCGCCGCCATCGCCACCCGGCGCTGAACGGATTGGCGCGCTTGCGGCAGATTGCCGCAGCCCGGCCCCGCGCAGCGCGCGAACGCCCGCGGCATTAGAATGTCCCAATGCTGACCCGAACCTGCCTGACCCGGATTCCATGACCACTGCTGCCCCTGCCATCAAAACCTCCCGCAAGCCCTGGCCCATCGTCGTGGCCGTAGTCGTGCTCGCGCTGCTGGGCTGGTTCGGCTACCGCGCGCTGTCGCCGGCCAATACGGCCCCGGCGGCCACCTTCACGCTGCTGTCGGGCGAGAAGGTCAGCACCGCCGACCTCAAGGGCAAGGTCTACATGATCAACTTCTGGGCCACCAGCTGCGCCACCTGCGTCAAGGAAATGCCGGACATGGTCCGCACCTATGAGCAGTTCAAGGGCAAGGGGCTGGAATTCGTCGCCGTGGCGATGAACTACGACCCGCCCATGTATGTGATGAACTACGCCAAGACGCGCGGCCTGCCGTTCAAGGTGGCCATGGATTCCGACGGCGCCGCGGCCAAGGCCTTCGGCAATGTGCAGCTGACGCCGACCACCTTCGTGGTAGACAAGGACGGCCGCATCCTGAAGCGCTATGTGGGCGAGCCCGAGTGGGATGCACTGCACAAGCTGCTGGATGGCGCGCTGGCAAAGTCCGCGTAACGCTCCCGGCGGCAACCGCAGCGAAAAGGTGCTCATTGAGCACCTTTTTTTGTTTTTAGGCACGATCGCCAGGGCAGCAGGTTGCGCGACATCCCTGTATGGATATACAGTTGGCGCCAGCCTTTTCTGAGCCTTCCCCGAGCCCCGCCTGTGACTTTGGACCTAGCCCCCGCCGCCGACCTCGCGGCCCCTGACGCCGATGACGTCCCCGCCTACCTGTCCCGGCTCAACCCGGAGCAGCGCGCCGCGGTGGAACACGGCAGCGACGCGCCGCTGCTGATCATCGCCGGCGCCGGCTCGGGCAAGACCAATACGCTGGCGCACCGGGTCGCGCACCTGGTGCTGGCCGGTGCCGATCCGCGCCGCATCCTGCTGCTGACGTTCTCGCGCCGCGCCGCGGCCGAGATGGGACGGCGCGTCGAGCGCATCGTCGACCAGGCACTCGGCACCCAGACCGGCGCGGGGCGCGCGGCGCTGCAATGGTCCGGCACCTTCCACGCCATCGGCGCGCGCCTGCTGCGCGAATACGCCGAGACCCTGGGCCTGTCGCCCGCCTTCACCATCAGCGACCGCGGCGATGCCGCCGACCTGATGCACGTGGTGCGCCACGACCTGGGGCTGTCAGAGACCGCCAGCCGCTTCCCGAAGAAGGAAACCTGCCTGTCGATCTACTCGCGCGTGGTCAACACCCAGGCGCTGCTGGAAGACGTGCTCAGGCAGCAGTTCCCGCGCTACGCGATGTGGGCCGATGCGCTGCGCACCTTGTTCGCCGGCTATGTCGAGGCCAAGCAGAAGCAGCATGTGCTGGACTATGACGACCTGCTGCTGTACTGGGCGCAGGCCATGGCCGAGCCCACCATCGCGCAGGACATGGGCGCGCGCTTCGACCATGTGCTGGTCGACGAATACCAGGACACCAATGCGCTGCAGGCGTCGATCCTGCTGGCCATGCGACCGGACGGCCGCGGCCTGACCGTGGTGGGCGACGACGCGCAGTCGATCTACGCCTTCCGCGGCGCTACCGTCCGCAATATCCTGGACTTCCCGGCGCAGTTCACGCCGGCCGCGCAGCAGGTCACGCTGTCGCAGAACTACCGCTCGACGCAGCCGATCCTGCAGGCCGCCAACGCCGTGATCGGGCTGGCGGCCGAGCGCTATACCAAGGACCTGTGGTCCGAGCGCGCCTCGGCCGAAAAGCCCGGCGTGATCGTGGTCAACGATGAGGCCGACCAGGCCCGCTACGTGGTCGAGCAGGTGCTGGCGCGGCGCGAGGCCGGCCTGACGCTGATGGCGCAGGCGGTGCTGTTCCGCGCCGCCGACCACAGTGCGCAGGTGGAGATCGAGCTGGCCCGGCGCAATATCCCGTTCGTGAAGTTCGGCGGACTGAAATTCCTGGAGTCGACCCACGTCAAGGACGTGCTGGCGGTGGTGCGCTGGCTGGAAAACCCGCGCGACCGCATGGCGGGCTTCCGCACGCTGCAGCTGCTGCCCGGCATCGGCCCCAAGACCGCGGCGCGCGTGCTGGATGCGATGGCGCTGGCCACCGAGCCCTTGTTCTCGCTGGAGGAATTCGAGCCGCCGCCGGCCGCCGCGCCCGCCTGGGCCGACCTGCTGGCGCTGGCGCGCGCGCTGATGGCGCCCACCTCGCCGTGGCCGTCGGAGTTCGAGCAAGTGCTGGCCTGGTACGCGCCGCACCTGGAGCGCCTGCACGACGATGCCGCCGCGCGCCAGGCCGACCTGCAGCAGCTGGAGCGCATCGCCGCCACCTACGGCGCGCGCGAGCGCTTCCTGACCGAGCTGACGCTGGACCCGCCCAGCGCCTCCAGCGACGAATCCGGCGTGCCCTCGCGCGACGAGGACTACCTGATCCTGTCGACCATCCACTCGGCCAAGGGCCAGGAGTGGAAGGCGGTGTACGTGCTCAATGCGGTCGACGGCTGCATGCCGAGCGACCTGGCGACCGGCACCACCGAAGAGATCGAGGAAGAACGGCGGTTGCTCTATGTGGCGATGACGCGGGCCAAGGACCACCTGGACATCGTGGTGCCGCAGCGCTTCTACGTGCACCAGCAGGTGGGCTTCGGCGACCGGCATGTGTATGCGTCGCGCACGCGCTTTTTGCCGAATCGCGTGATGCCCAACTTCCACAGCCGTGCCTGGCCGCCGCCGCCGATGCCGGGCGAGGCGCCGGCAAGGCCGGCGCTGGCGCCGGTGGACCTGGCCAGCCGGATGCGGAATATGTGGCGCTGAGCCTGCGCGCTACCCCGGTGCCAGCGCGATGTGCTTGTATTCGACGAAGTCATCGATCGCGGCCACGCCGTTGAGCCGGCCCTGCCCCGACTGCTTGTAGCCGCCCTCCTCGAATTCGTCGTAGACCGACGCCCAGTTGTTGATCCACACGGTGCCCGCCTCGAGCGCGCGCGCCATGATGCGCGCCACCAGCGCATTTGTCAGCGCCGTCTGCCCCGGCATCTTTGATCACCGCCGTGCAGCCCGCCGCCAGTGCCAGCGCCAGCGAGCGCACCATCAGCACCACCGGCGAATTCCACGGCACGATGATGCCGGCCACGCCCATCGGCTCGCGCAGCACCAGCGACAGCCGCCCCGGCCGCGGCTCGGCGGCGCGGCCGTATTCGGTGAGCGCGAGCCCGGCGTAGTAGCGCAGCTTGGCCGGCACCATGCCGACCTCGAAGGCCGCGCAGGCTCGTATTGGCGGCGAGTACGGCGTCCTCGGCCTCGCCCACCTCGACCAGGATGCGCATGCAGTATTCGTGGAAGACTTGCCCCGCTTCGGTCGCCGCGGCACCGCGCCCGCGTTGCAGCAGCGCGGCGCCGAGCCGTTGCTCCAGCATCTGCACACGCTGGCTGATCACCGACTTGGTCGTGTCCAGCCGCCGTGCCGCCTCGGTAATGCTGCCGGCATCGACCACGGCCACGAAGGCATGCATTTCAGAGAGTTTGTTCGTGACTCGCGCCTGCCCGTCCGTGAAGGCGTGGCCTGGCTGGCCTACGCCACCTTTTCCAGCAGCAATCCCTTCAGGTACTCCCCTTCCGGGAACGCGGCCAGCATCGGGTGATCCGTGCCCGCCGACAGCCGCCGCAGGATGCGCGCATCGGCGCGCGCATCGGTGACCGCGCCCGCCACGATCTTCTGAAACAGCTCCATGCTGATCGCGCCCGAGCACGAGTAGGTGAACAGCAGCCCGCCCGGGCGCAGCAGCTGCATGCCGACCAGGTTGATTTCCTTGTAGGCGCGCGCGGCGCGGTCGATATGCTGCGCCGACGGGGCGAACTTGGGCGGGTCCAGCACGATCAGGTCGAACTGGCGACCCTCGGCGCGGAATTCACGCAGGGTCTTGAACACGTCGGCATCGAGCCAGGTGGCGCGCTCGGGTTCGAAGCCGTTGAGCGTGACATTGCCCGCGGCGATCTTCAGCGCCTCGCCCGATGAATCGATCGAGGTCACCGAGGTGGCGCCGCCGCGCAGCGCCGCCAGCGAGAAGCCGCCGGTATAGCAGAAGCAGTTCAGCACCTCGCGCCCGACGGCCAGGTCGCCCACAAGCTTGCGGTTGTCGCGCTGGTCGACATAGAAGCCGGTCTTGTGGCCGTTGCGCACGTCGACGTAGTAGCGCACGCCGTGCTCGGTGACCGACAGCGCCGGATCCGGCTCGGCGCCGGCCAACACGCCGGTCACCAGCTCCAGGCCTTCGCGCTGGCGCACGGCGGCATCGGAACGCTCATAGACGTTGGGGCAGCCGGTCTCCTTGACCAGTGCCTGCACGATCGCGGTCTTCCAGTGTTCCACGCCGGCCGAATTGAACTGGCACACCAGCTGGCCCTTTTCACCATTGCCGTAGTAGTCGACGATCAGGCCGGGCAGCCGGTCGGATTCGCCGAAGATCAGCCGCACCGCGTCGCTGTCCTTCACCCATTGGCGCCGGTAGGCAATGGCCGCGGCCACGCGGCGCTTGAACAGGGCGTGGTCGACCGGCTCGTTTTCATCGAAGGTCCACGCGCGCGCGCGGATCTGCGACTCGGGGCTGTAGGCGGCCTTGGCCAGGAAGCGGCCGTCGGCGGCGCGCACGATCACGGTTGCGCCCGGCTCGCAGCGCCCTTCGGTCGTGGCAATGCCGGTGGCGTAGATCCACGGGTGGCGGCGCAGCAGGGATTTTTCCTTGCCGGGTTTCAGGGTGATGGTGTTCATGTTGGTATGGGGAAACTGCAGGCCACCAGCAATTGAAACTGGCGCGAACGCATCAAGGCGGCTCCCCTCTCCCGCTTGCGGGAGAGGGGTGGGGGTGAGGGCGGGAGCGTCGACGAAGTGATGCGTGTCGGTATGCCAGCGCCTGCCCTCACCCCCTGCCCCTCTCCCGCGCGCGGGAGAGGGGAGAAAACAGAGCGGGAGGGAGGGCCTTTACAGCACCACCTTCACCATCGGATGCGAAGTCAGCGCCCGATACAAATCATCGAGCTGCTCGCGGCTGGTCACCCACACCGTCACGGTCAGGCCCAGGTAGTTGCCGCCGCTCGAGGGGCGCATTTCCATCTTGCCTGCGTGGAAGTCGGGATCGAATCCCTGCACCAGCTCGACGATGGCCTCGGCAAAGCCGTCCTGCATCGCGCCCATCACCTTGATGGGGAAGTGGCTGGGATACTCGATCAGCGACTGCTCCGGCGGGATATCGCCAGTCTTGTTGCCGCTGCCTTGGTTGTCGGTTGTCATGTCGGATTCTCCGGCACGAAACCGGCGCGCCGCATGGCGCGCCAGCTTGCGCGCATTCAGGTCACTTGCGCTTGAACCACAGGCGGATGGTGTCCCACAGGCGGCCGAAGAAGCCGGCCTCAGGCACTTCTTCCAGCGCCACCACCGGGAACTCCGCCACCTTGTTGGTGCCGTCCATCAGCTTGACCATGCCCACCTGCTGGCCCGCCGAGATCGGCGCGATCAGCAGTTCCTGGCGCTCCAGCACCGGCTTGAGGCGCCCGCCGGTGCCCTTGGGCACGGTGACGAAGGTCTCGTTCTGCACGCCGATCTTGACCGTGCCGCTCTTGCCCTTGTAGATGTCCGGCGTGGCCAGCACCTGACCCTTGTCGTACAGGCGCAGCGTGTCGAAGAACTGGAAGCCGTAGTTGAGGATCTTCAGGCTTTCCTGGGTGCGCACCTGTTCGGTGGTGGTGCCGATCACGATTGAGATCAGGCGGCGCGAGCCGTCCGGCACGTTGGCCAGCGGCCGCTTGGCCGACGAGATCAGGCAGTAGCCGGCGGACTTGGTGTGGCCGGTCTTGACCCCGTCCACGGTCGGGTCGATATACAGCAGGCGGTTGCGGTTGGGCTGCCTGATCTTGTTATAGGTGAACTCCTTCTGCGAGTACATGGCGTAGTACTCGGGGAAGTCCTTGATCAGGCGCGTGGTCAGCGTCGCCAGGTCCACCGCGGTGGTGTAGTGGTTCGGGTCGGGAATGCCGTCGGTGTTGGTGAAGTGGGTGTTCTTCATGCCCATGCGCTGGGCCTCGCGGTTCATCATCGCGACGAAGCCCTCTTCCGAGCCGCCCACGGCTTCGGCCAGCGCCAGCGCGGCGTCGTTGCCCGACTGCACGATCAGGCCCAGCAGCAGGTCCTGCACGGTGACCGGCTTGTTGGGCTCGATGAACATGCGCGACTCGTCGCTTTTGACCTTGAGCACCAGGCTGGTCGGCACCACCGACTGGTCCAGCGTCAGGCGCTTTTCCTTGAGTGCCTCGAACGCGAGGTAGGCGGTCATCAGCTTGGTCAGCGAGGCCGGCTCGATGCGCGCGTCGGCATTCTGCGACGCCAGGGCCTGGCCGCTGGTCACGTCATACAGCATCCACGACTTGGCTGCGACCTGCGGCATCGGCACGCCCTGCGCCAGGACGGCGGCAGGCGCGGCGGCCAGCACGACGGCGGCGGCGATGGCGGCGGGAGCAAAAGCGGACGAAAGGCGTGTCGTGGCTCTATTCAGCATGTTTCTGTTTTCCGACAGTAAGAAGGTGGCGCGGGGATGGTCCGGGTGGCGGCGTGCCGGCCTCACCGGTCCCACGCATTGACGACGAGCTGCTTGATCAGATGCAGCTTGCGGTGAAAGAAATGGTCGGCGCCGGGGATCACGATCACCGGCAGCTCCTGCGGGCGGGCCCAGTCGAACACGCTGGCCAGCGGCACGGTGTCGTCCTGTTCGCCATGGATCACGATGGTATCGGCCGGAACCTCGGCCACCTGCCAGCGGCTGGCGGCGGTGCCCACCAGCACCAGTCGCTGCGCGGGCGTGCCGGCATCGGCCAGGCGGCGTGCCACGTGGGTGGTGACGAAGCTGCCGAACGAGAACCCGCCCATGGCCAGCGGCAGCGTTGCGGCCTGTGCCGACCACGCGGTCTGCTGGCGCATCCAGGCCACCACGGCCAGCAGGTCGTCCTGCTCGGCGATGCCGTTGTCATGCTCGCCGGCGCTGCCGCCCACGCCGCGGAAGTTGGGGCGCACCGTAGCATAGCCCAGCTGCACGAAGCTGCGCGCCAGCGTCTGCGCAACCTTGTTGTCCTTGGTGCCGCCGAACAGCGGATGCGGATGCGCCACCAGCGCCAGGCCGCGCGGCTCACCTTGCGGCAGGTCTACCGAGAGATCGATCGCACCGGCGGGACCGGCAATGGAAAGTACCTGGGTATGCGCGTTCATGATGGCGGTGAAGCAAGCGCCCGGCGGCAAGCCCGGGCAAAAATGAAAAAAACCGTCCGGCTGGCGGGCGGGCGGCGGGCAATACGGCAAAGCGGCGAAACTGGGAAACAACAAGCCGGCATGCGCCGGCCTCGGTTCGTTCAGCGGTCCACCATCAGCCGTTCGACAGGCTTGCCCTTCATCAGGTGGCTGTCGATGATTTCGTCGATGTCGTGCTCATCGACAAAGGTGTACCAGATGGCCTCGGGGTAGACCACCAGCACCGGGCCGAGTTCACAACGGTTCAGGCAGCCTGCCTTGTTGATGCGCACCCGGCCTTCGCCGCCGGCGATGCCCAGTTCCTTGCAACGCTTCTTGGCGTATTCCTGCATCGCCTGGGCGTTGTGGTTGGCGCAGCAGTTCTCGCCGGCCTCGCGCTGGTTCAGGCAGAAGAAGACGTGGTGCTGGTAGTAGCTGCTCATGCGTACGGTGTGAGAAGGCGGCCCCGGACGGCGGCACAGCCCGGACGGCATTGAACGGAAGCTCGGAATTATACGGTGTCGCGGCGGCATGTCCGCGATGGCGGCGCCCTGGCACGGCCGTCGAAGTTGCCGACGGCTCCCGGCGGGTGGCGCTTCGCGCACCTGTGATGCCTCCGGCATTCCGAAACCCCGGAGCCACACCGTCCGGATTTCCGGAATCCCGGAGGCCGCACGCCCCTGCCAGGCCGTCGTTTCCTTGTGAATCAACCAGTTAGCAATGCCGGTTCGACTGGCACGGCGGTTGCGAATTCCCTCCCTGAACGCGCCGCAACCGTGACGGCGCGCAGCCCGCGCGGCCCCGCCGGGTACGGTCAACACCGAGGACGACATCATGAGAAAACCCTTCTACAAGATCCTGTACGTGCAGGTCCTGTTCGCCATCTTCGTCGGCATCCTGCTCGGCCACTACTGGCCAGACACCGGCGTGGCCATGAAGCCGCTGGGCGATGGCTTTATCAAGCTGATCAAGATGATCATCGGCCCGATCATCTTCTGTACCGTGGTGACCGGCATCGCCGGCATGAGCGACATGAAGAAGGTCGGCCGCGTCGGCGGCAAGGCGCTGCTGTACTTTGAAGTGGTGTCGACCTTCGCATTGCTGATCGGGCTGGGCGCCGCGCACCTGCTCAAGCCGGGCGTGGGCTTCAACATCGACCCGGCCACGCTGGACACCAAGGCCATTGCCCAGTACGTGTCCAAGGCGCACGGCCAGAGCACGGTCGAGTTCCTGATGCACATCATCCCGGACACGGTCTTCAGCGCCTTCGCCAACGGCGACATCCTGCAGATCCTGCTGGTGTCGCTGTTCTTCGGCGCCGCGCTGGCCGTGCTCGGCGAGCGCGCGCGCATCGTGGTGCAGCTGATCGAGCAGGTCTCCAAGGTGTTCTTCCACATCGTCCACGTGATCACCAAGGTGGCCCCGATCGGCGCCTTCGGCGCGATGGCGTTCACCATCGGCAAGTACGGCCTGGGCTCGCTGGTGCCGCTGCTCAAGCTGATCGGCACCTTCTACTTCACGGCCATCGTCTTCGTGGTGTTCGTGCTGGGCACGGTGGCGCGCCTGACCGGCTTCAGCATCCTGCGCTTCATCTCGTACATCAAGGAAGAGCTGCTGATCGTGCTGGGCACCAGCTCGTCGGAAGCGGCGCTGCCGCACATGATGGAGAAGCTTGAAAAGCTCGGCTGCTCGCGCTCGGTGGTGGGCCTGGTGGTGCCCACCGGCTATTCGTTCAACCTGGACGGCACCAACATCTACATGACGATGGCGGTGATCTTCATTGCACAGGCAACCGGCATCGAGCTGACGCTGATGCAGCAGCTGACCATCCTGACGGTGGCGATGATCACCTCCAAGGGCGCCAGCGGCGTGACCGGCTCGGGCTTCATCACGCTGGCCGCGACGCTGGCGGTGGTGCCGACCATCCCGGTGGCGGGCATGGTGCTGATCCTTGGCATCGACCGCTTCATGAGCGAGTGCCGCGCGCTGACCAACATCATCGGCAACGGCGTGGCCACGGTGGTGGTCTCGGCATGGGAGCGCGAGCTTGACCGCAAGAAGCTCAACAGTGAGCTGCAACACGGCGGCCGCGATGCTGAAGTACTGGCCGACGCCGGCCAGAACGTCTGACGCCATGCGGGTGGCTGCCCCGGCCACCCGCCAGCGAGTATCATCGGCGCGACAGCCTTCGCGCGCGCCGATGCCACACTCAGACGACTTTCTCGCCGTGCATGACCCCGCCGCCCCGTCTGCCGCGCATCCGGCCCATGCGCCGGACAGCGGCAACGGCCGCTGGTGGGGCTTTGCGGTCGCCCTGGCCGCGGGCCTGCTGCTGCTGTGCGCGCTGACCTGGCTGGTCTCGGTCCAGCGCGGCCTGGCCACCCTGCAGCAAAGCACAGCCACGCGCGCCGACCGCTACGCCGCCACGCTGGAAAGCACCCTCGACCGCTACGAATTCCTGCCCGCGCTGGTCTCGCTGCACCCCTTCGTGCGCGGGCTGCTGGACTCCCCCAACGACCCGCAACGCGTGGCCGCCGCCAACCAGTACCTGGCGGAGGTCAATCGCCGCGCGCATGCCTCGGCCACCTATGTGATCGCCGCCAACGGCATTGCGCTGGCGGCCAGCAACCACGGCCAGCCCGGCAGCTTTGTCGGCACCGACTACCGCTTCCGCCCCTACTTCCAGGCCGCCGCGGGCGGCAAGATGGGGCGTTTCTATGCCATCGGCATCACCAGCGAGGAGCCCGGCTACTACCTCGCGCAGCCGATCGAGTCGGGCGGCAAGGTCATCGGCGTGACCGTGGTCAAGCTCAACCTGGAGTGGTTCCAGCGCGCCGGCAGCGGCGCCGAGCCGCTGATGGTCAGCGACGACCATGGCGTGATCTTCCTGTCGTCGGTGTCGGCCTGGCAGTACCGCACCCTGCGCCCGCTGCCGCCGGCGCTGCAGGCCGAGATGGAAAACACCCGCCAGTACCACGGCCGCGCGGTGACGCCGCTGCCGCTGGAGCCGCTGACCTCGCCGGTCACGCGCTGGCTGGCGGACACCACACTGACCGACGGCGCGCGGCTGGTGCGCGTGCGCGACGAATCGCCCGCCACCAGGACCACCTTTGCCCCGGACGGCGCCGAGCGCGCCGACCGCTACCTGGAACTGGGCCGCACGGTCGGCCCCGCTGGCTGGACCATGCAGGTGATGGCGCCGCTGGAGCCGGTGCTGGCCAATGCGCGCAACGCCACCGTGGCGGCGGCGCTGGCCTATGCCTGCATCTGCCTGCTGCTGGTCAACTGGCGCCAGCGCCGCCAGCGCGCGCGCGACATGCAGTACAGCCGCCGCCTGCTGGAGGCCGCCTACGACCAGCTGGAGCGCCGCGTCGAGGCCCGCACCGCCGACCTGATGGCGATCAATGAAAAGCTGGAAGATGAAGTGGCCGAGCGCACCCGTGCGGAAAGCGAGCTGCGCGCGGCCCAGGACGAACTGGTGCAGGCCAGCAAGCTGGCCGCGCTGGGGCAGATGGCGGCCGGCATCACGCATGAGCTGAACCAGCCGCTGGCGGCGCTGCGCACGTTCTCGGACAACACCCGCGTGCTGCTGGAGCGCGGCCAGCTGGCCGCGGCCGAAGGCAACCTCACCGCCATTGCTGACCTGACTGAGCGCATGGGCAAGATCACCAGCCAGCTCAAGCTGTTTGCCGGCAAGGCCCGCCCGGTGCGCCGGCCGGTGGCGCTGCGCGCGGCGGTCGACCACGTGCTGGCGCTGCTGGCGCCGCGGCTGGGCGCGGTTACGGTCAGCGTCACCGGCCTGGACGCCCTGCCCGGGCTCGCCGTGCGCGCCGATGAGCTGAAGCTGGAGCAAGTGCTGCTGAACCTGCTCGGCAACGCGCTGGATGCGATTGCGGCAGCCGCGCCGGCGCGGGGACAGATCGATCTCGACGTGCAGGCAGAAGACCACGCCGTCACCATCGTCGTGCGCGACAACGGCACCGGCATCGCGCCGGAAGCGCTGCCGCGCCTGTTCGAACCATTCTTCACCACCAAGGAAACCGGGCAGGGCCTGGGGCTGGGGCTGGCGATCTCGTCGTCGATCGTGCGCGAGTTCGGCGGCCAGCTGAGCGTGGCCAACGTGCCCGGCGGCGGCGCGCAGTTCACGCTGGTGCTAGCGCGCGCCCCCGCCATCGATCCGGCACCATCGGTTTCCGCCTCTCAATGAGTATTGCCATGCAAGACGGTCTGCGTGTCCTGTTTGTCGAAGACGAGCCGCTGGTGCGTCAGGCCACCGCGCAGAGCCTGGAGCTGGCCGGCTTCGCGGTGCTGGCGCTGCCCTCCGCCGAGGCCGCGATCCCGCACCTGCACGGCGCCTTTGCCGGCGTGGTGGTGACCGACGTGCGCCTGCCCGGCGCCAGCGGCCTGGACCTGCTGCAGCACTGCCGCAACGCCGCGCCGGGCGTGCCGGTGATCCTGGTGACCGGCCATGGCGACATCACCATGGCCGTGCAGGCCATGCGCGAAGGCGCCTACGACTTTATCGAAAAACCCTTCGGTGCCGACCGCCTCACCGACACCGTGCGCCGCGCGCTGGAACGCCGCGCGCTGGAACTGGAAAACCAGGCGCTGCGCCGCGAACTGGCCGGCCCTGCGGCGGGCACGCGCATCATCGGCCGCTCGCCCGCGATCGGGCAGGTGCGCGCGCTGGTGGCCAATGTCGCGCCCACCGACGTGCCGGTGATGATCAACGGCGAGACCGGTACCGGCAAGGAACTGGTGGCGCGCAGCCTGCATGCGCTGTCCGGCCGTGCCGAAGGCCCGTTTATCGCGCTGAATTGCGGCGCGGTGCCCGAGGCCATCTTCGAGAGCGAGATGTTCGGCCACGAGGCCGGCGCCTTCACCGGCGCCGGCAAGCGCCGCATCGGCAAGCTAGAACATGCCTCGGGCGGCACGCTCTTCCTCGACGAGATCGAGAGCATGCCGCTGGCGCTGCAGGTCAAGCTGCTGCGGGTGCTGCAGGAAGGCTCGCTGGAGCGGCTGGGGTCCAATGCCTCGGTGAAGATCGATGTGCGCATCGTCGCCGCGGCCAAGGGCGACATGGATGCGCTGGTGGCGCAGGGCAGCTTCCGTGAGGACCTGTACTACCGGCTGAACGTGGTCACCATTGCGCTGCCGCCGTTGCGCGAACGGCGCGAGGACATCGTGCCGCTGTTCGAGCATTTCTCGCTGGTGTCTGCGGTGCGCTACCAGCGGCCGGCGCCGATCCTGTCCGAGGCGCAACGCCAGGCACTGGCCCAGCGGCCCTGGCCTGGCAATGTGCGCGAGCTGCGCAATGCCGCGGATCGGATGGTGCTGGGCGTGCCGGAGGGCGGGCAGGCAGGTGCGCAGGCCGCGGGCCCCGATGAAGCCGCGCCGCTGCGCGAGCGGATGGAGCACTTCGAGCGCGCCGTGATTGCAGATGCACTGGCGCGCACCGGTGGTGCGGTCAGCCAGGCGGCGGACTTGCTGCAAGTCGGCAAGGCTACGCTCTATGACAAGATCAAGCGCTACGGGCTGTGATGTCACGCTGCCTTCATTCCGCTGCCACGTGGCCGTCACATTGGCGAACTATCCTTCGGTGGCGGTTGTGGCATTGGCAGGTGCCCGCCGTGTGTATCAATCTTCGTGGTAATTGATGGCCCCGCGTATGCGGGGCGTTTTTTTGGGTGATTCACCCCGCCCCGCCACTTCACACTGCCCACACACTCCCCTCACCCCCGCTGGCCAGACTGGAGCCCTTCCATCTCCGGGAACTGCCATGCCCTCTTTCGACTACGACATCGTCATCGCCGGCGCCAGCTTTGCCGGCGCAGCCTGCGCCCTGGCCGCGGCACGCGCCGGCCTGCGCGTGCTGGTGCTGGAACGCAAGACCGATCTGGGCGACAAGCTCCACACCACCGGCATCCTGGTCAAGGAAGCCATCGAGCAAACCTGGCTGGGCCGCGCGCCGGCCGACTGCGTGCACCGGGTGGAGCAGGTGCGGCTGTACTCGCCCAAGCTGCGCAGCATCGACCTGAGCGCGCCGGGCTATTACTTCCACACTACGGATACGCCGCGGTTGATGCGCTGGCTGGCCGCCGAACTGGTGTGCCACCGGGTCGAACTGCGCCTGGGCCAGGCGTTTGTGGGCGCAGTGCCGCGCCACGGCGGATGGCATGTGACCGGCGTGGGCAATACGCGCTATCTGGTGGGAGCGGACGGCGCGAAGTCGCGCGTGGCACAGTGTGCCGGGCTGGGGCGCGTGCACAGCTTCCTGTATGGCGTGGAATACGAGTTCCCGGGACTGGCGCTGCCCGAGCCCGGCGCGCTGCACTGCTTTATCACCCGGCGCTTCGCGCCCGGCTATATCGGCTGGATCGCGCAGAACCCCACCGGCGTGCAGGCCGGCCTGGCGCTGCGCTACCTGCCGCGTCACGGCCGCGCGCCGGACCTGGACGGGCTGCTGGCGCATGTGCGCGAGCGCGCCGGGCTGCCGCAGCTGGCGCAGCCTGCGGCGACGCGCGCGGGCCTGATCCCGTGCGGCGGCCCGGTCTTCCCGCTGGCGCGCGACGGCGTGATCCTGACGGGGGATGCCGCCGGCATCGTCTCGCCGGTCACCGCCGGCGGCATCCACTATGCCTTTGCCCATGGCGAGTCGGTCGGCCAGGCCGTGGCCGCGCACCTGCTGCGCGGCGGCCCGGCGCCGGAAGCCGTCGCCACCGCCAGCGCGCCGCGCTTTCGCGCCAAACGTGCGCTGCGCTGGATGTTCGACCGCTTCCAGTGCGACTGGCCCTTTGACCTGATGCTGTACTCGCCGCCGCTGCGCTGGGCGGCGGAGCAGATCTATTTCCACAAGCGCCAGGGCGACGAACCCGCGCCGCCGGCCCGCACGGCGGCCAGCGCCTGACCGGCTAGAATGCCGGGCATGGAACAACCGCGGATCCTGGTGGTGGAAGACGAGCAGGCCATCGCCGACACCATCCTCTATGCCCTGCGCACCGACGGCATGCTGGCCGAGCACTGCACGCTCGGCGGCGCCGCGCTCGAGCGCATGCGCGCCGGCGCGGCCGACCTGGTGATCCTCGACGTGGGCCTGCCGGACCTGAGCGGCTTCGAGGTCTGCCGCACGCTGCGCACCTTCAGCAATGCGCCGGTGGTCTTCCTGACCGCGCGCCATGAAGAGATCGACCGCATCGTCGGGCTGGAGATCGGCGCCGACGACTATGTGGTCAAGCCCTTCTCGCCGCGCGAACTGGCCGCGCGCGTGCGCGCCATCCTGCGCCGGGCGCGCGGCGGCAGCACAGCGAAGGGCGACGAGGTCGCCGGCTTCACCCACGACAAGGACGGCGCTCGCCTGGCCTACCGCGGCCGCTGGCTGGAGCTGACCCGCTACGAGTACCTGCTGCTGGCCTGGCTGGTGGCGCATCCGAGCCGTATCTATTCGCGAGCGCAGCTGATGGAGGGCGTCTGGGAAGACGCGCTCGACACCAGCGACCGCACCGTCGACACCCATATCAAGACCCTGCGCGCCAAGCTGCGGGAGGCCTCGCCAGACGGCGCCGAGCGCATCCGCACCCATCGCGGCATGGGCTATTCGCTGGAACCGTGAGCGCACGCCATGCATATCGGCCTGCGCATCTTCTTCGGCTTCTTCCTGATCGTGGGACTGGCCACGGTGCTGACGCTGCGCGTGTTCGTGCAGGAGGTCAAGCCCGGCGTGCGCCAGGCCATGGAAGACACGCTGATCGACACCGCGCACGTGCTGGCGGCGCTTGCCGCCGACGACATGAAGGCCGGCCGCATTGCCGACGGCGAATTCGCGCGGCACATGGCGGCGCTGCGCGACCTGCCGGTGGACGCCGATGTGTCGGGCCTGCACAAGGACAGCATCGGCTACCGCATCTACGTGACCGATGCCAGGGGCATCGTGCGCTTTGACTCCACCGGCACTGACGTGGGCCGCGACTATTCGCGCTGGAACGATGTCTACCTGACGCTGCGCGGCAAGTACGGCGCGCGCAGCACGCGCACCGACCCCGACGACGAGGCCAGCACCGTGATGCACGTGGCCGCGCCAATACGCGACGGGGACGGCGAGCGCATCATCGGCGTGCTGACCGTGGCCAAGCCCAATGCGGCAATGGCGCCCTTTATCGAGCGCAGCCAGCGCAAGATCCTGCTCTACGGCGGCCTGCTGATCGGCGCCGCTTGCGTGATCGGGCTGGCCTGCACGCTGTGGCTGGCGCATGGACTGAGCCGGCTGCGCGGGTACGCGCGCGCGGTGGCGGCCGGCGAGCGCGCCGAGATGCCGCTGCGCGGCGGCAGCGAGCTGGCCGAGCTGGGCCGCGCGGTGCAGGGCATGCGCGAGCGGCTGGAAGACAAGCAGTATGTCGAGCACTACATCCACACGCTGACCCATGAGATGAAAAGTCCGCTGGCCGCGATCGGCGGCGCCGCCGAACTGCTGCAGGAAGAGATGCCGGCGGCGGACCGCCAGCGCTTCGTCGCCAATATCCGCGCGCAATCCGGACGGCTTGAAACCATGATCCGCAAGCTGCTGGCGCTGGCCGACGTGGAGCAGCGCCAGCGCCTGGAAGTGCGCGAGCCGGTGCGGCTGGCCCCGCTGCTGGCGCAACTGGGCAGCGAGCTGGAGCCGCGCGCGCGCCAGCGCGGCGTGACGCTGCGGCTGGCCGCCGACGCCAGCCCGGACCTGGTCGCCGGCGATCCGTTCCTGCTGCGCCAGGCCATCGCAAACCTGCTGGAGAACGCCATCGACTTCGCCCCGCCGGACAGCGAAGTCACGGTACGGCTGGAGCGCCGCGGCGGCGCGCTGGCCATCGCCGTCGCCGACCAGGGCCCGGGCATCCCCGACTACGCCCTGCCGCGCGTGTTCGAGCGCTTCTATTCGCTGCCGCGCCCGCACGGTGCGGACAAGAGCACCGGCCTGGGCCTGTGCTTTGCACGCGAGGTGGCAACGTTGCATCATGGCGATGTCACGCTGGCCAACCGCCCCGGCGGCGGCGCGCTGGCGGAACTGACCCTTCCGGCAGCATAGTTCCACGAGGTGACCGAACCGGCATAGACTGGGGCTTCTAACGTGATCGCGCTGAAACTCCCTATAATCGAACGACCGTTCATTTAGGGCGCCCGCGAGGCCCGCCCAGTAGTTCAGGAGACACCATGCCCGCCGCCAAGCAACTGCCCCAGGCCCTGCAGAACCTGGCCCTGCCCGTCATCGCCTCGCCCATGTTCATCGTCAGCTACCCGGAGCTGGTGCTGGCGCAGTGCAAGGCCGGCATCGTCGGCTCGTTCCCGGCGCTCAATGCGCGCCCGGCGGAACTGCTCGACGAGTGGCTCACCCAGATCGAAGGCGAGCTGGCCACCTTCAAGGCCGCCAACCCGGGCGCGCAGGTGGGCCCGGTCGCGGTCAACCAGATCGTGCATACCTCGAACGCGCGGCTGGAACACGACGTGAAGGTGTGCGTGGACCACAAGGTGCCAATCTTCATCACCTCGCTGCGCGCCCCGGTCAAGGAAATGATCGACGCGGTGCACAGCTACGGCGGCATCGTTCTGCACGACGTGATCAGCCTGCGCCATGCCGAGAAGGCGATCGAGGCCGGCGTCGACGGCCTGATCCTGGTGGCGGCCGGCGCCGGCGGCCATGCCGGCATGCTGTCGCCGTTCGCGCTGGTGGGCGAGGTGCGCAAGATCTTCGACGGCCCGATCGCGCTGTCGGGTTCGATCGCCACCGGCGAGGCGGTGCTGGCCGCGCAGGCCATGGGCGCGGACTTTGCCTACGTGGGCACGCGCTTTATCGCCTCGCAGGAGGCCCACGCGGCAGAGACGTACAAGCAGTCGATCACCAGTTCGGCCGCCGCCGATATCATCTACACCAACCTGTTCACCGGCGTGCACGGCAATTACATCCGCGAAAGCATCAGCAACGTGGGGCTGGATCCGGACAACCTGCCGGTGGCCGACAAGAGCAAGATGGACTTCTCCAGCGGCGCCTCCAAGGCCAAGGCGTGGAAGGACGTGTGGGGCGCCGGCCAGGGCGTGGGCCAGATCCACGACATCCCCACCGCCGGCGAAATCGTCGTGCGCATGAAAGCGGAGTACGATGCCGCCAAGGCGCGCCTAGGTATCGCGCGCTAAACCCCAGTCACCACGGGGCCGCTGTTGCGGCCCTTGCTCCATCCATTGCCTGGTCCTAGCCCCGCCACCCCGCCCGATTCCGCTCCAGACGCCGTCGCCACACTGAGCCGCCGGCAGCAGGCGCTGCGCGCCATGTGGGTGGTGCTGGGTGCGGCTTTCCTGCTGCTGGGGGTGATCGGCATCTTCCTGCCGGTGCTGCCAACCACGCCATTCGTGCTGCTGGCCGCGGCATGCTTCGCGCGGGGGTCCCAGCGCTTCCATGAGTGGCTGCTAGGGCATCCGCGCTTCGGGCCGCTGGTCAGCGACTGGCAGCGCTATCGCAGCATTCCCTTGCGGGCCAAATGCCTGGCGTTGTCGATGATGTGGGCGTCGATGGGGACGACCGCGTGGCTGCTGCGGGCGCGGCCGATTGCTTCGGCGGCGCTGCTGGCTTGTGCGGTGGGGGTGAGTGTGTGGATGGTCAGGCTGCCGACGCGGCCGGTGGAGGGGGGGAAGTCTTGAAAGCGCGGGCGTACTAAGGCGCGTCACTCCACGCACCGGCCGTCTCCCCCAGCCCTCTCCCGCCTGCGGAAGAGGGCTGGGGGAGACGGCCGGGGTATCAACGAAGTCGATCCTGCCAGCCGCCACCCAACTCAATCGTAGCTGCGCGCATCCTCGATCAGCTTCCCATCCTGCGGCAACGACCCCGCCGCCACGAAGGCCACTTCACCGCGCAGCCGCATCACCTCGCGCAGCGATTCCGCCACCGCACGCTGCAAGTCACCATCCTCGCGCGTAGCCTCGCAGCGCAGCGTCATTACGTCCGCGCCAGGGTCGCCAGTCACCACCAGCCGCGCCACGCGAATCTCCGGATGCCGCCGCAGCACGTCCGCCACCTGCCCCGGATGCACGAACATGCCCTTGACCTTGGTGGCCTGGTCGGCACGGCCCAGCCAGCCCTTGAGCCGGATATTGGTGCGCCCGCACGGGCTGGGCCGTTGCGACGACTCCGCCACGATGGCCGACAGGTCGCCGGTGCCGAAGCGGATCAGCGGGTAGTCGCCGTTGCCCAGCACCGTCACCACCACCTCGCCGGTCTCGCCCTCGGGCATCGGCCGGGAACCGCCGGGCTCGACGATCTCTACCAGCACGCCCTCGTCCACCACCCAGCCGTCGCCGCCCTCGGTCTCATAGGCAATCAGGCCGACGTCCGCGGTGCCATACATCTGCTGCACGCGCACGCCGCGCGCCTGGAACCAGGCCCGCAGCGACGGCGGCAACGCCTCGCCCGAGACCAGCGCCTTGGCCAGGCTGGTGCAGGGCGTGCCCAGTTCGTCGCCGCGCTCCAGCAGCAGCTTCAGGAACGACGGCGTGCCGGCGTAGGCCGTGGGCTGCAGGCTGGCCAGCGCCTGCACCTGCGAATCGGTCTGGCCGACACCGGCCGGGAACACGCAGCAGCCCAGCCGGTGCGCGCCGGTCTCCATCATCATGCCGGCCGGGGTGAAGTGGTAGGAGAAGGTGTTGTAGACGAGCTCGCCGGCGCGGAAGCCCGCCGCATGCATGGCGCGGGCCACGCGCCACCAGTCGGCGTCGTGGCCGTCGGGTTCGTGGATCGGGCCGGGCGACTGGAACACATGGCGCAACTTGCCCAGCGGGGTCGCGTTCAGGCCACCCAGCGGCGGCAGCAAGCGCTGGCGCGCGGTCAGGTCCGACTTGCGCGTGACCGGCAGCGCCGCCAGCGCCGCGCGCGAGGTCAGCAGCCGCGGATCGACCCCGCTCAGCATCTCGGCAAAGTAAGGGGCGTTGTCGCGCGCATGTGCCACCTGGCGTGCCAGGGCGGCAAGGAGCGCCTGCTCGCGGACTTCCGGCGCGCGGGTTTCGAGCGAATCGAAGTGTTCTGGCATGGTGCTGTGCGTCAGGGAATGGGATGCGGCATGCTGTCGCGCCACAGGCGCGTGGTGGCAATGCCGGATAAATTGGGTCGGCTTACGTCGGCTCAGGCCAGCCAGCGCTTCCTGCGCCGGTAGCTCTTCACATCGCGGAACGACTTACGCCCGGCACCGTCGTCCGCATCGTTGGCGGCCACGCCCAGGTAGAACTCCTTGACATCCTCGTTGGTGCGCAGCGATTCGGCGTCGCCGTCCATCACCACGCGGCCGTTTTCCAGGATGTAGCCGTAGTCGGCATAGCGCAGCGCCACCATGGTGTTCTGCTCGGCCAGCAGGAAGCTGACGTTCTCGCGCGAATTCAGGCCGCGCACGATCTCGAAGATCTCCTCGACGATCTGCGGCGCCAGCCCCATCGAAGGCTCGTCCAGCAGGATCATCGCCGGCTTGGCCATCATGGCCCGGCCGATCGCGCACATCTGCTGCTCGCCGCCAGAGGTGTAGCCGGCCTGCGACTTGCGGCGCGTCTTCAGCCGCGGGAAGTACTCGTAGATCTTTTCCAGCTCGTCGCGCGTCTGGCCGCGCGACAGGCCGCGCGTGTAGGCGCCGGTGAGCAGGTTCTCTTCGATGGTCAGGTGCGCGAAGCAGTGGCGCCCCTCCATCACCTGGATCACGCCGCGGCGCACCAGGTCGTTGGGCGTGAGCTGGTCGACGCGGTCGCCGCGATATTCGATCGAGCCCTTGGTGACATCGCCGCGCTCGGCCTGCAGCAGGTTGGAGATGGCCTTGAGCGTGGTGGTCTTGCCCGCGCCGTTGGCGCCGAGCAGCGCCACGATCTTGCCTTCCGGCACTTCGAGCGAGACGCCTTTGAGCACCAGGATCACGTGATCGTAGATGACTTCGATATTGTTGACGGACAGAAGGCTCATGGTGCGGCTCGTGTTGGTGTTGCGGTTTCCAGCTTGCCTATTGGGTACTCCCTCTCCCTCTGGGAGAAGGTTGGGGTGAGGGCGGGCGCTGCCACGAAGTGAACGCGCTCGCTATTGCCAGCGCCGGCCCTCACCCCCGCCCCTCTCCCGCAAGCGGGAGAGGGGAGAACCCAGTCGGGATTCGGGCGGCCTCTCAAGACTTCGAACAAGCCGGAGTAATCCCCTTCTCCTTCGCGTACTGCGCCGCCGTGGCCTTGAACAGCGGGTGGATCAGGCTCTTGTTGCCCTCGATCCAGTCCGACACCACCACCCACTTGGTGCCATCCCACTGCTGGATCTTGACCTTGCCCGAACCCTCGTGGTTGTCGCAGCTGGTCTTGATCTCGGGCAGCAGGCCGGTGGCGCCGAGTTGCTGCAGGCGCGCGTTGGTCAGGTTCAGGTTCTCGAAGGCCCAGCGCATCTGCTCGCCGGTCATGGGCTTGCCCTTGCCGAACTTGGCCTGTGCCACGCGCACCGCTTCCACCGTCACCACCGCCGCCGACACGCCGCGGTTGTACAGCACCGAACCCACCTTGTTCTTGTCCTGCATATTGCCCTTGCCGGCACCGTAGACCACCTTGTCGATATCGGCGATCAGCGGCACGTTGCGGCCCGCCACGTTCCAGGTGGCGCTCATGTAGCCCTTGGACGCATCACCCGCCGGCACCGTGTCTTCTTCCGAGCCGGCCCACCACGAGCCGATTATCTTGTCGCGCGCAAAGCCCACCTTCTGCGCGGCCTTCAGCGCGGTCTGGTTCATCACGCCCCAGCCCCAGAAGATCACGTAGTCGGGGTTCTCCTGGCGGATCTTCAGCCACTGCGCGCCCTGCTCGTTGCCCGGGTGCGCCACCGGGATCTCCACCAGGTTGAACTTGCCCAGCTTGGCCTCGGCCTGCAGCGCCACGATCGGCTCCTTGCCATAGGCCGAGTCGTGGTACAGGTAGACGATCTTCTTGCCGGCCAGCGAGCCGCCGTTCTTCGAGGCCAGGTACTTGACGATGGCCGAGACCTGCATCTGGTACGTGGTCACCAGCGGGAACGCGTACGGGAACACCGAGCCATCCACCGCGTCGGTGCGGCCGTAGCCCATCATCACCAGCGGCACCTTGTCGGCGGCGGTCTTGTCGACCAGCGCGTACGAAATGCCGGTGGACATGGCGTGGTAGGCGGTGCCCTTGGTGGTGGCGTTCTTGGACTTCAGGCGTTCATAGCACTCCACGCCCTTGGCGTTGTTGTACTCGGTCTCGCACTCTTCCCACGACAGCTTGACGCCGTTGACGCCGCCTTCCTTCAGATTGACGTAGTTGAGGTAGTCGATGAAACCGCCATACCAGGACTGCCCGTTGGCGCCATACGGCCCCACGCGGTAGCTTGGCAGCGCCACGAACTGCTCGTTGCTCTGCGCCATGGCCGGCGCCGCCGGCGCCAGCAGTGCCGCCGCGGCGCTGACCACCAGGGCGGCGCGTTGCACATTGCGAATCAGGTTGGTCATGACAGTCTCCATCGCCCTCAAGGGAGCGTTTCGTTATGCGTAAGCTTCAGAACTTCACACAGGAACTGCGGTAACACAGGCACCCCTCCCGTCAATGAGGGAACGGCCACAGCCTCAGCTTTTCCTTGGCGATCTGCCACAGCCGGGCCAGCCCGTGCGGCTCCACGATCAGGAAGAAGATGATCAGCCCGCCGAACACCATCAGCTGGATGTGCGACACGGTGGCATTGGTGAACGGCAGGTGCAGCAGCGCGGCCAGCGGCGGCAGCACGTTGTCCAGGAAGATCGGCAGCAGCAGGATGAAGGCCGCGCCCAGGAACGAGCCCAGGATGCTGCCCACGCCGCCGATGATGATCATGAACAGCACGCGGAACGACAGGTCCAGCGAGAAGCCGTCGGGCTCGACCGAGCCCAGGTAGCAGAACGCATACAGCGCGCCGGCCACGCCGCAGTAGAACGAGCTGACCGCGAACGCGAGCAGCTTGGTGCGCATCAGCGGGATGCCGATCACCTCGGCCGCCACGTCCATGTCGCGCACCGACATCCACGCGCGCCCGGTGGCCGAGCGCACCAGGTTCTTGGCGGCCAGCGCCAGCACCGTGACGATGGCCAGCACGAACAGGTACTTCTTCAGCGGGGTGTCGATGGCGACGCCGAACAGGTCCAGCCGCTGCGCCGTGATCACGCCCGACGAGCTGTTGTTGGAGAACCAGGGGAACTTGGTCAGCGCCCACACCACGAAGAACTGCGCCGCCAGCGTCGCCACGGCGAGGTAGAAGCCCTTGATGCGCAGCGACGGCAGGCCGAAGGCCACCCCCACCAGCGCCGCCGACAGCCCGGCCAGCAGGAATGACAGCAGCACCGGGATGCCTTCGATGCGCAGCTGGAAGTTGTAGGCCGCGTAGGCGCCCACGGCCATGAAGGCTGCGGTGCCGAGCGACAGCTGGCCGGCATAGCCGGTCAGGATATTAAGGCCCAGCGCCGCCAGCGAGAAAATCAGGAATGGGATCAGGATGGCCGAGAACCAGTACTCCGACCCGACGAACGGGATCGCCACGAAGGCCACGGCCATCAGCACGGCAAAGCCGATGCGGTCCTGGCGGATGGGGAAGATCTGGCTGTCGGCGACGTAGCTGGTCTTGAACTGGCCGGCTTCACGATAAAACATGGTAAGTCTCCTGTGCGAAGTCGGTCAGACGCGATCGATGTGTTTCTCGCCGAACAGCCCTTCGGGGCGGACCAGCAGGAACAGCAGGGCGAACACATACGGGAACCACCCTTCGATGCCGCCGAAGTTGCCCCCGAACATCGACTGGAACACCGGCGGGATATAGATCTCGGCCAGCTTCTCCGAGGCGCCGATGATCAGCCCGCCGACGATGGCGCCCGGCACCGAGGTGAAGCCGCCCAGGATCAGCACCGGCAGCGCCTTGAGCGCGGTCAGCGTGAGCGCGAACTGCACGCCATTGCGCGAGCCCCACAGCATGCCGGCCACCAGTGCAACGAAGCCTGCCACGCCCCAGACGATGGCCCAGATGTTCTGCAGCGGGATGCCCAGCGACAGCGCCGCCTGGTGGTCGTCGGCCACCGCGCGCAGCGCGCGGCCGACCTTGGTGTACTGGAAGAACAGCGCCAGCGATCCCACCAGGACGCCGGCGATGGCCGCCGCCGCGATGTCGAACTTGGACAGCACGATATTGAAGTTGGTCAGGATCGATTCGATCGGCTCGTCGACGATGCCCAGGTTGATCGGGCGCACTTCATTGCCGAACAGCAGCGGCCCCAGGCCTTCGAGGAAGAATGATAGCCCGATGGTCGCCATGAACAGCGTGATCGGCGGCTGGTTGACCAGCTTGCGCAGCACGAAGCGCTCGGTGCTCATGCCGACCAGGATCATCACCACGAAGGCGCCGATCACCGCGGCCCACATCGGCAGGCCCTTGTCCATCAGCCCCACCACCGCCAGCGCGGCGAAGTACACCATCGCGCCCTGCGCGAAGTTGAACACGCCTGAGGCCTTGTAGATCAGCACGAAGCCCAGCGCCACCAGCGAGTACATCAGGCCCGAGAGCAAGCCGCCGATCAGGATTTCAAAGAAGAACGTCATGGTTCAGAGCCTCAGTGCGAAGTGCCCAGGTACGCCTTGATCACGTCAGGGTTGCCCTTGACCTCGTCCGGCGTGCCGTCGCCGATCTTCTTGCCGTAGTCGAGCACCACCACGCGGTCGGAGATATCCATCACCACGCCCATGTCGTGCTCGATCAGCACGATGGTGGTGCCGAACTGCCGGTTCACATCCAGGATGAAGCGGCACATGTCCTGCTTCTCTTCCACGTTCATGCCGGCCATGGGCTCGTCCAGCAGCAGCATCGAGGGCTCGGCCGCGAGCGCGCGCGCCAGCTCCACGCGCTTCTGCAGGCCATACGGCAAGCGCCCCACCGGGGTCTTGCGGATCGACTGGATCTCGAGGAAGTCGATCACTTCCTCGACCTTCTGGCGATGGCGCATCTCTTCGTTGCGCGCCGGGCCCCACCACAGCGCGTGGGCGAAGAGCCCGGTGCGGAACTGCGTGTTGCGCCCGGTCATGATGTTGTCCAGCACCGTCATGCCCTTGAACAGCGCGATGTTCTGGAAGGTGCGCGCAATGCCCTGGCGCGCCGCGGCGGTCGGGTGCATCTGCTTGCGCTCCTCGCCGCGGAACACGATGCGTCCCTGCTGCGGGTGGTAGACGCCGTTGATCACGTTGAGCATCGAGCTCTTGCCGGCGCCGTTGGGGCCGATGATGGCGCGCACCTCGTGCTCGCACACATCGAACGAGATATCGGTCAGCGCCTTGACCCCGCCGAACGACAGCGAGATATGCTGCAGGTCCAGGATCACCTCGCCGCCGGTGCGCGCCTGCTCGCCGGTGCGCTGTGCGCGCTGCGTGCCGGGATGCGCGCCGCTGTCATCCGCCAGACCCGCGGGAGACATCGGGCCTGCCGGGGCGATCGCGCCGCCGCTGCCCGTGCCGCTGGCATCCGTGCGTGCCGTCCCCGCCCATTCGCGCTGCCCCGCGCCTTGCCAGGCTACTTGCGTCATCTTGCTGCCCTCGCTCATGCCGCGCGCGCCGCCACAGGCAGGCGCTTCGCATTGACCAGCTTCAGCGTGGCCGACACGCTGCCCTCGCGCCCGTCTTCAAACTTGACGCGCGTCTCGATGAACTGCTCGGACTTGCCCGCATAGAGCGCCTCCACCAGCACGCCGTATTTGTCGGCGATAAAGCCGCGGCGCACCTTGCGCGTGCGCGTGAGCTCGTCGTCGTCCGGATCCAGTTCCTTGTGGAGGACCAGGAAGCGTGCCACCTGCGATCCGGCCAGCATCGGGTCGTTGGCCAGATCGGCATTCACCTGGTTCACGCACTCGCCGATCATTTCCAGCACGTCGGGCTGCGCGGCCAGGTCGACATAGCCGGCATACGGCAGGTGGCGGCGCTCGGCCCAGTTGCCCACGGCCTCGAAGTCGATGTTGATAAAGGCGCAGACCTGGTCGCGGTCGCTGCCGAAGGCCACCGCTTCCTTGATGTACGGGAAGAACTTGAGCTTGTTCTCGATGTACTTGGGCGCGAACATCGAGCCATCGGCCAGCTTGCCCACGTCCTTGGCGCGGTCGATGATCTTCAGGTGGCCGTCGGCGTCGATCACACCGGCGTCCCCGGTCATGAAGTAGCCCTCGTCGTTGATGGCCTCGCGCGTGGCGTCGTCGCGCTTGTAGTAGGACTTGAGCAGGCCCACGCCGCGCACCAGCACCTCGCCGTTGTCGGCGATGCGGATTTCCATGCCGGGCGCGGCCGGCCCTACGGAATCGAACTTGACCTTGCCGTCCGGCTGCAGGCACACATAGGCGCAGGTCTCGGTCTGGCCGTAGAACTGCTTCAGGTTCACGCCGATCGAGCGGTAGAAGCGGAACAGGTCCGGTCCGATCGCCTCGCCCGCGGTATAGCCCACGCGGATGCGGCTCATGCCCAGCACATTGCGCAGCGGGCCGTAGACCAGCACTTCGCCCAGGGCGTAGCGCGCGCGGTCCGCGAGCGATACCGGCTGGCCGTCAAGGATATCGGTGCCGCAGCGCTTCGCCACATCCATGGCCCAGTGGAACAGCTTGCGCTTGATCCAGCCGGCATCCTCCATGCGGATCATCACCTGCGTCAGCAGCCCTTCATAGATGCGCGGCGGCGCAAAGTAGTAGGTGGGGCCGATCTCGCGCAGGTCGGTCATCACCGTTTCGCGCGATTCCGGGCAGTTCACCGTGAAGCCCGCCACCATCGCCTGCGCGTAGGAGAACAGGTTGTCGCCCACCCATGCCATCGGCAGGTAGGACAGCACGTCGTCGTCAGCGCTCAGCTTGTCGAAGGCGCAGCCGTTGCGCGCCGCGCCGATCAAGCCGTAGTGCGAATGGCATACGCCCTTGGGCTTGCCGGTAGTGCCCGACGTATAGAGGATGATCGCGGTGTCTTCGGGCTGGCCGGCGGCGATGGCCTCGTCATAGAAGCCCGGGTGCGCCTGGTCGAACTCGCGGCCCAGTTCCTGCAGCCGTTCATAAGACATCAGCGACGGGTGGTCGTAGTCCATCAGGCCGCGCGGGTCTTCAAAGATGACGTGGCGCACGGCGCGGCCGGACTCGGCCAGCTGCGCCTCCACTTCCAGCAGCTTGTCGACCTGCTCCTGGTCCTCGACGATGGCGAACTCGATTTCCGCATCGTTGAGCACGTAGACCATCTCGTTGGCGATGGCGTCCTGGTACAGCGGCACCGGCACGCCGCCCAGCGCCTGCGCCGCGGTCATGGCCCAGTACAGCCGCGGGCGGTTGTCGCCCACCACCGCCAGGTTCATGCCGCGCCTGAAGCCGAGCGCGGCCAGCCCGCAAGCCAGCGCCCTCACCTGCTGGGCCGCCTGGGCCCAGCTGTATGTCTGCCAGATGCCGAGATCCTTCTCGCGGTGAGCCGGATGATCCGGCCGCTGCTGGGCGTGCGCCAGCAGCCATCGCGGGAAGGTCGTCGCCGACGATTCCTGCATCGCTGTCTCCTGTCCCTCCGGCGTGGGGATCCACGCCCGGTGTCAAGCGCCGGTCCGGTCGTTATACTTGGCTTGCTTTGCCCGGCAGCAATTGCCGCCCGGCATCAAGCCCGGTGTGCCTTGCATCAGGCCGCCGGGAAGGCTTGCGCCTTGCCCCGGCGTGCCGCTGGTGGCACCCGCGGTTCCGTTGTGATCGTACGATAGCCCATGCCAACAACCCCGGTTGTCACGCCGGTGACAATTCCGGGTTAATCCCTACGGGAGCTTCTGCAGGCCATGCTGAACGATTTTGTCGACCGCTGCGTATGGGCAGCAGACCTGAGCCCCGAGCAGCGCGAACGCGTGCGCCGCGCCATGTTCGTGCACGAGTACACCCAGGGCGACTACGTCTGTCACAAGGGTGACATGGCTGAGCACTGGATGGGCGTGCTCGAAGGCATCGTCAAGATCACCACGGTGTCGCCCTCGGGCAAGTCGGTCACCTTCACCGGCGTGCCCACCGGCGGCTGGTTCGGCGAAGGCGCGGTGCTCAAGTCGGAAATCCGCAAGTACGACGTGATGGCGCTGCGCCGCTCGACCATCGCCTTCCTGCCGCGCGACACTTTTCTGTGGTTGCTGGATACCAGCCTGCCGTTCACGCGCTTCCTGCTGACGCAGTTCAACGAACGCCTGGGACAGTTCATCGCGGCGGTGGAATATGAACGGCTGCTCGACATCGATTCGCGCGTGGCGCGCGCGGTGTCGTCGCTGTTCAATGAGCACCTGTATCCGGGGATCGGCACGACGCTGGAGATCTCGCAGGAAGAGATCGGCCTGCTTGCAGGCATTTCGCGCCAGCGCGCCAACCAGGCGCTCAAGGTGCTGGAACAGCAGGGCCTGGTGCGGGTGGACTACGGCGTGATCGAGGTGCTGGACCTGGAGGGGTTGCGCCAGTACGGCGAATAACATGGCCAGCGCCATCGATGCCGCCACGCTGCAGGCCTATCGCGAGACGCATTACCGCGTGCTGGGCGACCTGCCGATGATATTGCTGGTAGACCAACCCAGCGCCCCGCTGGCGGCGCTGCACCGCGCGCTGGGCGTGGCATCGAGCGCCTTCATTACCGCCGCCAACCCGTTCAGCCTGCGCTGCGACGACGACGCCAACGCACGGCGCCAGCAGGCGCTGGCGCGGGACGTGGCAAAGATGGGGTTGCGCGCAATCGAAGCCGCCGGCGAGCATCCTGCCAACGGCTGGCCGGCAGAGCCGAGCTTCCTGGTGCTGGGGCTGTCGCTGGAGGATGCCCGGGCACTCGGCGAGAAATACGAACAGAACGCGGTGGTCTGGAGCGGCGCGGACGCGGTGCCGCGTCTGGTGCTGCTGCGCTGAACGCCGCGACGCGCCGCGTCGTGGCGACGCGTCAGCCGGCGAGAGGGTCAGTGGCCGTGGCCGCGGTGCCCGTGCCCATGGCCGTGGCCGCGCCCGTAATGGCGATCGTAGTCCCGATAGTGATGAGAGTGGTGATGCCGCCCGCGCCACTCACCGCGGCCATACCAGCGGCGTCCGTCCCAATAGCGGTCGCCATGCCAGCCGTGGTAGCGCGGCGCATAGACCACGGGCGGCGGAGGCGCCACATACACAGGGGCCGGGGCCACATAGACCGGCGCGCCGACCTGCACGCCCACATCCACATGAGCCATCGCCGAACGGGCCGCCAGCAGGGACATTGCGCCCGCGAGCAGCGCAGCAAAGAGAATCGGGTGAGCCATGGAACTTGTCTTGTCGTAAACGGAACGGTGCACTCTACCGCGCATTCCTGTTACCGGATGCGGCGGAGTGTTTCGGCATATAACGCCGTGTAAGCGGGATTTGGCGGCGACCGGAACCGGCACCGGAAAAAGCGGCGGCCGCCCGCAGGCGGCCGCCGTGCCACGCAGCAAGTGCCGGGAAGCTTACTTGCTATAGACGTACACGCCGCGGCCGGTCTTGCGGCCCAGGTAGCCGGCAGCCACCATCTCACGCATCAGCATCGCCGGGCGGTACTTCGGATCGGCAAACTCCGTGTACAGCACTTCCATCACGGCCAACATGGTGTCCAGGCCGATCATGTCAGCCAGCGCCAGCGGGCCGATCGGGTGGTTGCAGCCCAGCTTCATGCCTTCATCGATCTCTTCCGGCGAGGCCAGGCCTTCGCCCAGCACGCAGAAGGCCTCGTTGATCATCGGGCACAGGATGCGGTTGACGACGAAGCCCGGGCTGTTCCTGACCGTGATCGGGTACTTGCCGAGCTGCTTCGACAGGGCCTCGACGGCGGCATGGGTGGTGTCGCTGGTCTGCAGGCCGCGGATCAGTTCCACCAGCGCCATCACCGGCACCGGGTTGAAGAAGTGCATGCCGATAAAGCGGTCGGCGCGCGAGGTCACGGCGGCCAGCTTGGTGATCGAGATCGACGAGGTGTTGGACGCGATGATCACGTTCTCGCCGACGATGCTGTCGATCTGCTTGAGAATCTTGACCTTCAGGTCGTAGTTCTCGGTCGCGGCCTCGATCACGATATCAGTGGCCTTGAGATCGTCGTACGAGGTGCTGCCCTTGATGCGCGCCAGCGCGCTGGCCTTGTCGGCCTCGGTCAGCTTTTCCTTCTTGATCAGCCGGTCCAGGCTGCCCGCCACGGTGGCAACACCCTTCTGCACGGCGGCATCGCTGATGTCGACCATCACCACGTTGAGACCTACCACTGCGCAGGCCTGGGCGATGCCATTGCCCATGGTGCCGGCACCGACGATGCCCACTGTCCTGATGCTCATCTTGTCTTCCTCTGCTTGGTTGGATTGCTGATAAATCGGTTCAGGCGCGGGTTCAGGCGCCCTGCTCGCGCAGCGCGGCAATGATGCGCTCGGCATGACCCTTGAGCTGTTCCGGGTCCTGCATCTCGCGCGCGTGGCCGCGCAGGGCACTGTCGGCATAGCGCGGCACGATATGGAAATGCACGTGCGGCACGGTCTGGCCCGCGGCCGCGCCGTTGAACTGGCCGATGGAGATGCCGTCGGGCGCAAACGCCGCGCGCACCGCGCGCGCCACCCGCTGCGTGGCAACGATGGCGGCCTGCGCGCCCTGCTCGGACAGGTCGAACAGGTTGACCGCGGCTTCCTTGGGCACCACCAGCGTATGGCCGTCGGCCTGCGGCATGATGTCCATGAAGGCGATGGTGTCGTCGTCCTCGTAGACCTTGATGCACGGCAGCTCGCCGCGCAGGATCTTCGCGAAGATATTGGTCGGGTTGTACTGGGTGTCCATGATCTTTGGCTTGCTTTGTCTCGAATACGTTTGCCGTGGCGCGGGCGCCGGCACAGCCTTCGAGTGTAACGCAGGGCGGCCCTTCACTGCGGCCGCCCTGCGCGGTAATCGGGCACTGCTTGCTACGCGGTGCCGCCGGCTCTACATATTGCGCCGGTATTGCCCGCCCACCTCGAACAGCGCGTGCGTGATCTGCCCCAGCGAGCAAACCCGCACTGCGTCCATCAGCACCGCGAATACGTTCTGGTTGTCGATCACCGCCTGGCGCAACTGCGCCAGCATGGCCGGGGCCTCGGCCGCATGGGCCTGCTGGAACGCCTGCAGGCGGTCGAGCTGGCTCTGCTTCTCGGCCTCGCTGGAGCGCGCCAGTTCCAGCTTCTGCGGGGTCGGGTCGCCGTCCGGGTTGCGGAACGTGTTCACGCCGATGATGGGCAGCGTGCCGTCGTGCTTGAGCTGCTCGTAGTAGAGCGACTCTTCCTGGATCTTGCCGCGCTGGTAGCCGGTCTCCATCGCGCCCAGCACGCCGCCGCGCTCGGCGATGCGCTCGAACTCCTGCAGCACCGCCTCTTCCACCAGGTCGGTCAGCTCTTCGATCAGGAAGCTGCCCTGGTTGGGGTTCTCGCATTTGGCCACGCCCCACTCGCGGTTGATGATCAGCTGGATCGCCAGCGCGCGGCGCACCGACTCGCCGGTGGGCGTGGTGATGGCCTCGTCGTAGGCGTTGGTGTGCAGCGAATTGCAGTTGTCGTAGATCGCGATCAGCGCCTGCAGCGTGGTGCGGATATCGTTGAAGTCGATCTCCTGCGCATGCAGCGAGCGGCCCGAGGTCTGAATGTGGTACTTGAGCTTCTGGCTGCGCTCGTTGGCGCCGTACTTGTCGCGCATGGTCACGGCCCAGATGCGGCGCGCCACGCGGCCCAGCACGCTGTACTCGGGGTCCATGCCGTTGGAGAAGAAGAACGACAGGTTGGGCGCGAAATCATCGATATGCATGCCGCGCGCCAGGTACGCCTCCACATAGGTGAAGCCGTTGGACAGCGTGAACGCCAGCTGCGAGATCGGGTTCGCGCCGGCCTCGGCGATGTGGTAGCCGGAGATCGACACCGAGTAGAAGTTGCGCACCTGGTGGTGGACAAAGTACTCCTGGATATCGCCCATCACCTTGAGCGAGAACTCGGTGGAGAAGATGCAGGTGTTCTGGCCCTGGTCTTCCTTGAGGATGTCCGCCTGCACCGTGCCGCGCACGTTCTGCAGCACCCAGGCGCGGATCTTGGCTTCCTCGTCTGCGGTGGGCTCGCGCTGGTTGTCGGCGCGGAACTTGTCGAGCTGCTGGTCGATGGCGGTGTTCATGAACATCGCCAGGATGGTCGGGGCCGGGCCGTTGATGGTCATCGACACCGAGGTGCTCGGGCTGGTCAGGTCGAAGCCGTCGTACAGCACCTTCAGGTCGTCGAGCGTGGCGATCGACACGCCGGAGTTGCCGACCTTGCCGTAGATGTCGGGGCGCACGTGCGGGTCTTCGCCATACAGCGTGACCGAGTCGAACGCCGTCGACAGGCGCTTGGCATCCATGCCTTCGGACACCAGCTTGAAGCGGCGGTTGGTGCGGAAGGCATCGCCCTCGCCGGCGAACATGCGCGTGGGGTCCTCGTTCTCGCGCTTGAAGGCGAACACGCCGGCGGTGTAGGGGAAGCTGCCGGGCACGTTCTCGCGCATCAGCCACTTCAGCACCTCGCCGTCATCCTCGAAGCGCGGCAGCACCACCTTGCGCACCTTGGTGCCGGACAACGTGGTGGTGACCAGCCCCGTGCGGATCTCCTTGTCGCGGATCCTGACCACGTATTCGTCGCCGCTGTAGGCTTCGCGCATCTGGGGCCACATCGCCAGCAGCTTGCGTTCGACCTGGCCCAGCGCGCTGTCGCGTTCGGCGGCCAGCGCGTCCAGCGCCGCGCCATCGCCTTGCGCGGCCTGCAGCATGCGGCTCGATTCACGCAGCTGCTGGCGCTCGCGCGCCAGGCGGCTTTGCGTCATCACGCGGCGGTGGTAGCCGCGCACCGTGTCTGCCAGTTCCGCCAGGTAGCGGCTGCGCGCCGGCGGCACGATCACATTCTGGCCGGTGGAGATGCGCCCCGCCTGCGCCGGCAGCACGCCCGGCTGCAGCTTCAGGCCGCGTTCGGCCAGCGCCGCGCGCAGTCCCTGGTACAGCATGGTCACGCCATCGTCATTGAAGCGCGACGCCTGCGTGCCGTACACCGGCATGTCCTCGGCCTTGCCGTGCCATTGCTCGCGGTTGCGCTGCACCTGCTTGGCCACATCGCGCCACGCGTCCTGCGCGCCCTTGCGGTCGAACTTGTTGATGGCGACGAAGTCGGCAAAGTCCAGCATGTCGATCTTCTCGAGCTGACTGGCCGCGCCGAACTCGGGCGTCATCACATAGAGCGACAGGTCGACGTGCGGCACAATGGCTGCATCGCCCTGACCGATGCCCGAGGTCTCGACGATCACCAGGTCGAAACCGGCCACCTTGCACGCGGCGATCACGTCCGGCAGCGCCTGCGAGATCTCCGAGCCCGCCTCGCGCGTCGCCATCGAGCGCATGAAGATGTTCGGGTGGTTGATCGCGTTCATGCGGATGCGGTCGCCCAGCAGCGCGCCGCCAGACTTGCGCCGCGACGGGTCGATCGAGATCACGGCGATGGAGAGCGCATCCTGCTGGTCCAGCCGGAAGCGGCGGATCAGTTCGTCGGTCAGTGACGACTTGCCGGCGCCGCCGGTGCCGGTGATGCCGAGCACCGGAATCGATGCCTGCTTTGCCTGCGCATGCATCGCGCCCACCAGCGCGGGATCGGCCTTGCCGTTCTCCAGCGCGGTGATCAGCTGGGCCAGCGCGCGGCGATCGCCACGGGCAACGGGTTCCAACGTGGCCGGCGCATAGCGCGACAGGTCGATGTCGCAGCGCTGCACCATGTCGGCAATCATGCCGGCCAGGCCCATGCGCTGGCCGTCCTCGGGGCTGAAGATGCGCGCCACGCCGTAGGCCTGCAGCTCGCGGATCTCGTCCGGCACGATCACGCCGCCGCCGCCGCCAAAGACCTGAATGTGCTCGCCGCCCTTCTCGCGCAGCAGGTCGACCATGTACTTGAAGAACTCGACATGTCCCCCCTGGTAGCTGGAAATCGCGATGCCCTGCGCGTCTTCCTGCAGCGCCGCCGTCACCACTTCCTCGACCGAGCGGTTGTGGCCGAGGTGGACCACCTCGCAGCCATGCGACTGCAGGATGCGGCGCATGATGTTGATCGAGGCGTCATGGCCATCGAACAGCGACGCCGCCGTGACAAAGCGCACCTTGTTGACCGGACCGCGGCCTTGCACAGTGGGCTTGGGCTGGGGCGCACCGCGGCGCACATCATGCACATCGGAAAGGTCGGTCATTGTCTCCACCGTTTCTGGTGTTGGCTGCTGCCGCGGCGTGCGCCGGACGTGCCGTTTTGTGCCGGCTTGGCTGCAAATGCGCGGGCTGCGCCCCGGGTCGGGGCCGATCGATTATATGAAGTTGACGTTAACGTAAAGCAATGGGGCGGAACCCCGATACCGGCGTGCGTGGGGCGGGGCAGTCCTTATAGAGTAGGCGCCCGCGGCAGGCGCCGCGCAAGCCCCCGGGCAAACAAAAGGCCACCCGCAGGTGGCCGTTCCGGCACAGCGTGAGTGGCCGCTCAGGCCCAGATCCTCGGGCACTCCCCGAACGCATCGGTGCTGTGCTCCTCCACCCGGTGCCGCATCGCCCGCAGCCACGCCGCCAGCCGCCGCAGCGACCACGGCGCCGGCACCTGGGCCAGCGCGAAGCGCGCGCCCGCGCCATCGCCCGACAGCCACACCCGGTAGCCCTCCGGCAACGGCAGTTCGGCGCCCGGCTCCAGCCAGATGTCAGTGGGATTGCCTTCCACCGTCACCCACAGCTTGCCCACCGCCGCGCAGACGGTCTGCCCGTAACCGGCGCGCCAGCTCACTGGCTGTCCGGGGTCGTCCAGTTCGAAAGTCCGTAGTTCGCGCATGTCGCACTCCTCATCAGCCCGGCGGTCTGGTCCGGTGCCGACTCCTGGACGCCGAATGACCACAGGAGCCGGCGCCTTTCTCCGCCATGCTTCCATTATTCGCATCCCTCACTACAATCCCATGTACAGTTGTGAACAGTTTTCGATGAACTGTTCAGTAGTTTTCCCTGACAGTTGCGTCCTCCGGTTTCCCCCGGCTGCCCTGCCTTATGAAACTAATCTTAGATGCTTCTACCGGAATTCCACTGACCGATCAGATCGTCAACGGCGTGAAGTCGTGGATCGGCAACCGCGAGGCTCGGCCCGGCGCAAAGCTGCCGTCGATCCGTCAGCTGGCAGCCGCGAACGGCATCAGCCGCTTCCCGGTGATCGAAGCCTATGACCGGCTGGTATCGCAGGGGCTGCTGGATTCGCGCCAGGGTTCTGGCTTCTATGTGGCGGACAGTCCGCTGGCGGGGCGCTCAGCGTGCGGCTGGTCGGATCCGAGCCTGGCCGAGGATCTTTCCGACCACATCCTCGAGCAGTTCAACCACCCCAGCGGCACGCTCAAGCTGGCCGGCGGCTTTGTGCCGGAAACCTGGCGCGACGTTGAGGGGCTGACGCAGGCGATCCGCGCGATCTCGCGCAACGAGATCGACAGCGTGATCCACTACGCCACGCCGATGGGGCATCCGGAACTGCGCCGCCAGGTGTTGCTGCGCGTGCGCCAGTTGGGCATCGCCGCCGAACTGCCGCAAGTGCTGATCACCACCGGTGCCAGCCAGGCGCTGGACCTGGTGGTGCGCCACCTGCTCAAGCCCGGCGATACGGTGTTCGTGGAAGATCCCGGCTACTACAACCTGTTCGGCCTGCTGCGGCTGCATGGGGTGCAACTGGTGGGCGTGCCGCACACGGCCAACGGGCCCGACCCAGACGCCACCGAGGCGCTGCTGCGCCAGCACAAGCCCAAGCTGTTCTTCACCAACAGCGTGCTGCAGAACCCGACCGGGTCGACGCTGGCGCCGCCGGTGGCATTCCGGCTGCTGGAGCTGGCGCGCCGGCATGGCTTCCGCTTTGTCGAGGACGACATCTTCTCGGACTTCCAGACCCACTTCACCGACCGACTGGCCACGCTGGACCAGCTTGAGCACGTGATCTACATCGGCGGCTTTTCCAAGACGGTGTCGGCCTCGCTGCGGGTCGGCTACCTGGTGGCCGACAAGGCGTTGGTCAAGGACCTGGTCGATGTGAAGGTGCTGACCAGCGTGGCCGGCTCGCACTTCGCCGAGGCGGTGACGGCGGCGCTGCTGGAACGCGGCGGCTACCGCAAATATGTGGAGCGGCTGCGCCTGCGCGTGCGCGAGGCCTCCGCCAATGCCGTGCGGCAGCTGACCGGCAACGGCTGGGAGGTGTTCTGCCAGCCGTCCGGCGGCAACTTCCTGTGGGCACGCCCGCCCGGCATCGAGGATTCGCGCGAACTGGTGACGCTGGGCGAGGCATACGGCGTGACGCTGGCCCCAGGCAACTACTTCCGCCCGGGCGGCGAGACCTCGGCATGGATCCGGATCAACGCCGCCTACGCCAACGAGCCGCGCGCGGTGGCCTTCATGAAGGCCGCGGCCGGGCGCGGCAGCTGAAGGCGCTCAGCCGCCGTGGTTATGCAGCACGGCATTGCGCCGCGCGTAGCCGAAGTAGATCACCAGCCCCACCGCCAGCCACACCAGGAAGGCAATCCAGGTCAGCGCCTGCAGGTGTGCCATCAGGAACAGGCAGAAGCCGATTGACAGCAGCGGCACCACCGGCACGCCCGGGCAACGGAACGCGCGCGGCAGCTCGGGCCGGGTCTTGCGCAGCACCAGCACCGCCACCGAGATCAGCGTGAAGGCCGCCAGCGTGCCGATATTGATCAGCTCGGCCAGCACGCTCAGCGGCACGAAGGCGGCAATCGCGGCAAACACGATGCCCACGGTCCAGGTGGCGAAATACGGCGTGGCATGCACCGGGTGCACGGAAGACAACCGCTCGGGCAGCAGGCCGTCGCGCGACATCGCAAAGATCACGCGGGTCTGGCCATAGGTCATCACCAGGATGACCGTGGTCATGCCCAGGATTGCGCCCAGGTCGACAAAGCCCGCCACCCAGTTCTGGCCCGCGAACTGCAGCGCCAGCGAGACAGGGTGGTCCACGCCGGTGAACTTCGCGAACGGCACGATGCCGGTCATGATGGCGGCCACCACCACATACAGCACCGTGCACACCGCCAGCGAACCGATGATGCCGATCGGCAGGTCGCGGCGCGGGTTGCGCACCTCTTCCGCGGCCGAGGTCACCGCGTCGAAGCCGATAAAGGCAAAGAACACCAGCGCCGCCGCATTGAAGATGCCGGCAAAGCCGAATGGCGCGAACGGCTGCCAGTTGGCCGGCTGCACATGCCACACGCCCACCGCGATAAACAGCAGCACCACACCAATCTTGACCGCCACCATCAGGTTGTTGATGCGCGTGGATTCGCGCACGCCATATGACACCACCCAGGTGATGGCCAGCATGATCAGGCACGCCGGCAGGTTCAGCATGGTCTTCACCCCCGGCACGGACCCTGGCGCCGCGCTCAGCGCCGCCGGCAGCTTCAGCCCGAAGCCCGCCATCAGCGACTGGAAGTAGCCCGACCATCCCACCGACACGGCGGACGTGGCCAGCCCGTATTCCAGCAGCAGGTCCCAGCCGATCATCCACGCGACGATCTCGCCCAGCGTGGCGTAGCTGTACGTATAGATCGACCCCGACACCGGGATCGCCGAGGCAAACTCCGCGTAGCACAGCGCGGCAAAGCCGCAGGCCAGCGCCGCGATCACGAACGACACCGTCAGCGCCGGCCCCGCGGTCAGCGCGCCGGTGCCGGTCAGCACGAAAATGCCGGTGCCGATGATGGCGCCGATGCCCATCATCACCAGGTCGATCGGACCCAGCACCTTCTTCAGGCCGTCATCGCGCGCGACGGCCAGCATCGCGTCGATGTCCTTGGTTCGGAACAAGCTCATTCAGACTCCCTGCAACTGTGGCCGGGCACGCGGCGGGGAGGCGCGCGGCCTGAAAAAAAGGGCGGTAGTTTACGCCCGCCGCGGCGCGAAGGCGTCACATTGCGCGCCCGCGCGAGGCAGGCGCGTCATCGAATGATAGGAAAGGCCAGGCTGGCCGGCACTGACCGCAGACAAACTGCAGAGGGAGGATGTCAGCCGCCGCAGCCGGGCGCCGACAGGATGCCGTCCACGCGCGCTAGTGCGGCGGCAAGCGGATCGAGTGCCAGCAGTGCGGCGCCGGCAAGAGCCAGTGCCGCCAGCGCGGCAATCCTTGCGCGCAGCGCCCACGGCATCGCCCAGACCGCCAGCCCCAGCGGAGCTAGGGCCGCGCAGGCAAGCAGGAGCCGCGGCAGCATCAGCACTTCAGCGGCTCGCAGCCTCGGGCACCGCGGCGTGCGCCGGGCCCTTGGCCAGTGCCGGCAACGGTCCCGCGCGGCGCAGGCCAAACCACGAACACGCGGCGGAGCACAGCGTCACCGCCACCAGCGCCGTGATGCTGTGCTGGTAGCTGCGCGTGGCATCGAACGACCACGCCCCCAGTTGCACCGTCAGGAAGGCACCCAGCTGGTGCCCCAGGAACAGCAGGCCGAACACCTTGCCCTTGATCCGGCTGCCATAGCGCTCGAAGCAGAACATCGAGGTCAGGATCACCGTGCCCAGGTAGCTGGCGCCAAAGCCGACCGCAAACGGCAGCACGCCCAGGCCCGGCACCAGCAGCAACAGCATCGACGCCGAGCGCAGCGCGTAGAACGTGGCCAGCAGCCGGTGCTTGTCCCAGCTCAGTGCCAGCGCGCCGGAGACCAGGCCGCTGGCCAGCTCCAGTGCACCGAGCGTGCTCATCGCATAGCCCATCGCCAGCCGCGGCACGCCCTGCCCCTGCCAGTACGCGATCAGGTGCACGTCGATAAAGGCCATGGTGGCGCCGCAGCCGAAGAAGCCGGCTGCCAGCGCATAGAACACCGGGTCACGCCGCACCACCGTCCATGCCGGCACGTCGGCCTCGGCCGTGCGTGGCGCCGGTGCGGACGCCGGCTCCCAGCGCGAAGCCAGCCACAAGGCGCCGGCCACCGGCAACGCAAACACCGCACCCGCCACGCCGAACGCGGTGATCCAGCCCGCCTGCGGCTGCAGCCAGATCCACAGCGGCGACAGCACGACAAAGCCGATCGCGGTGCCGTTGGTAACCACCGCATAGGCCAGCCCCTTCCTGCGTTCCTCGAACAGCCGGTCCACCAGGATACCCATCGGCACAAAGGTCATGGCCGCCAGCCCGAACGCGCCGGCAAGGCCGAACATCAGCACGAAAAACGTCAGCGATCCCGGCCACAGCGCCGCGCTGCCCAGCGCAATGCCTGCCGCCAGCGCACCGGCGGCCGCAGTGCGCAGCGGGCCGACGCGATCGCTGAGCGCGCCGACCACCGGCGACATCAGCCCGGTGGCCAGCATAAAGACACTACCGGACCAGGCAAACTGCGCACGGCCCTGCCCGAAGTGCGTGGCGAGGTCGACGAAGTACACCTGGTAGAGGCCCTTCACCGCGGTCGACACGAACATCACGGCAAAGCCGATGGCGACCAGGGCCACGGTGACGGCGGGCAGGCGGGTGCGGTGCATGGCGATCTCTCTTTGGCAGGGATTCGTTGACCATGCTAAGGAAGGCCGGCCGCCTGCCGGGACAACGCCATGGACCAGAAAAGCAAATTTTCGGCCATCACCGATACAAAGCCTGCAATTCGCGCGAGAATGCCGGCATCGGCCTCGCGATCTCCACACTGGTGATGACTACCGCCTATTTCCTGGTGCTGCCCAATGTCCACATGCTCGACCTCGGCGGGCCGCTACAGATCCTGTCGAGTGTGGCAGAACTTGGCCTTGCGCCACTCACTGTGCGCTGCGTCGGCCCGCATTCCAGCGTCACGTCCTTCCAGGGTCCGGCGCTTGGCCGGGTTGAACGCCTGCCCGCCCGGCTCGAAGCCGGCGACGTGGTCATTGCCGTTGGCAGCAAACTTCTGGACACACTGACGACATCGCCTGCGTGGCACGATAGCGCGGCATGGTTGAGGGATAGCTTTGGTGAGGGCAGGAATGGCGGCGTGCAGGTGGCCGCAGTCTGCACCGGCGCCTTTCTGCTCGGCGCAGCGGGCCTGCTCGACGGGCGCCTGTGCACGACACACCATGCACATATCAAGCGCCTGCGCGCGCGCCATCCGGATGCCTCGGTGATCGACAACCGAGTGTTCGTCCGCGACGGCAATGTCTGGACCTCGGCCGGCGTGGCCTCCGGCATCGACCTGGCGCTGCGGCTGGTGGCCAACGCCTGCGGCGACGAGGCCGCGATTGCGGTGGCGCGCGACAACGTCGTGCCGTTCCGGCGCTTCGGCGCCGATCCGCAGCTTGAACCGCAGTTCAGCGCACGCTCGCACGGCAATCCGCTGGTGCATGCAGTGCAGGATGCGATCGCGCGCGACCTGGAAGCCAACGTCGCTGACCCGCGCTTTGCGCAGCGTTTCGCGGTCAGCGTCAGGCACCTGTCGCGCCTGTTCCATGAGGAAACCGGCCTCACGCCGAAGCAATACCAGCTGACCCTGCGCATGGCACGCGCGCGCAAGCTGCTGGCCGCATCGACGCTGCCGGTGGAAGCGATCGCGTTGAAGAGCGGCTTCGCCAGCGTGCAGGCCTTCCGCGCCTGCTGGAACAAGGGAGAAGCCGGCACGCCGAGCGCCTACCGGCAGGCCAGCACGTGCAGCGCGGAATAGCCGCGCTCAGGCGTGCCTGAGGATATTCACCAGTCGCCCGAACGGATCACGCACATAGAAACGGCGCACGCCCCACGGCTCGTCGGCAGGGCCGTATTCGATGGCAAAGCCCGCGGCCACCATGCGGCGATGCGCTTCATTGACTCGTCAACCTCTATGGACAGGTCCGGCACGGGTGTACCGCTGCCACCCTCCGACGCCACGCTGACCTGAACGGACATGGCAGTGTCGCGGCCATAAGTCTGGATCCACCCGTGATCCATCAGCAGGTCGAGACCAAGGACGTCCTGGTAGAAGGCGCGCGCAAGCGAAGGCTCCGCGGCCGAGATATTGGCGACGATACGTCTGACGTTCATCCCCTGCCTCCTTGAACAAGCGGGCCGCCCTGAACGGAGCGGGGACCGCCAACCGGTCCCCGCCAATAGGCACAACAAACTACTTAGCCACCGGCATGGTGAACTCAGCGCCCTTGGCGATCGAATCCGGCCAACGCTGCATCACGCTCTTGTAGCGCGTATAGAAGCGCACGCCCTCTTCGCCATAGGCATGGTGGTCACCGAACAGCGAGCGCTTCCACCCGCCAAACGAGTGCCAGGCCATCGGCACCGGGATCGGCACATTGATGCCGACCATGCCCACCTGGATCTGCCGCGCAAACGCACGCGCAATGCCGCCGTCGCTGGTGTAGCACGACACGCCGTTGCCGTACTCGTGCGCATTGATCAGCGACACCGCTTCGGCAAAGTCATGCACACGCACTACCGACAGCACCGGGCCGAAGATCTCTTCCTTGTAGATCGTCATGTCGGGCTTGACGTTGTCGAACAGCGTGCCGCCAACATAGAAGCCGTTCTCATGGCCATCGACCTTGTGACCGCGGCCATCGGTGACCAGCGTCGCGCCCTCTTGCACACCCTTGGCGATATAGCCTTCGACCTTGGCCTTGTGCGCACCGGTCACCAGCGGGCCCATCTCGGCATCGGACTCCATGCCGTTGCGGATCTTCAGCGTGCGCGCGCGTTCCGCGAGGCGCGGCACCAGCTTGTCGGCGACATCGCCCACCGCTACGGCGACCGAGATCGCCATGCAGCGTTCGCCGGCAGAACCATACGCGGCACCGATCAGCGCATCGACCGCCTGGTCGAGATCGGCATCCGGCATCACCACCAGGTGGTTCTTGGCGCCGCCCAAGGCCTGCACGCGCTTGCCGTGCTTGGTCCCTTCCGTATAGATGTACTCGGCGATCGGCGTCGAGCCGACGAACGACAGCGCCTGGACGTCTGGATGCGCGAGCAGCGCGTCCACGGCTTCCTTGTCGCCCTGCACGACATTGAACACGCCATCGGGCAATCCCGCCTGGCGCAGCAGATCGGCAATCAGCAGGCTCGGCGACGGATCGCGCTCCGACGGCTTCAACACGAAGGTATTGCCGCAGGCGATTGCCACCGGGAACATCCACATCGGCACCATCACCGGGAAGTTGAACGGCGTGATGCCGGCCACCACGCCCAGCGGCTGGCGCAGGTTCCAGTTGTCGATGCCGCCGCCGATGTTGTCGGTGAAATCGGTCTTGAGCAGGTTGGGGATGCCGCAGGCGAATTCCACCACCTCGATGCCGCGCGTGACTTCGCCCTTCGCATCCGAGAACACCTTGCCATGCTCGCGCGTGATCAGCGCGGCCAGGTCATCGTGGTGCTGGTCGAGCAGTTCCTTGAACTTGAACAGGATGCGCGCGCGGCGCAGCGGCGGCGTGTCGGCCCAGGCGGGGAACGCGGCCTGGGCGGCGGCGACGGCATCGGCCACGTCCTGCGTGGTCCCTAGCGCCACGCGCGCTGCGACCTCGCCGGTGGCGGGGTTGAATACGTCCGCATGGCGCTGGCCGCCGGCGCGGCGCACGGCGCCGCCGATGAAATGGTGGATCTCGGCAAGTTGCCGGTTTTCTGCGATGCTCACTTGGGATTTCCTTCGATTGCCGCGGCACGCAAGTCAGCGCGCGCCCCGGCGTGCAGTCAGGGAGGCCGGACCCGCAGGTCCGGCGGCAATGCGATGCGGCGCGCGCCGCTTACTTGATGTCCTGCAGCGCCTTCTTCACCGTATCGAACAGTTCGCCGATCTGGGCTTCAGAGATGATCAGCGGCGGCGAGAACGCCAGGATGTCGCCGGTGTAGCGCACCAGCACGCCGAGCTCCAGGCACTTCAGGAAGGCCTCATACGCGCGCGCGCCGGGCTGGCCGGGACGCGGCTCCAGCTCGATGCCGGCGACCAGGCCGTAGTTGCGGATGTCCTTCACGTGCGGCGCGCTGCGTACGTCGTGCACCGCGGCTTCGAACACCGGCGCCAGTTCGGCGGCGCGGCCGAACAGGTTCTCGCGCTGGTACAGGTCGAGGGTGGCGATGGCGGCAGCCGCGGCCAGCGGGTGGCCGGAGTAGGTGTAGCCATGCAGCAGCTCGATCGCGCCCGGCGCGGCCGAATTGACCACGGTGTCATGCACTTCGCGGCGCACGGCGACGGCGCCCATCGGCACCGCGGCGTTGTTGATCGCCTTGGCCATGGTGATCAGGTCCGGCGTGACCTTGAAGCGCTCCGCCGCGGTGGCGGCGCCCAGGCGGCCGAAGGCGGTGATGACCTCGTCGAAGATCAGCAGGATGCCGTGCTTGCTGGTGATTTCACGCAGCTTTTCCAGGTAGCCGACCGGCGGCACCAGCACGCCGGCGGAGCCGGCCAGCGGCTCGACGATCACGGCGGCAACGTTGGACGGGTCGTGCAGCGCCAGGATGCGCTCCAGCTCATCGGCCAGGTGCGCGCCCCATTGCGGCTGGCCCTTGGAGAAGGCTGCCTCGGCGATATTCAGCGTGGCCGGCAGATGGTCGGTACCCGGCATCAGGTTGGCCGAGAACGCCTTGCGGTTGGGGCCAATGCCGCCCACCGCCATGCCGCCGAAGCCCACGCCGTGGTAGCCGCGCTCGCGGCCGATAAAACGCGTGCGCTGCCCTTCGCCGCGTGCACGGTGGTAGGCCAGCGCGATCTTCAGCGCGGTGTCGACCGACTCCGAGCCCGAGTTGGTGAAGAAGATGCGATCCAGGCCCTGCGGCATGATCGAGGCCACCTTGGTGGCGGCCTCGAACGACAGCGGATGGCCCATTTGGAACGGCGGCGCATAGTCCAGCGTGGCGGCCTGGCGCGCTACGGCCTCGGAGATTTCCTTGCGGCAGTGGCCGGCGGCCACGCACCACAGGCCGGCACAACCGTCCAGGATCTGGCGGCCGTCGTGGGTGGTGTAGTACATGCCGCTGGCCGACGCCAGCAGGCGCGGCGCCGCCTTGTACTGGCGGTTGGCGGTGAAGGGCATCCACAGGGCATCGAGATCGGGAATCACGGTCTTGGCGGCGTCCATACGTCCTCCTAGGGGGAATCGGGTCGGATTGGCGGGTAGCACGCTGGCGGGCAGCGCGTCGGCAATGAGGGCCACTCTACCGGCGGCGCCTGGCCGACAAAATATACAGTCCGGACAAGGCTGCCTTACCGTGCAGTTTGAACATGCCAAACCGTACAGGCAAGCGCCATCGGGGTGCCGCCAGCCCGCCCCCGTGCCACGACCCGCCCTGGACTGCTGGGTGAGATCCCACGCTGCACTGCGGCAAATTTCGCTTTGCGGAAAGCCACCGCAGCCTGGCCTGCCTCCAGCCGCTAAACTGTACAGGTTCACGCCTGCCTGAGTGCCTGATGCTGACCCTGAACCTGACCCGCAGCCGCCGCGAGGGCGACACCCTGACCGAGCAGATCGTTGCCGGCATCGCCGCACTGGTTGAGCAGCGCGCGCTGCGCGCCGGCACCGCCCTGCCTTCGGTGCGCCGCTTTGCGCAGCACCACCACGTCAGCACCTTCACCGTGGCCGAGGCCTACGGCCGGCTGACCGCGCTGGGCTACCTGGCAGCGCGCCCGGGCTCGGGCTATACCGTGGCGCACCGCCATGCCCCCGCCGGGCGCGCGCGCGCGCCGCACTGGGAGGCGCCGGGTCTGAACGCGGCGTGGCTGCTGTCGGATGTGTTCGCCGACCACTCGGTGCCGATCAAGGCTGGCGCTGGCTGGCTGCCCGGCGACTGGCTCAACGAGGAAGGGCTGCACCAGGCCATGCGCGCCTCGGCGCGCGTGCCGGCGGCGCAGCTGTCGGGCTACGGCCATCCCTACGGCTTCGCGCCGCTGCGCGAGCATATCGCCGCAGGCCTGGGCCAGTACGGCATCCCGCTGCAGGCGCAGCAGGTGGTACTGACGCAGGGCGCCACGCAGGCGCTGGACCTGGTGGTGCGCACGCTGCTGCGTGCCGGCGATACGGTGCTGGTGGAATCGCCCTGCTACTGCAACCTCTTGCAGATCCTGCGGCTGGCGGGGCTGCGCGTGGTGGGCGTGCCGCGCTCGGCGGCGGGGCTCGATACCGATGCGCTGGACGATGCCATCCGCGCCCACGCCCCGCGCGCGCTCTTTATCAATACCGTGCTGCAGAACCCGACCGGCGCCAGCCTGAGCAGCATGAACGCCTTCCGCGTGCTGCAGCTGGCCGAGCAGCACCGGCTGCTGGTGGTGGAGGACGATATCTACCGCGAGCTGGCGCCGGCCGGCTCGCCGATGCTGGCGGCCATGGACGGGCTGTCGCAGGTGGTCTATATCAATGGCTTTTCCAAGACCATCACGCCGTCGCTGCGGGTCGGCTATCTGGCCGCCAGCCCCGACCTGGCCAAGGCCTTCGCGCGCACCAAGATGGCGGTCGGCCTGACCTCATCGGAAGTCACCGAGCGGCTGGTCTACTCGGTGCTGACCAGCGGCCACTACGGCCGCCACGTGGCGGCGCTGGCCGAGCGCCTGCGCGCGCAGCAGGATCGCGTCACGGAAAAGATGGAAGCCCACGGGCTGGAGGTGCTGCTGCGCCCGGAGGGCGGGATGTTCGCCTGGGCACGCCTGAACGAGGCGGCACAGGCGCGGCTGCAGGCCAGCCGCCGTGGCGAGCCGCTGCACGGCAACCGGCTGGCCACGCTGGCGCTGGAGCATGGCATCTGGCTGGCGCCAGGGTCGTATTTCGAGCCGGACGAGACCGATTCGCCGTGGATCCGCTTCAACGTGGCCACCGGCGATGCGCCACAGCTGTGGCAATTCTTCGACCGGCTGGCACAGGCGCCGCGCGCGGCCTAGCATCCGCGCAGGACGCAGGGGTCAGCTCCAGAGGCGCTCGACAAACCAGCCCGCGGTGGCGCAGAGGCCCAGCCAGGCGGTCAGGCAGATAGCGATAAATCGATAACTCATCTCGGAATGGACAACAAAATCGTTAAGGCAGTGTGAATTCTTCGTTGGATCATACATCCATTCATGAATGTATGTAAGGCTCGCATGGAATTCCCGCGGACAATCAAGGGCTATTTGTATCGCGGGGGGCACACAAAATACGCGCCAGCTGTCCCTGCAACCGTCAGGGACGCGGCCGCCGAAGCGCCGGGGCTCTGCTACCCTTGTGACTGCATTACCCCACGCAGGGTGAGGATTTCACCTCTCAAGCGCTCAGCAGAACCCGACCATGCATAGCCACGACTTGTCCGCCTGGACCCACAGCCACGCCTTCGACGCCGGCAACCGCGCCGCCGAACGCGGCACGCGCCTGGTGATGGCAATCACCGCCGCCACCATGGTGGTGGAGATCGCCGCCGGCCTTTGGTTCAACTCGATGGCGCTGCTGGCCGATGGCTGGCACATGAGCTCGCACGCCCTGGCCATCGGCCTGTCGGCCGTCGCTTATGCCGCCGCGCGCCGCTACGCCGGCGACCGGCGCTTTGCCTTCGGCACGTGGAAAATCGAAGTGCTGGCCGGCTTTGCCAGCGCGGTGTTCCTGCTAGGCATCGCGGCGCTGATGGCGGCCGGCTCGGTCGAGCGGCTGTTCAGCCCGCAGGCCATCCACTACCGCGAGGCCATGGCCGTGACCGCGCTCGGCCTGCTGGTCAACCTGGGCTGCGCGCTGATCCTTGGCGGCCATGCGCACGGGCACGACCACGGGCACGACCATGGCCACCATCACCACGGCCATGACCATGATCACGGCCACGGCCACCACCACGACATCAACCTGCGCGCCGCCTACATGCATGTGCTGGCCGACGCCGCGACCTCGGTGCTGGCGCTTGTCGCGCTGGCCGGCGGCTGGTGGCTGGGCTGGGCGTGGCTGGATCCGGTGATGGGCCTGGTGGGCGCCGCGCTGGTCGGCAGGTGGGCCGTCGGCCTGCTGCGCCAGAGCGGCACCGTGCTGCTGGACCGCGAGATGGACCACCCGGTGGTGGAAGAAGTGCGCGAGGTGCTGGCGGGCCTGGACCCTGCCTACGCCAACGGCGAGAAGCGCACCCGCGTGACCGACCTGCATGTGTGGCGCGTGGGCCGGCAGCAGTTTGCCTGCATCGCCTGCCTGGTCACGCACGATCCGGTGCTGACCCCGCAGCGCGTGCGCGAGGCACTATCCGTGCATGAGGAACTGGTGCACGTAACGGTGGAGATCAGCCGCTGCGACGGCGCGCACTGAGGCTTGTCATCGGTGCTTGCGGGTTCAGTCCAGCTCGCACCACATGCATAGCGGCGGTGTATCGGTATGGCGGTGGAATTCGCTCGATGACATGACCTCGGCCGGCAGCTTCGCGGCCGGCACCAGCGTAAAACCGTAGCGCGCGAAATAGCTCGGGCAGCTTGAGGCCAGCAGCACCGCGCGCCGCGCGCCATTGGCGCGAGCACGCATCAGCGCGGCGCGCACCACATGCGTGGCCACGCCCTGGTCGCGGTGTTCCGGCAATACGGCAACACTGCGGATCACCACGGTCTCGCCGAAACGCTCGCCGGCAGCGCAGCCAATGATCTGCGCGCCAAGGATGGCAATGTGGAAGTGCTCGAGCAAGCGGGCCACATCGTCCACGGGCAGGCCGCAGCGTTCCAGCACGCTGCCCACGGCTGGCGCGTCCGAGGGCACGGCCGCCCGGATCCGCAAGTCTTTGATCATCTGGAGCCTCTCTTTTTCACATCACCTCGCGACGGGGACACCATGGAAGCCCGGACATGGTTGTGCCGCCATCCGGCGGCACGGGTTGCACGCAGGCCATGTGGCCTATCGGGCAACATTACCTGATTCGGTGGCATTGTTCTATTGGGGAAGTAACGGAACAGCGAGGCCGAAATGGCCCGAGCCATCGCGGGCATTACGCGCGCCACGGCATGGCTGCCGTGCATGGCGGGTCACTGTGACAGGCGCATGAAAAACGGGGAAATTGCGCGGGCGCGCGCAAGACTGCCCGGCAACATGTGCCGGGCAAAGAAAAAACTGGAGGCGGGGATACGGAATCGAACCGTCGTGTACGGCTTTGCAGGCCGTTGCATCACCACTCTGCCACCCCGCCGCTGACGCCGCGTCTGTGCGACGCTACGTGCTGCGGGCCGCAGTGTAGCGGGAAATGGAAATCTTTGCAGGAGACGGTACCGGACCCTAGCCCATCGCGGACTGGATGTAGTTCTGCAGCCCGACCTTGTTCACCAGCTCCAGCTGCGCCTCGAGCCAGTCGATATGTTCCTCGGTGTCGGCCAGGATATCGACCACGATCTCGCGCGAGACATAATCGCCGACCGATTCGAAAAACTTGATCGCTTCCTTGCAGCTGGCCTGCGACACCTGTTCGAGCTTCAGGTCGCAGCCGAGCATCTCCTCGGTGTTCTCGCCGAGCAGCAGCTTGTCCAGGTCCTGCAGGTTGGGCAGGCCATCGAGCAACAGGATGCGCTCGATCAGCTTGTCCGCGTGCTTCATTTCCTCGATCGATTCCTCGTACTCGTGCTTGCCCAGCGCACCGAGCCCCCAATGCCGGTACATGCGGGCATGCAGGAAATACTGGTTGATCGCGGTCAACTCATGGCGGAGCTGGCCATTGAGCAACTGGATCACCTTTTTGTCGCTTTTCATGACTGCCCCCAACGACCCCTCAAAACCGATGGACCCACTCTCATTTTCGTAATCACGAAAACCCCGCAGTGATAATCCCGCCGCGCATTTCATGGTAGTCCGGCAAAAGCGGACATCAAGCAAATTCGGCCTTGCTGCAGCATTTTCGCCGGGTTTTCACGCGCCATTGCGGATGCGAATACCAATGGTTTCCATTCGATTTCCAAAAGCGCACCGCGCGGCATTGTGCAAATAGAAAAGCGGGCGCACACGGCAATTGCCGCACCGCCCGCCATCGGAAACCAGTCGTGTAAATCAGTCGAGCTTCGCGCCCGAATCCGCCACCAGCGTCTTCAGCACCGGCCAGTCACGCGCATACAGCGCCTGCGCCTCGGCCGGCGAGCTGCCCACCGTGCGCAGCCCCAGCGCGACCAGTCGCTCCTGCATGTCGGGCGCCTGCAGGATGGCGCGCACTTCGCCTTCAAGCCTGGCGAGAATCCGCGCGGGCACGCCCACCGGCGCCACCAGGCCGATCCAGCCGACGGTCTTGAAGGCGCTGTCCTGCATGCCGGACTCAGCGAAGGTAGGCATGTCAGGCAATGCGCTGCTGCGCTGCGTGCCGGTCACCGCCAGCGCCTTGAGCTTGCCACTCTGGATATAGGGCTTGGCGGTCAGGATGCTGGCAAAACCGAACTGCACCTGCCCGCCCAGCAGGTCCTGCATCATCGGCGCCTCGCCCTTGTAGGGCACGTGCGTGGCCTGGCCGTGCACCAGCTTGCTGTAGTAGGCGCCGCTCAGGTGCGACAGCGAACCCACGCCCCACGAGGCATAGCTGAGCTTGCCTGGCCGGCTGCGCACGTATTCGCCCAGTTCACGCACGGTGCGCGCCGGCACCGACGGATGGGCCACCAGCACCAGCTGCGCATCGGCCAGCACGCTGATCATGGTCAGGTCCTTGCGCGGGTCGTAGGGCAGTTTCTGGTACAGGAACTGGTTGGTCAGCACCGACTGCGTCAGGGTCATCAACAGCGTGTAGCCATCCGGCGCGGCCTTGGCCACGGCGTCGGTGCCGATGATGCCCGAGGCGCCCGCCTTGTTGTCCACCACCACGGGCTGGCCCAGGCGCTTGCTGAGCTTTTCGCCCATGGCACGGGCGATGGTGTCGGTGCCGCCGCCGGCCACATAAGGCACCACGATGCGGATCGGTTTGGCGGGATAGGTCTGTGCCGCGGCGGGCAGGGCCAGGCTGAGCGAAAACCCGCCAATCAGCCCGCCAGCGGCCAGCGCGAGCCATGCGCGTCGGTTCATGTCGTCTCCAGGTCGTCTTTATGGTTTTGGAGGACAACGTTAGCGGGCTTGAGAAATTACGTCCAATGCAATATTTTTCAGTTTTTGATGCAGAATTGGTTAACTTACTGGGGCTGACGTGGGGCTAAGGCAGCTGCATCACTTCGTCACGCTGGTCGAGCAAGGCAGTTTTGCCCGTGCCGCCAGCGCCCTGCACCTGTCGCAGCCGGCGCTCACGCGCAGCATCCAGGCGCTGGAAGCGGACCTGGGGCCGCTGGTCGACCGCAGCTACGGCAAGGTGCGGCCAACCGCCGCCGGCATGCTGGCGCTCGAACGCGCGCGCCGCATGCTACGCGAACAGCGCGAGTTGCGGCGCGACCTGCAATTGCTGGAGGAAGTAGAAATCGGCACGATCTGCGCTGGCTTCGGGCCGTTTGCGGCATCGTTCCTGCTCGATCCCGTGCTTGAGGCGCTGGTGCGGCGCTACCCGCAGTTGCGCATCGACCTGGAGACCGCGGACACGCCGGCCATGCGGCGTTCGCTCGAAGCGGAACGCCTCGATGTCTTTGTCGGCGAAAGCCGCAGCCTGGCGGAACTGGGACACCTGCAGATTGACCGGCTGCCGGCGCTGGAAACGGCATTCTTCGTGCGCAGCGGGCATCCGCTGGCGCGGCAGCGCGAAGTCACCCTGGCTGAGCTGCGCGCCTATCCGGTGGCCGGGACCCGGCTGCCGGCGCATATCCTGCACTTCTTCCGGCAGGCACTGCATGAAGCCCGCGGTGGCAGCGGCCCGGTCTCCGAGGACGCGCCCGGGCTGATGACCGTCACCTGCAACGACATGCACGCGCTGCGCTCGCTGCTGCTGGCCGTCGATGCCGTGGCGCTGGTGCCCGTGGCGATGATGGCCGACGCCTGCGCGCAAGGCATGGCCGTGGCCCTGCCGATGCACCCGCCAACCGAGCTGAGGGCGCAGTATGGGATCGTGTCGCTGGCCGGGCGCTCACCGTCGCCGGCCATGCGCGCATTCGCGGCGCTGGTGCACGAAGCGGTGGCGCAAGCCAGCGGCGGTGCCGGGCCGTAGGCCCGGGTCATCGCCCGGGCCGTTCGGGATTCAGCCAGCAGCCACCGCGGGGTGCCCCGCTTCGACACGCGACGGCAGGTGCACGGCCAGCCGGCGGCGCGAGCGCTCGGGGTTGACCGCGTGCCCCCGGAACGTTCTGCACCAGCACGCCCGTGACCAGCGGCGCCAGCACGCCAGCCAGCGACGACACCGATGCATCGATGGCGAGGATCGCACCGCGCTGCCCCGCCGGCACGACCTCGGCCAGCATCGCCGGGCCCAGCGAATAGATCGCCGGCGCGCACACGCATGCCACTACCAGCAGGCTCACCCGCATGGCCGGCGTGGTGTCCGGCCACAGCAGCAACAGGAAGAAGCCGCCGGCCAGCAGCAGCATGCCGGCCGAGACCCGCCCGCGCGCCACCCGCGACGACACGCCGCGCGCCAGCAGCCGTTCAGAGAACCACGCAATGGCCAGCGTCAACGGCAGGTTGGTGCCGATGATCAGCGCGAACAGCTTGCCGCTGACGGCGTGGCCGAAGCCCAGCCCGCTCTGCAGGTAGGCCGGGATCCAGGTCAGGCACAGCGCCAGGCCCCAGTATGCCGCCAGCCGCAGCGCGAAGCAGCCGAGCACCGTGGGATCGCTCAGCAATACGCGGTATGGCAGGCGCTGCGGCGCGCCGGCGGCCGCGGGGGCGTGGGGGGCGCCATGCCCCGCCGGGTGTTCGTCGAGCGTCCCTTCGCGCCCGAGCGTCAGCCAGGCCACGGCCCACAGCACACCCAGCGCCGCCAGCACGTAGAAGTTGGCGCGCCAGCCCCAATGCACGGCGACCGCCGGGATCAGAAAGCCCGCCAGCACGATGCCGATCCCGGCCCCCTGCGTCAGCACCGCCACGGGCAGGTTGCGCCGGCGGTCCGGAAACCACTTGTAGCAGGCGTGGATCGCCACCGGCGCAGCCGGCCCTTCCATGAAGCCCAGCAGGATGCGCGAGATGATCAGCACCGCCAGGCTGGACGACAGCGCCAGCGGGATCTGGCACAGCGACCATGCCAGCGCCATGCAGACCAGCAGCCGCGAGGTCGGCGTACGGTTGGCAAGAAAGCCGCCCAGCACGCCGGACACCGCGAACAGCCAGAAGAAGCTGCTGCCGACCAGGCCGAACTGCGCCGGCGTCAGCCCCAGTTCATCCATCATCGGCGCGGCCAGCAGGCCCACCACCATCTTGTCCATGGCGTTGACCACCAGGAAGAAGAACAACAGCACTGCGGTCAACCACGCGCGGCGCGGCTGGTAGGACATGGTCATGCGAGGTCTCCCTAAGGGCGGACATCGGTCTCCGGGCGGCACCTGATAGGCACGGCGCCGCTCAATTCGTAATATGGATTACGTTTTCGGGCCAGTATGTTGGCCGGATACGGTTCACGACATCCGTAAAAACACGGACATGCCGGGGCGGGCCCAAGCCACGCCCTGCGGGGAGAAAGGGTCGTCATGGAAAACAAGCTGACCGGGCTGGAAGGCCACGCCGGCTATGCCGCACCGCGCTATTCGCGTGGCCTGCGCACCACGCTGCTGCTGCTGGAAGCCGGCCGCCGGCTGCTGCGCGAGCGCACGCTGGAACAGGTCTCGATCCAGGAAATCTGCGCGCACGCCGGCGTCACGACTGGCGCGTTCTACAGCCGCTTCGAAGGCAAGGAGAGCTATTTCAAGGCTTTGCAGGCCCTGGTGCTGACCACGCTGCGCAAGGCCATGGCCGAGCGCCTTGCGCAACTCGACACATGCCCGCCGACGCTGGAAGACGCCGTGTGCACGCTGGCGCGCGACAGCCGCATCTGGGCCTACCGCAATGCCGGGGTGCTGCGTGCCTCGCTGGTGGCCCGCGTCACCAGCGGCGAGGATCCGATCCGGCAGCTCAACCGGCAATACATGGACGACCTGGCTTCACGCCTGGCGCGGCTGCACCCGGCGGGCGCCTCGCCGGAACTGGAACTGCGCATCCGCTTTGCGCACCAGGCCCTGGCCGGCACCCTGCTGTACGCGCTGATCAACCGCGACAGCACCTTTGCGCTGTCGGACCGGCGGCTGGATATGGAGATGGCGCGGGCGTTCCTGCTGTACGCGGCATAACGGCCGGCCCTCGCCACGGAGCACGACGCACAAGGGCTTGAGCCGCGACTACTTTGGCCAATTGGCCTCACACAGGTTGGCAATGAGCGGGCACAGGACCTCATCGCGATTGTCGCGGCATTGCCCAACAAGACTTCTCAACTCGGTCCGCAGCATCCGCAAATCGCGCAGCCGTTCCTCGACGACTTGCAGCGTTTGTTCGGCCAGCGCACGCGCAGTTCCGAATTTGCTGCCGTCGTTCAGTTGCAGCAGCGTACGAACCTCGTCCAGGGTGAACCCAAGTGCCTGGGCCCGGCGAATGAAATGATGCCACTGCAGGCTGTCCCCGGAATACTGACGAATGGCGCCATGCACGCGTTCGGGTATCGACAGCATTGCGCATCGTTGGTAATAGCGAACCGTTTCCACGCCAACGTTGGCCACCTTGGCCAACTACCCATTTATCAGGGTCGACTCCATCACTTGACTCCGTACTCAGAGGGCGATGCAGTGCCCTGCATACGGCGAAGGAATCATCGAAGACCGCGAACTCCGCCATGCAGTCGGCGAGCCCCGACGTCATGAATTGGCATGGGAAAGCCCCCAAACGTGACAAGCGCGGAGAGACCAGGCTGGCATTCCGGCTAACCTGCGCTCTCCGCAAAGCTCCTGCACTCAGGCTTCATCGCCACGGCTTTCGCCCTGGCAACGGCCCCTCGGTACGCCCGATAGGAGCAGCTTACTGGTTCTTCGTCTTGTCCACGCTGGCCGCGGCCTTCGCGGCGTCGGGCTGCGCCACAGGCTTCGCCACATCCGCCTTGGTTTTCGCCGTGTCGGAATCATTCTTTGCGTCAGCCTTCGCCATACCAGCCTCGGTATGGGCGGCCTTCGTCTTGCTCGCATTGTGGTGGCTGCCCTTGGCGGCTGACTTACTGGCATCGGCCTTTACGTCAGCCTTCTCCTTATTGGTGCTGGCTTGGGCCTTTACTTCATGCGCACCGGCACTCTTGTGGTTCTTGTCGGCCTTTGCCTGCGTGGCGCTCTTCTCCTTGACGACCTTCGCCTGGTCTTTCGACGCCCCGCCCTGCGGCTGAGTCGCGGAAGCTGGCACAGCAGTCTGCGCGAAAACGGTACCGACGAGGGCGGCGGAAGCGAGTGCAGCGAACAGCTTCTTCATGACGTGGACTCCTGGGAAAAATTCAGCAGCTCGGCGATGCGCCTTGCTTACCGGAACAAACGGTACGGTCGGCGTCCGAGTTGACCCACAAGTCGTGACAATCCGTAAGTTCTGCAACCAGCAAACTTGAATCACGAGCCCATCAAACTCCACGAGCAATTTGCTGGCCGGAAACCTCAACCGCTGTCGGCCGGCGGATGTCGAGGCTTCCTTTCGCCTGATAGTCCACGGGATGGTGCGTACGACCTACTATTGCTTCGTGGCGTCCTTGCTCATGGAATCCTTTTCCATCGTACCTTTGCTCATGCCCTCCTTCTTTTCGTGGGGCTTCTTGGCGTGACTCTTGCTCATTTTTTCTTTTTTCATGTCCATATCGTCCTTCCCCATGGACTCTTTCGCCATGCTGCCGCTGGCACCCATGGCGCCCTTTCCCATCTCGTCCTTCTTCATCGCGCCCTGTGCCCATGCATGGCTGGCAAGCAACACCGCGGAGGAAAGCAGCAAAACCAGGCGTTTGTTCATGTTGTACCCCTTGATTGGATTGGTAGGGAGAAGCCGGCAGACTTGCCGGTCAGGTTTCGGGGGGTCAGGAGCCCCCAAACCAGTTGTATCCCTGGTCTTCCCAGTAACCGCCGGGATACTTGTTTGTGACGTAAATCGCGACAATGTGCTTCGGGTTCTTGTACCCAAGCTTGGTGGGCATGCGCAGCTTTATCGGAAACCCATACTTCGGCGGCAGGCGTTCGCCATCGTAGGTGAAAGTAAGCAAGGTCTGTGGATGCAGCGCAGTGGGCATGTCGATGCTTGTGTAGTAGTCATCGGCGCAGAGAAAGCCCACGTATTTTGCAGTGGTATCGGCTCCGACGCGCTGGAGAAAATCAGAGAAGCGTGTACCGCCCCACTTGCCGATGGCACTCCACCCCTCGACACAAATATGGCGAGTCACCTGCGCCGTCTGCGGTAACGCGTAGAGTTCTTCGAGGGTCCATGCCGTCCTGCGCGAGACCAAGCCACCGACTTCCAGTTGAAACGCGTTGGCATCTACCTCTGGTACATCAGCGAGGCCGTAGTAGGCATTGAAAGGAAACGGCCGCGTCAGCCTTGACTCGGGATAGGTCGGCGCCAGCCGGTTAGGGTCGAACAGCCAGCCCTGCACGCGGTCATTGAAGCGCGAAACTGCCATCAGAAAGGACTCAACCGACGGTTTGTCGGTAATGCTGCAGCCCGTCAGCAGTAGCAAGCCACCAAGCGTAATGGCACGCTTTCCGAACAGTCGGCGAGATGGCATGCTCAGCTCGCGCGTTGCATCGTGCAATATCAGCTTGCGGTCGAGCCTGACGATTTGCTCAGCTTTGCTCATGACCATTCTCCGCATCGAGAACTAGCGTCCGCGCAACATGATGATGAGTGTGCGTGGTACCAGCAACACCATCACCACATGGATGACAAGGAATAGCGCAATCGCGCTCATGCCGATGAAGTGCACCCAACGCGCAGCGTCGTAGCCTCCCATCAATACACGCAGCAAGGGAAATTGAACCGACTTCCAGATTGCAAGGCCAGACAGCACCGTCAGCACAATCACCACCACCACGCCCACATAGAAGAGCTTCTGGGCAGCGTTGTATTCGGCCAGATTGGGGTGCGCGAGCTTGCCACGCATGGCTGCTGCAATGTCACGCAGTGCCGCTGGGACGGAAAGCGGAAAGAAGCGCCGCCGGAAACGGCCCGTGACGATATTCATCACCAAATAGAACAGGCCATTGGCGACAAGGAGCCACATCGCTGCAAAATGCCACTGCAGGCCCCCGGCAAGCCAGCCGCCCAGAGTGATTGCATTGGGAAAGTGGAAGCCGAACAGCGGCGATGCGTTGTAGATGCGCCAGCCGCTAAGCATCATGATGAGCACAGCGATGAGATTCAGCCAGTGCGTGATGCGAACCCATGCAGGCTGGATGGACTGGCTGTGCGGCGCCAGCTTATCGGGCGGCACATGGTGGGCATTCTTCACTTGCTTTCTCCGACGCCAGGCGGCACATCGGTGACCGCCTTCTTCACCACGTTCGTCGTCCCAGACGCCGAGACCTTACAAGGTCAGTGCATGCTTGCCCTGCCACCCTAGGTTCCGCTGCTGGCGAATGCGGCAAACGACACTTGTCAGCTCAGGAAATCCACACCGGTTCGGCTTTTGAAATAAGAGCGACACGCACATTCACGATAGGAGCAAATCCCGGAGGAGGCAAAGCAGGCCTTCGCTCTCCGTCCGGCCCTGCATGGGGTGTATCGACCGTGGACGCGAAGCCCCGATCGGAGGAAGCAGAACCGACGTATTGGCGGCCCCGAAACTGAAGCCTCGCTCGCCCGCGGCCGGGCTGGAAGATTCCCGAACTCGTTCCATGCTGGTAGAGCCAGCGCCGCTGCTGTCAGGGAATGACCAGTCGGTTCCCGCCTTCGGAGGGTACATCTGGTACTCAGCGCCGGCGTCGACGATGAGCGCCTCGGCGCTTCACGTTGAGCACCACGCTTGCCTTTGACGCTTTGTCGAAGTTACTGAAGTCAGGAACGAATGCTATCGGCCTTCTCCCGACAGGATGTGGTCGGGAGTCAGATGAGGCGTCGTTGCAGGAGGCCCCCATGCCTGCGTGGATTTCGAAGCCGGAGGATACGGCCGGCGACGCAACGCTAAAAGAATGGCGAGTGCTGCAGACCTATAGCGGGAGCCGGCACTTTGTTGGCATTTGCACTCGTACTGGTCCTTACCGCGTCACCCCGCCTATTACGTCTTTCAATTGGGATACGCGGACAGGTGTTACCGAGCAGGGGCTTCGCTTTGTTCTAGCCGGTCCCCCGGGTCGGGAGAATGGGCTATGGTCGCTCTTCTGGCTGGTGGCGACATGGGATAACAAAGTCACGGGCACGAAAGATATTACGGGCGAGTATGTGTGGATGTAACGCTGCACTATTGCTGTAGTGCGGTCCTCTTTTTGCATCCATGGGTGCAGGACGTGAAAGAGGGCGAACCAGGAGTTTCAGCATGCCGACGGTCATTGCATTGCGGTCGGCCCAGGTCAAGCAGAGGTATGTCGAAAATTGGCGCTTGCTGGAGACCTACCGTGGCGAACGGCATATTGTTGGGAGATTCTCAGACACCGGCAGATACTGGGCAACCCCTCCAATCAGTCAATTGGACTTCGCTCGCCGCAGGGGCTTCACGCTTGATGGACGACAGTTCCTGCTTGTCGGAGCGCCCGGGCCCGCGGCAGCAGCCGAGTACTTCGTCTCGCTATGTGCGGTGTTTGATGAGTGCCTCTTGACAACAAAGGACGTCACTGCGGAGCTTCTTTCGCATGCTCGAGGTATTTGAGCCGAACCCAACGGCGCCGCATGACACCTCCACGCTCGGGCATGTCACCATGATTATGCCGCTGCCCCTCGATGGCATCCGGTCCGTGGTCGGCGAGTTGTGCCTCGAACCAGTTGTGCAATGCCGCAACCAACTTGGCATCTGATGTTCGGTAGTCGAGTTCGGCGCCGTCGGCGACCTCCCGGTACCCAATGGTAAATTGCCCCGGTTTTGCTGAAGCTCTTCAATCTGGAACCGGAGTTCCGGCTCGACGGGTCGCAGTTCGACCACCTGTTTGAAGACGGAGAGACGTTTGCCATCGGTGGCCTGACCGGCAGGGCGATTCATGTGCCAGGGCATACACCCGCCGACATGACTTACCAGATTGGGGATGCCTTCTTTGTCGGCGATACGCTGTTCATGCCGGACGTCGGCACGGCTCGCTGCGATTTCCCGGGCAGCGACGCGCACGAGTTGTATCGCTCCATCCGCAAGCTGCTGGACTTGCCGGCCAATACCCGGCTCTATATGTGCCACGATTATCCGCCCGAGGGCCGTGCCCCGACATGGGAAACCACGGTCAGTGCCCAGCGCGGACGCAATATCCACGTGCACGACGGGGTGAGTGAAGAGCAGTTCGTAGCCATGCGCCAGGCACGCGATGCGACGCTGGCGATGCCCACCCTGATACTGCCGTCGGTGCAGGTCAACATTCGGGCCGGAGAGTTGCCGCCGCCCGATGCGAATGGCATGCGCTATCTAAAAATCCCGCTTAACGTCATCTAAGCCAAGTCAGTGACCGACCATACCGATGGGTGGCGGATGAGAGCAGCACCTCGATGGGCGACAGTGGACCGGTCCGCGTTGAGGCGGGCTGTTTTCAATTGTTGTCTTGCATCAACTCTCTTTGCCTGAGGAGACTATCCTTTGCATAGGAGAAGGGACGCTCATATGTTTTGAGCTTTGTCCTGGCTTCGAATCAGTAGCCTTGAGACTGACCGACGCCGTCGACTGGGGTAGAAAGGCCAATAGGAGAGACAAGATGAAGAAGGAACTCATAGGGGCAGCGTTATCCGCAATCGTGCTTTGCGTTACTCCTGCGCTAGCTCAACAAAGTAAGCCTGCTGCCAAGAGTGCCCCAGCAAAACAGGAGCAACCCAACGTCGCCGAGTTTGATAAGCAGGCGGCGCAAATTCAGGAAAACATGCGGAAGATGCAGGAGCAGATGGACAAAATCCGCCAAACGCAGGACCCGCAAGAGCGCCAGAAGTTACTTCAGGAGCACTGGGCGGCCATGCAGAGCACGATGGGCATGATGCACAGCATGTGGGGGCCTGGGATGATGGGCGGGCACATGATGGGCGGCCCCATGATGGGCGGCCCCATGATGGGGTGGGGACAGATGGGCGGCTACTATTCGAAGCTCACCCCTGAGCAGATGAAGCAGCGGCAGTACATGACGGACCAGTACATGGGCATGCAGCAGATGATGATGAACCACATGATGATGCACCAGAACTGGATGCAGCCGCGCCAACCTTGAGGGCTACCGCGATTTCTCAGGGGGAGATATTGTGAAATAGCGCGTTCTAAAACGCGCTATTTCATTAGGGCGGCACACATTTGCCCCCATTGACCTGCCATGGTCAAGACGGGCAGCCTTCCAGACTGCTCGATTTCGTCAAGGGCTTCCCAGTCCTCGACAGGCTAGCCCGCCAACGCGGGCACGACGTACCCACCGCAGCGCCGACTTGCGCGCTGGCGAGGGTGGCCATGCCCAGCGACCGCGTCGTGCCTCGCAGGGGTTACGACCATCTGCCAGAACTACGGAATGTTGATGGCCATCATCTTCCTCAGCCACGACAGCTAAAGCTGGGCATGGTTGAGGCCCTGGGAAGAGCACGGAACAGCTGGCTATGAGAGTTTGGCAGATTCTGAGATGGGCCAGTACCGTGCTGGCCACGGTGGGCGTCATTGCAGCATTGATTTCCACGCTGAACTGGAGGGGCGGCGGAGAGGGCTTCCCAAAGCTAGACGCCGGGGACAGAGTGCTGGTTGGCAGAGGGAAAGTCGTCTACGCAAGCCATTGTGCCGCGTGTCATGGCGCAAATCTCGAGGGCCAGCCGGACTGGCGCAATCGCCGACCAAACGGACGATTGCCGGCGCCGCCGCACGACGCCAGCGGCCACACCTGGCACCATCCGGACCAAATACTATTTGCCATTACCAAGGATGGCCTGGTTCCTGGCGTAACAGTGCCAGCTGGCTATGAAAGTGATATGCCAGCATTCAAAGCTTCCTTGTCGGACGCGGACATCGCCGCCGTCCTTGCCTATATCAAGAGCACGTGGCCTGCTGAATTGCGGGCTGCCCAGCAAGAGGCAACCACGGAATACCGGAACCGTTAGGTCTCGTAGTTATCGCCATTGTCAGCTGAGCTCGCGCTGCCCAGCCTTGCAACGGCGTGTGGCACATCGGCTCGTTGATGCAAATCAACTTCTCTCGAGAGCAATATCGTACCTTCGTTAAAGGGCGAATCAGCCTAATCCTAACCAGCAAAGGAATATCATCATGGCGAAGAATCGGTGCGCTTCTCTCCTTGTTACGCTCGCCGCCGTGGTCTGGACTCCATTGGTTTTCTCCGCACCGCCTGCCAAAGACGCCGCCCACGAGAAGCACCATGCCCCGGAGCGTCCTGAGTCGCCGGCCGCAGCGCCTCAGGGGAACCCTGACCTTGACGCCCAGATTGCCCATCTGCGCGCAATCCGGGAGCGGTTGTCGCGGGCTAATACTCCGGAAGAGCGGCAAGCGCTCATGGCCGAACGGGCAAAGGTCATGCAGGAAGCCATGGCTACCGTGCACAAGGCCAGCGGAATGCCCGGGCGCGCTGGAATGCGCCCACCAACGGGTACGAGCAAGGTGAGGACCGCTCAGGCGGGCATGTGCAATGAGATGACGGAGCAGCACGTGGCCCTGATGCAGGAAATGATGCAGGCGATGACGGACTACCAGGGGATGGGCGGTGGAATGGGGCCTGGGATGGCCCAGCCGATGGGCGGCGGCATGATGAGGAAGTAGCAAGCCGGTTCGCAGCAGAGGCCCACACCCTCCCACAGTAGGAGGGTCAAGTCTTATATTGACTGTCCCACGGGAGTGGCGTGTTGCGAACGATTCCTATTGGAATGCCGGGCCACGTTCGCTAAACTACGAGTCCGCAGTCACAGGGCTGCTACCGCCCCCGATGCTTCGACTCGTCACACGTTTCCTTCTCTTGCTCCTGATTGCTGCGCTTCCGCTGCAAGGAGTGACTGCGGCCACGATGATGGCAAAGGGCGTGACGCAGGCTTACGCGGGCGGGGTGCAGGTGCAGTCTGATGGCCAAGAAGGCGTCAATTCAGTATCTTCAGATGAAGACGACGACCACTGCATCGCGCACATGAGCGATGCAGATACTAAGCAGCAAGGCAAATCTGGAAAGCATGCAGGCCATGCGTGCTCAGGCTGCGCCGCTTGTTCGCTTTGCTCGGTCGTCCCCTACGCTACCCCGCTTTTTGTTCACCTCGACAATGCGCCAGCTCAGGCTCCTTCTGGCCTGACGGAAGCATTCGTCAGTCATATCTCGGACGCGCTCCAGCGTCCGCCTGCCTCGGTCGTTTGATGCCCTAGGTGCGTCCATTTTTGGGCGCACACACCGGGCGTTGCCACAGCAGTGGCTAACGCGACACTCCAAGCTTTCCATTTGTAAGGATTGACATGTCTCTGACACGCATGCTGGCCGGCGCCAGCCTGGCGGTTGTCTGGGCTTCCGTATTTGCGCAGGCCGTGGCCCTCGGGGGGCACAACCGATTCTTTGAAATGCCTCGCTTATTGGAGTCGCTGCAAAACTGGTCATCAGTATCGCGCACTCGATACATCAAGCGCTTTGCCGCTGTCTTACATGTGGAGTCCTGGGTGCTCGCGGGGGTGTTGGTTACTGCTGCAGTGCTTGCAGCAAGCCCGCTGCCTGGTACGACCTGAGATATGCCTACGCTTTTTACAATCAGACATTGAAGGAGGGGTTCAATGAAGCTATTGATGAAGCTCCAACTGGCTGCCTTTATCGCTGCCACAGCGCTGTCAAGCGTGGTGTTGGCAGCCGGCGAGCAACCGGCATGGTGGCACAGCCACGGGCACGGTGGTGGTGGAGTGACAGCCTTCGGAAAGCCGGGCGACCCGGAAAAAGTAAGCCGGACCGTCAATGTGGACATGACCGATGACATGCGCTTCACCCCCTCCAAGATAACGGTTAAGAGAGGCGAGACAATCCGCTTCATCTTGAAGAACTCTGGAAAGGTAAAGCATGAGATGGTGCTCGGGACCGAGGGCCAGTTGGAAGAGCTCTATCACACCAGGATGCAAACGCCGGAAAAGGAATATGCGACCCCAAGCGCCCTCACAGTTGAGGCGGGTCAGTCCGGCCACATCATTTGGCAATTTACAAAGCTTGGTACGGTGTCATTCGCCTGTCTATTGCCAGGCCATTATGATGCGGGTATGAGCGGCACGGTCATTGTAAAGTGAAGCTGCGGCCTACCGCAAATGGAAACGCCGCCCTCAAGGTACCCCTTTTTCAGGGTTCCTCGTAGGCAAGACGTAGTTCGACCAGCCTGCTCGTGGGCAACGCCGGGCAATATCGAACCCCATGCAATCATAGGCCTCTGGTCTGGCTCTCAGCGTGCGCAGTTGCACGTTGTGGGGTTGTCCCGTTGAGCCGGCAGGTATGACCATGGTTGTCCATATAGCCATAGAAATGTTGCCTTGGCGACTGAATCACGTGTCGAGTCGTGCGACCTCTTAGACAAATGTGCGCAAAGCATGGAGGACATCTCCGATGGTCTGTCCAGGGCACGCAATCGGGAAGAAGATTACGAAGTAGACGGGGTGTCCTTCGGCGAGTGCCATGTCGACTTCGGAGTCAGGAAGCCTCCGATACCAGGGACGTGACCAGCACGTGGGTCGATGATAATGACTGGCGTTGCGTCAAGTCGTACGAGTTCCTCCAAATGGTCCGTGCCACAGCGCGTGATACGGAGCAGCGCGTAGTTAGCCGGGCGCTCGAACGTTCTGGCATCGAGCAACATCTCGTAGTCGAAGTGCAGCAATGGTGGAAGTCGGCCTCGGCCTCTTCATGAGCGAGCATATTGTTTGCTCGCTGCCGCAGGATATCCACGAAGAGTATCCAGCGCTGAGCCAAATCGGTGGAGTAGTCCCACCACTGCCGCAATGCATCCACGGCTGGAACGGAATGTTGCGAGGCATCGTCAATCAGTGGGCAGCGACTAATTCCCCTTCCTGTGCCCCGCTGGGCGACGAGGGACGCACTTGGCGTCGATTACGCAGTATCGTGTCTTCGGCCATGAGGCTCCTAGTCACTCTTCTTTGAGCTTCCGGCATTGGAATGCGGCTCATCCGGCAATCGGTGCAGCTACATCCGTGGACGGCACCGGCGGCAATGTGGCGCGGATGCCGGCCAGCTTGGTGCGCTTGAGCAACAGCGCATTGACTGCCACTAAGGCGGAGCTACCCGACATGGAGAGTGCTGCAATCTCGGGGCTTAAGGTGAAGGGATAGAGCAGACCCGCTGCCAGCGGAAAGGCGACCAGGTTGTAGGCCACAGCCCACCAGAGATTCTGGTGCATCTTTCGCAAGGTGGCGCGCGACAACTCGATGGCGCCCACCACGTCGAACGGGTCGCTCTTCATCAAGACGATATCAGCGCTCTCCATTGCGACGTCGGTGCCTGCGCCGATAGCAAAGCCCACGTCCGCCTGAGTTAGCGCAGGAGCGTCGTTGATTCCGTCGCCGACCATACCAACCTTCTTGCCTTGCGCCTGTAACTCCTTGACCTTTTCTGCTTTTTCCCCGGGGAGAACATCGGCAAGCACCAGTTCGATGCCGAGGCCGGCTGCGATGCGTTCTGCAGTGGCCTTGTTGTCCCCTGTCAGCATGGCTACCCGTACACCTCGCTCGCGCAGTTTTTTTACTGCCGCTGCTGAGGTTGGTCGTGGTGCATCGGCGATGGCAATCAAGCCAATCAATTTGCCACCGTGTGCGACATAAATGACCGTTCGGCCTGCGCCTTGCATCAGGTCCGCCTTCGCGGTAAGGCCGCTCATGTCCACCTCTTGTGTGGCCATCAGCTTGCGGTTGCCAAGCAGAGCTAGCCGCCCGTTGACCTCCGCTTTGGCTCCCATTCCATCGATATTGGTAAAGCCGGTAGAGACCGGCCTGGCCAGGGTGCCACTCCGCTTGAGGATAGCTTGGGCTAATGGATGCTCAGAGCTCTGCTCGACAGAGGCCGCGAGTGCGAGCATCGCATTCACGTCCACATCCTGCGGGGTAAAAATGTCCACCACCTCAGGTTCACCCATGGTCAGCGTGCCAGTCTTATCGAAGACGACAACATCCAACTTAGTGGCGTCCTCCAAGGCTGAAGCATTCTTGAACAGAATGCCGTTCATTGCACCAAGCCCCGTTCCGACCATCACCGCCATTGGAGTTGCCAGTCCGAGTGCGTCGGGGCAGGCAATGACGAAGACTGTAATCGTAAGCGTAAGAGCGAAAAGTAAAGGCTGGCCTAACCACCAATACCAGGTAACAAACGTCACTATGCCAATACCAAGCGCCGCGAGCACCAACCACTGCGAGGCGCGGTCCGCCAGCAATTGCGCAGGTGCCTTGGAGTTCTGCGCCTCCTGCACCAGCTTGACGATTTGCGCGAGTGCGGTGTCACTGCCGACTCTTGTGGCGCGATAGCGGAAGCTGCCACTCTTGTTAATCGTCGCGCCGATGACGTTATCGCCTGGCCCCTTTCGAACAGGCAGGGACTCGCCGGTCAGCATCGATTCGTCCACTTGGGAGACGCCATCGATAACAGCACCGTCCGCCGGAATCTTATTGCCCGGGCGAATGATGATGACGTCGCCTACTTGGACTTCTGCTGTGGGTATCTCGATTTCGCGACCATCGCGCAGCACTGTGGCCTTTGGCGGGGCCAGGTCCATTAGCGTGCGGATAGCGTCTGAGGCGCCGGCCCGTGCGCGCATCTCCAGCCAATGCCCTAGCAATATGAACACCAGGAGTACCGCCGATGCTTCGTAGAACTGCTCGCCGGCAAAGAAGAAAGTGGCCCCGACGCTGAACAGATAGCCTGTGCCGACAGATAGGACAACCAGCGTCGCCATGTTGAGCGTGCCATCCCGGAGTGCTCGCCAGGCGGAAACGAAGAAGGGCCAGCTTGGGTAAAGAATGGCAGCGCTTGCCAGCAGAAATAGCCACTGGTTCATTGCTAGGCCAAATGGCGGAGCCGGCATGGGAATCTGCATTCCCATCGGCGCGTAGAGAAAGATGGGAATCGTGAATACCAGGCAAATCCAGAAACGGTTACGCATATCGCGAACCATCTCCTTCATGTCCATACCGGCCCCGTGACCCATCTCGTGGGCCATCTGGTCGTGTGCCGCGTGCGCGTGGGCTCTCCCTTTGGCATCGTGGGCGGCCGGATGTACATGGTCCCGCCGTCTGCCAAGCGCAGCCAGCCGGGGTGTAGTGCTTGCTGCGAGTTCGACAGGCGGGTCCTCGGGCATGCAAATATGCCGTGGAACCAGCTCGCCATGGCAATGATGACCGCACTCCTCCAATCTCGCCTTTATCTCCATCAGGCTGGTTACGGCTTCGTCATACTCCACCGTAGTGCTGCCAGTGACGCAGTTAACCTCCGCCCTGACAACGCCGGGTAGTCTGGTAAGGCGCTTCTCCACCCCGCGAGCGCTCAGAACGGACAGCAGGCCTCCAACTTCAATGATGCTGGTCTTCATCTCATCCATCCTTGCAGTTCACAGGCCCGTGGTGGACTATCGCCTCATTTCGCCATCGCGCCGCTCAGCAGATGTTCCTCTGCATAAGGAAACACAACTTCCGGATTAGGGCGAATCAGTTCAGCGTCCTTGTGCGCATAGTGAAGATGGGTCAGTAAATCCTTGATGACACTGAGGCGCGCGACGCGCTTGTCGTCGGCGCGCACGACGTTCCATGGCACGATGTCGCTGGTTCGAGCAAACATTTCGTTCCGTGCCTTGCTGTATTTCTTCCAAAGCGATACCGCTTGTTCGTCAATGGGGCTGACTTTCCACTGCTTTAGCGGGTCCCGGTGACGCTCTTCGATGCGCTTCTTCTGTTCGGCCTTGCTGATGTCAAGGTAGTACTTGATAAGACGTATTCCTGAACGTACAAGCATCTTTTCGAACTCCGGGACGCTTGCCATGAACTCCTCATGCTCATCATCGGTGCAGAAGCCCATCACATGCTCCACTCCCGCGCGGTTATACCAACTGCGATTAAAGAGTGTGAACTCGCCGGCCGCAGGCAGTTCGGCCGCATAGCGCTGGAAGTACCATGAGTCTCTGTCGCGGTCGGACGGCTTACCAAGCGCGACGACTCGGGTTTCACGAGGGCTGAGATGCTCGACAATACGTTTGATGGTGCCGTCCTTCCCGGCGGCGTCCCTGCCTTCGAAAATCACCAGAATCCGGTCGTCGCAGGAAATGAAGTGCTTCTGTAGTTTGACCAGCTCAATTTGAAGCAGGTGGAGATTCTCCTCGTAGGCCTCATGGGAGATTGCGCTCACCTCAGACGGAGCATCCTTTTTACTTGTCTTCATTTTCATGGTTCACCTTCCGCGAATCGGGCACATTGGGCGTGCCTGGGTGAGGCTTTCCGGGGGTGAGCGGCGTGACCTTTTCGGAGAGCAGCAACTCCAGGGCAGGTCGGTCTACGACCTCCTGTTCGAGCAGCAGCTTTGCCAGCGCGTCCAGCTTATGCCGGTTTGCCAGCAGCGTCCGCTTCACTCGCTGGCTCGCGTCGCCCAGAATCGTCCGGACTTCTGCATCGATAATTTGCGCCGTACTCTCGCTATATTCCTTGCGTTGCCGAGGCATCAGTTCTGGTCCAGTAAAGAGCGGGTTCGGCCTGTCCTCGTAAGTGGCAAGTCCAAGCTGCTCGCTCATGCCGAACTGCGTAATCATCTGGCGGGCCATGTCTGTTGCGCGTTGCAGGTCATTTTGCGCGCCAGTCGAAACGTCTCCGTAGACAATTTGCTCGGCAATGCGGCCACCGAGCAGGACATCGAGCCGGTCGAGCAGCTCGCTTTGCTTCAGGAGATAGCGGTCCTCTGTCGGGGTCTGCTGCGTGTACCCCAATGCCGCGACGCCTCTGGGAATGATAGAGACCTTGGAAACTCTGTCAGCATGTGGCCGCGACTCAGCCACGATGGCATGACCGGCCTCGTGGTAGGCGATGGTTTCCTTCTCCTGCGGATTCATCACGCGGTTCTTCTTCTCCAAGCCGCCTACGATGCGGTCCAGCGCCTCGTCAAAATCAATCATCTCCACGGCATCCTTGCCCTTCCGGGCCGCCAGGAGTGCGGCCTCATTGACAAGGTTGGCGAGGTCGGCGCCCGCGAATCCGGGCGTGCGCCCGGCCAGCTTGGTCAGGTCGACGGTCGGGGCAAGAACGACATTTTTGATGTGTACCTTGAGAATCTGCTCGCGCCCTTTCAGGTCAGGGCGGTCCAGGGCGATATGGCGGTCGAAGCGGCCGGGGCGCAGCAACGCCGGGTCCAGGATTTCTGGCCGGTTGGTGGCCGCCATGATGATGACGCCCTTGTTGGTATCAAAGCCGTCCATCTCAACTAACAACTGGTTCAGGGTCTGTTCGCGTTCGTCATTGCCGGTAACTGCACCGAGGGCACGGGTCTTGCCTAGCGCGTCGAGTTCGTCAATGAAGATGATGCAGGGTGCCTTGGTTTCGGCCTGGTTGAATAGGTCGCGCACCCGCGCCGCCCCTACGCCAACAAACATTTCAACGAACTCCGAGCCGCTCAAGCTAAAGAACGGCACGCCAGCTTCCCCGGCGACTGCCTTTGCCAGCAATGTCTTGCCTGTGCCGGGAGCCCCCAGGAGCAGTACGCCCTTTGGAATCTTTCCACCCAGGCGCCGATAGCGTTGAGGGTCTTTCAGAAAGTTGACGATTTCAGCAAGTTCTTCCTTGGCTTCGTCGATGCCGGCGACGTCGGCAAACGTCACGCCGGTTTCTTTCTGCATGTAGACCTTTGCCTTGCTCTTGCCTATTTCCATCATCCCGCTGGCAGCCCCGCCCATACGCTTAATCATGAAACTCCAGATTGCAAAGAACAGGAGGGCTGGCACAATCCACGAGAGCAGGACACCAATCCACTTATTGTCAGCTTGCCCAACGAAGCGCACTTTGGCCGCTTCGAGGTCTTGAACCAGATTGGGGTCATTTACCCGGAGCGTGGAAAACTGATGGTCGCCTTTCCCCTCGCGCAGCATCTCGTCGACCTGCTGCTTGGGAAGTAGCTTCTCGATGCCGTCGGTGCTGAGCGTACCGGTAATGGCCGCCTCCCCAAGCGCGACGTTCTTGAGCTTGCCAGCCTTGAGCAGCACTTTGAAATCGCTGTACGGCAGCGTTTCGACATGAGAGGTGCCTACGTAGCTCTGTATGGCGAGCATCATCAGGACCGCCGCAAGTACATACAAGAGGGAGAACTGTTGTTGACGCGGTTCCATTGGGGCCTTTCAAGTTAGCGGGTAAAGGCAAGAAGAATCGGCGGTCGCTGCTGTTCGCAGCCGGCCGCCGGTCGGGGCGCGGTGCTACACCTTGCAGTCATACACTCCAGGCCCCGGGGTCAGTTTTCTCCTCGGAGGTTGTTGTGCAGCCACGCAAAGAATGCACCGGCAGCAAAGAACCACACTGCAAACACAAAGGCCGGGTAGATGATGGACCACCACGACAACGGTTCACCCGTCTGCAGGCGCCGGAAGTCGAGACCGTGAAACAGCGCGTTCATGAAATTCATGAAAGGCTCAGGAAGAGCCATCCATACAACCGTGCATAGAGCGTAGAAAAGCACGACCGTGGCAGATAGCGTCACACCTGTTTTGAAGGGCTTCATAGCAGCCTCCGTGTGCAGGGAAGATAGCGATTGACTTCAATGAGGGCGTGTCCGAGGAACATCTCCGCCAGAGATGTGCGAAATGAACGCTGGAGTCTTTCGGCGGTATTCGTAATACTCCTGCCCGAATTCGGCTAGCGCGTCGTGCTCCTCCGCCTTGGCGAGCCGAACGTACATCCAGACCAGGATAGGGAACATCACCAGGGTGACTATCGTCGGCCATTGCAGCAGGAAGCCGAACATAATCAGGACGAAGGCGACATACTGGGGGTGCCTCATGCGTGCATAGAGACCAGTGGTCGCCAGGCGGTGCTGCTGCTGGGCCAGGTACAGAACGCGCCACGCGGCAGACAGCATGACGAAGCCGCCGAAAATCAGGATGTCGCTGGCGAGGTGAAATGGCCCCAGGTGGGGGTTGCCGCGCCAGCCGAAAATCATCTCCGGAAGGTGACCGGCATCGTGGGACAGAAAATCGATACTAGGGAACTTCGCCGAAAGCCACGGCAGCAGGAGATAAATAGTCAGGGGAATGCCATACATCTCCGTAAAGAGCGCCACGATGAACGCCGAGAATGCGCCGAAGGACCGCCAGTCACGCTGGGTCTTCGGCTTGGTGAAGCTGAAGGCGAAGATGATGAAGACGGCTGAGTTGATAATGACCAGAGACCACAGACCGTAGCCGGATTGCGTATCGTGTTGCATCATCGCTCTCCCTTAGTGTTCATATCTTTCGGCGTTTCGTCTTTTCCATGGCCTTGACCGTGACCATGCCCCCCGTGCATGAAGAGGTGCATTAGCGGACAGGCGGCCAGCAGGAGGAATGGCAGGAACTGAATGAAGTGCGCCCGGTGTTCTGTCCACAGGAAGTATCCAATTACCAGTAGAAAGCCAATCGTAACGACCTTGGACCTTGAAACCGTTCGTTGGGTATGCTCCGGTCCTTCATGGTTGTCGTGGTTCATACTTTCCTCCGATGGAATGGACACTATTCACGGTGCCGGCTAACTGCAGCCGTGGTGGCGATGGTGCTGGTGGGCGAATCGTTCAGGGTTTTGCTGAAACACCGCGCGCGAACTCTCGGATTCGAAAAAGAACGTCTTTCCTTCGAAATTCGCCGTGATGGCGTGGGCGGCATCTACCTTGTTGCCGGTGACGGGGTCGTGTGCATCGTTCCCGCTCCCTTGACTTGTGTACGAGACGTCGCGATGCTCGCTGTTTGGGCGGGCCATGAATCGACGCCACATCAATAACGCCAATGCCGCAGCAATCAGGAGCCATACAGAGTTCTGTGTAAGCCAGTCCATTGACGGACCTCCTCTTCAAGGTTTGTCGCGACTTTTGAGTTCACCTTCTACTGCGTTTCGGATGTCCTGTTCGCACTGTCGAGAGAGTCGAAGACTTACCCAGACGACCACGACTGGACAGGAAAGCAGGAGTAGCGCGACCAATATCGTGAGTGGCGAAATCCCAAACCGGTAGACGATAGCCGCCGCGAGCAGCGTTGCAAGGGCGGCGCAAATCCAGGCCAGTGCGTGTTTCATCTCGCCTCCGGGCTGGTAATCAAGGAGCCGAGTCGTACGCGCTTCAGCAGTGCCGAGTTGGCCACCACACTCAACGAAGACAGCGCCATCGCCGCTGCTGCAAAGATGGGGTTCAGGAGTCCAAATGCGGCGACAGGGATGCCGATGGTGTTGTAAATGAACGCCCAGAAGAGGTTCTGTTTGATTTTCCGCATCGTCGCGCGGGACAGCTCAATGGCGGCGACCACGTCACGCACGTCATCACGAATGAGAATGATGCTGCCAGTTTCCTTGGCAACATCCGAGCCTGAGCCGATGGCAATGCCGATGTCCGCTGCGGCCAGCGCCGGTGCGTCGTTGACCCCGTCCCCCACCATGGCCACGACTTCACCTTGCTTCTGCAATGCGTGAATAGTTTCGACTTTGTCTTCCGGCATCACTTCGGCAATGACATGCTCGATGCCAACCTGCCGGCCGATTGCCTCGGCAGTGCGACGGTTGTCACCGCTCAGCAGCACAACCTTGATGGCGCGCGCCTTCAATGCTGCGACCGCTTCGGCGGCCTCGGGTTTTACGGTGTCAGCCACGGCTACTACGCCGAGCAGTTGTGTGCCAGCGCCGACCAGCATGGCCGTCTTGCCATCGGCTTCGAGCTTCCCTAGTACGGGTTCGGCCGCATCGGCCGGGATGCCTTGGCGTCCAAACAGGCGCCGATTGCCTAGCCAGACCAGCTGACCGTCGACCTGGCCCTGAATTCCCATGCCTGACAGGGCCACGATACCGTTGGCTTTCGGGATGGTTAAACCGCGATGTTGCGCGGCGCGGACGATGGCTTCGCCCAAGGGGTGCTCAGACCCACTCTCGACAGCGGCAGCCAAGGTCAATAGCGTTGATTCCTCATGGTTCGACAATGAGAGGACATCAGTCACGGTGGGCTCTCCGCGCGTAATCGTCCCCGTCTTGTCAAAGACAACCGCCGTGAGCTTCTCGGCCCGCTCAAGCACCTCGCCGCCGCGTATCAGGATGCCATTGTCTGCGCCCTTGCCGACACCGACCATCAGTGATGCCGGTGTTGCAACACCTAGAGCGCACGGGCACGAAATAATCAGTACCGCCACAAACGCGAGCAGCCCATGGGGGAAGTGACCTGCTACCGTCCATCCAACCAGCGCCAGCACGGCCACCGAGACAACGGCCGGCACGAAGTATCCGGTGACCTGGTCGGCCAGTCGCTGAATCTGCGCGGTGCTGGCCTGGGCGTCCTCGACCATCCTGATAATCTGAGCAAGCGCAGTGTCTGCCCCGATTTTTGTGGCTTGGAAACTGAAGGCACCACTGCGATTGAGGGTACCGCCAATAACGGCAGCGCCAAGCTTCTTTTCCACGGGCATTGACTCGCCGGTCAGCATTGATTCGTCGACACTGGACTGGCCCTCGATAACCTTGCCATCCGTGGGAATCTTCTCGCCGGGGCGTACAACGACGGCTTCGCCCACCATGATGCTTTCGGCCGGGATTTCCACCTCCTTCCCGTCGCGAAGCACGTGAGCGATGGCGGGGCGCAGGTCGAGCAGACGTCGAACGGCAGCGGAGGACTTCTTCTTGATGATTTCCTCCATGTACTTGCCCAGCAGCACGAAGGCGATAATGACCGCCGAGACCTCAAAGTACACGTCCCGCTCTTCGACCTTGACGGGCAGCCAGGAGGGGAAGAACAGCACTACTACGCTGTAAAAGTAGGCGACGGACGTCCCTAGGGCGATGAGGAAGTCCATGTTGATATTGCGCGTGCGTATCGCGTTCCACGCGCCTTTGTAGAAGCTCCAGCCGCCAATGAACTGGACCGGCGTGACCAGGAGGAATAGCCACATACCCCAAGTGAACCAAGGTAAAGCGGGAATCGGCGCCCATGTCAGCAGGGTCGCTCCAGCCGCCAACGCCAGGAAAGCACCTGCCCGCAGCACCGCCAGCGCTAGGACGCCCGTGAGGGCAATCGTCACGCGCGTCTTCATGGCTTTCAACTCGCTCTCTGGCGATTCGAAGGTCCGAAGGCAGCTCTCGCTGCAGAAGTAGTACTTGCGGTTGCCACGCTCGGTGGACAGGGCCGTAGCTTTGTCCACCATCATTCCGCAGATGGGGTCCTTGGCGAGTTGCTTGGCGGCGCTGGAAGCAAGCGCGGGCGTCGCCGCCGCAGAGGTAGGAGTGCCGACCGGCGGAGCAGCACTACGGGAGCGCCCAGCCGAGCTACGCTTATCAACGGGGTGAGGGATATATTGCGCCGGGTTGGCAAGGAAAGCCTGCTCACAGTGTGAGGAGCAGAACCAATACCGCTTCTGGTCAAAATCCGCGCTGGCAGCGGCTTCCCGTGAGGAAATCTCCATGCCACAGACGGGGTCACGCACGAGTTGCTGAGAGGCAGCTGGGCCCTCGGCGGTCGTTTGGACTGTCTGGGTGTCGGTAACGCCGTAATTCCTCGAGTTAGGGGTAGCGGACCTGGTCGGCATTCCATCCTCTCCTTGGGGGCGGTTAGGAGGACAGCACATAATTTCTATTCTCATTCTGGGCGACCAGTCGATTTGCCCCTTGATTTCAATCAAGGGCCCATGGGACAGCCGGGGACGCTGCGGGCGCTGGCTTGGGGATGAATGTAGAACGCCACATGACGCACGTGGCAGGAAGCTGCTGAAGCCAGCTCGGCTGGCCGATGCAGACGCCGAGATTGCTCTGCCGCCGAGATTGCGGGGCTAGAAGACCGCTACCGTGCCGTGGACTAGCTCATTGACCAAGGCGGGAAGCTCCGCCAGCTGTCGCGTGGCGAGTTCACGAATTTGCTGCTCCTGGGCGCTCGAGAGGCCGCGCTCGGCCACGACATCGATGGCAACCAGTTGGGGCTGGTCGATGGGGCGTCCAATTCCGGAGAGGAGCCGAACAATGACTTCATCCGCGCCATCCACGTTTACTTGAATATGGGTGGCTAACCGGTGGGCGAGCACGTTGTAGAGCTTGCCGACATGTGACGCGGGGTTCTTGCCCGCTGCCGCCTCCAGCGACATTGGCCGATAGGGGGTAATCAGGCCGTTGACCCGGTTCCCCCGGCCGACCTGGCCGTCATCACCATGCTCGGCACTTAGGCCAGTGACCGTCAGGTAAATCCCGCTTTCGTCGGTGGCATCTCGATTATCGAGGGTATTGATGGCAATCTCACACTCAATGCCGATGCGCTCGGCTAGATGCGACCCAATTTCCTCCTTGAGCGTGAAATACTCGTCGACGCCGTGCACGCATCGGTCCACAAACGCCAGCGCAATAGTGAGGCGCTGATGCTCATCCAGCCGACTCCCCATCACCTTGTAATCGAGCCCCGCCGCCTCAAACGTTTCTCTAAATGCACTTGAGCGCAGGAGGTGCGCGGCCGACAGCACCGCTTTTTCCAGCGATGTATGTGGCGCATAACCCACACCAAAGGATGTGTCATTGGACAGTGGGATAGACGGGGAGTCCGTCACCCGCCGAAGGTTCGGCGCCGAGGGACGGAGGATTGGCTCGATGCGGATGTCATTGCCAATCCCGCCCAAGCACGTTGCCAGGTACTCGCGAATGGCCTGCTCAACAACCTGCTCGGCCTTAGCCGACGGAAGTTCTGTAACCGGGCCAGATACTATCAATCGTATTGGGCGCAGCACTTTGCCACCGCCGAACTTTGGCGCGCTCATGCCGCCGATGAGTAGCGCCTTGTCCAGGTTGAAGTGCTGGACTGCTCCATAGGCTTCGAGGTAGGCGCAACACAAGGCGCGAGCCGCTGCTTCGACAGCCCCATCGCATAGGCTATCGGGATGTCCGATGCCCTTGTGCTCACACATCTCGGTTTGCTCCTTCGGTCGAGACGGCACGCTCGAGATGGCCAACGCAATGGTCTCCGTGGTGGGCATCAGAAAGCTCCTTCACGCAGTTGGCATGCAGACATTCTAGGCATCGATTTCGAACCAATTGCCAAGCATTTGTTTAGGCGAAACGTACAGGCGTGTGCCTATGGGTGCATGTGCGGCGAAGGCCAAGGTCGAGACGTGCGCCGCCGGGAGCTTGACACGCCCGGTCCAATCGTTCTTGAGGGAAATCAATAGAGCTGCCGTCCACGTCACCTACCATAAATGCTGAAAACCCGATTTTGGGGCAGGCCTTTCGGCGGATTATTGAGCCCATGCGGCTTGCATTGGGGACCGCAGAGCGACGGAGGTGTTTTGTGCGCAAACTATGGTTGTTTCTTGCAGCGATGCTGTCAGTCAGCCTCACAGGGTGTGGGTACAACACGATTCAGACCCAGGATGAGCAGGTCAAGGCAGGCTGGTCGGAAGTGGTGAACCAGTACCAACGCCGTGCTGACTTGGTCCCTAACCTGGTGAACACTGTGAAAGGCTACGCGAGCCATGAACGTGAAGTCCTGACGCAGGTGACAGAGGCTCGTGCGCGTGTCGGCGCAATCCAGGTCACACCGGAGTTGCTCAACAACCCGCAAGCCTTCGCTCAATTTCAAGCGGCACAGCAGCAGCTCTCCGGCAGTTTGTCGAGGCTGCTGGCGGTCTCAGAGAACTATCCCCAGCTGAAGGCCGATGCGGGATTCAGGGACCTGCAGTCCCAGCTTGAGGGTACGGAGAATCGGATAACCGTCGCGCGAAACCGGTATATCCAATCGGTTCAGGCCTATAACGTCACCGTGCGGTCGTTTCCCTCAAACCTGACGGCAATGGTCTTCGGTTACAAGGAGAAGCCCAACTTCACGGTCGCTAGCGAAGCGACAATTGCCAAGCCGCCGCAGGTGGACTTCGGTGCCGCGCCGGCAAGCGCGCCTGGGGCTGCCAAGTGAAATGGTTTTCGGCCGTCAAAGGCTTGTTTCTTGTCCTACTGGCATTTGCGTGCCTGGGGGCTGCCGCTGACATTGCGGTGCCTTCCCTTCGCGAGCTTGCTGCTGCTTCTGCTTCAGCCTATAGCGAACTTGCGTCTCATCACTGTCCGAGCCAGATACTTCAAGACGAAATGCCTCCTCGAGGTCATCGGGATTGCTCGACGCCGGAGCAACGTAATAGTCGGCACCGGTCCTCGTCTCGCAGCGAGCTACCCCAACAAGCTCCTTAAGCTCATCCACCGCGGCAAGCGCAATAGCGTATGCACCGTCGCGCTTCGCATCGTCAGCATTCAGGTAGGAGCGCTTGAGCTTGTTGTCCACAGGCACCCACTCCAGCGCGTAGGTTCTCGCGACGCCCTCTGACTCCATTTGAAACTCCACCGGAGCAGTATGGTGTGCATCCAACCGGACCCGCGCAGCGTTCGAACATGTATCGAGCTGAGCTGGGTCAATTGCGTGCCGCTCACCTAGGTTTTCGAATATGAGATAGGTCTTGTCCAGCACGGCCTGTTCTTCTTGTTGATGGATTTCGACAATCTATCTCGTAGCCGTGACAGCGTAAATATGCCGATGGTGGGGGGCGCCATTGTTGGCAGATTAGACGCAACTGCTCCCCATACAAATAGGGGCAAATGCGGTGGAAAGGAATCAGTACAGGGGAAAAGCGCTCGCGTCAGCGGTCGAGACCCTCTTAGCTAAGTGGAATGACCGGTGACCAGGAGATTTGGCTTGGGTGTGGGTGGGCGACCTGCACACGAGCACCATAAATCACTCTTCGTAGTCATGCGGTATATTCATACCCTACGAGAGGCATTGCACTATTTCAGGAAATTTTTCGCAATACGAAATTTTATCGCGCGGATTGCGAAAATTGGCGGGTGGTACCGAGAGCCCAAATTTGGGGGTAACGGCCTATTAGCACATCCCCCGGAAAGCCTTATGGCGCAAGGCTTTCCGGGTTCATGTGTGCGGTTTTCGTGAGATGCTTTTGTGCACTAGTGTTACAAAGCCGCAATCTGACGATGGTAGGAGTGCCTTACTCCACCGTTACCGACTTCGCCAGGTTACGCGGCTTGTCCACGTCGGTGCCGCGGGCGCAGGCCGTGTGGTAGGCCAGCAGCTGCAGCGGCACAACATGCAGGATCGGCGAGAGATCGCCGTAGTGCTCGGGCAGGCGGATCACCTGGATGCCGTCGGACGACTGGATCTGGGTGTCGCTGTCGGCAAACACGTACAGGCGGCCACCGCGGGCGCGCACTTCCTGGATGTTGGACTTGAGCTTTTCCAGCAGTGCGTCGTTGGGGGCGACGGTGACTACCGGCATTGCTTCGGTGACCAGTGCCAGCGGGCCGTGCTTCAGTTCGCCCGCCGGGTAGGCCTCGGCGTGGATATAGGAGATTTCCTTGAGCTTGAGCGCGCCTTCCAGCGCGATCGGGTAATGCAGGCCGCGGCCGAGGAACAGTGCGTTCTCGCGGCGCGCGAAGTCTTCCGACCAGGCGATGATCTGCGGCTCCAGCGCCAGCACGCCATGCAGCGCGACGGGCAGGTGGCGCAGGTTGGTCAGGGCCTTGGCCTCGGCGTCTTCGGTCAGCAGGCCGCGCACCTTGGCCAGCGCCAGCGTCATCATGTAGAGCGCGGCCAGCTGCGTGGTGAAGGCCTTGGTCGAGGCCACGCCGATCTCGGTGCCGGCGCGCGTCAGGAAGCGCAGCTCGGTCTCGCGCACCATGGCGCTGGTGGCCACATTGCAGACCGCCAGCGTGTGCACGTGGCCAAGCGCGCGCGCATGGCGCAGCGCGGCCATGGTGTCGGCGGTCTCGCCGGACTGCGAGATCACCACCACCAGCGCGCGCGGGTTGGGCACGGTTTCGCGGTAGCGGTATTCGCTGGCGACCTCGACCTGGGTCGGGATCTTGGCAATGCTCTCCAGCCAGTATTTGGCGGTGCAGCCGGAGTAGTAGCTGGTGCCGCAGGCCAGGATCAGCACGCTGTCGATGCCGGCAAAGACCTCGGTGGCGCCGCTGCCGAACAGCTCCGGCGAAATGCTTTCAATGCCTTCCAGCGTGTCGCCCAGCGCGCGCGGCTGCTCGAAGATCTCCTTCTGCATGAAGTGGCGGTACGGGCCCAGTTCCACCGATGCGGCGTGCGCTTCGACCACGCGCGCCTCGCGCTCGACCGGGTGGTCGTCGACGTCGTGGATGGTCACGCCGTCCAGCGTGATCTCGACCACATCGCCCTCTTCCAGGTAGATGATGCGGTTGGCGGTGCCGGCCACGGCCAGCGCGTCGGAGGCCAGGAAGGCCTCGTTCTCGCCCAGCGCCACCACCAGCGGCGAACCGGCGCGCGCGCCGACCACGCGGCCGGGCTGGTCCTTGGCGAACACGGCGATGGCGTAGGCGCCGTGCAGGCGCTTGGTCACCGCGCGCACCGAGGCGAACAGGTCGCCGCGCGTGGCACTGCTGGGATAGGTGTAGGCCTGGTGGATCAGGTGGGCGACCACCTCGGTATCGGTCTGCGATTCAAAGCCGTAGCCGACCGCGCGCAGTTCTTCGCGCAACGGCTCGTAGTTCTCGATGATGCCGTTGTGCACCAGCGCGATGGTCTCGCCCGACAGGTGCGGGTGGGCGTTGACGGTATCGGGCTTGCCATGCGTGGCCCAGCGCGTATGCGCAACGCCGGTGAAGCCGGACAGGCCGGAAGCCTGCGTCTGCGCGTCCAGGTCGGCCACGCGCGACACGGTGCGCGCGCGCTCGACCGCATCGTCGCGCACGACGGCGACGCCGCACGAGTCATAGCCGCGATACTCCAGGCGGCGCAACCCTTCGATCAGGACCGGAACGATATTGCGCGTGGAAACCGCGCCGACGATGCCACACATGCTGAACCCCCGTTTGCTGGCGCCTGCCCGTAGACCTCAGGCGCCGGTATGAATCCTGTGGCGCCGCCTCACCGAGGCGGCGCGTGCCCTGGCCGCCCGCGGACGGCCCTCTGACGCTTACTTCTTCGGCTGCTTGACCGGGCGCTGCCAGGCGTCGATGGTCAGCTGCTTGGCCCGCGACAGCGTCAGCTTGTCGGCGGGCGCCTCCTTGGTCAGCGTGGTGCCGGCACCCAGCGTGGCGCCGCGGCGCACCGTCACCGGGGCCACCAGCTGGGTGTCGGAGCCGATAAAGACATCGTCCTCGATCACCGTGCGGTGCTTGTTCACCCCGTCATAGTTGCAGGTGATGGTACCCGCGCCAATATTGACGCGCGACCCCACCGTGGCATCGCCCACATAAGCCAGGTGGTTGGCCTTGCTGTGCGCGGCTACCTGGGCGTTCTTGACCTCGACAAAGTTGCCGATATGCACGTCCTCGCCCAGCTCGGTGCCAGGGCGCAGCCGCGCGTACGGCCCGATGCGGCCGGCGGGGCCAACCCTGGCCTCGTCGATATGGCAGAACGGGTGCACCTGGGCGCCGGCGCCGACGGTGCTGTTGCGGATCACGCAATGGGCGCCGATGCGCACACCGTCTTCCAGGTGCACGCGCCCTTCGAATACGCAGCCCACGTCGATGGTAACGTCGCGCCCGCAGCTCAGTTCGCCGCGCACGTCGATGCGGGCCGGATCCAGCAGCGTCACGCCGGCTTCCAGCAGGCGCCGGGCCTGGTTGCCCTGGTGGATGCGCTCGACCTCGGCCAGCTGCAGCTTGCTGTTGACGCCGAGCGTCTCCCAGATCGCCGCCGGCTGGGCCGAGACGGTCTCCACGCCATCGGCCACGGCGCGCTCGACCGTGTCGGTCAGGTAGTACTCGCCCTGGGCATTATCGTTGCGCAGCGTCGACAGCCACTTGCGCAGGTGGCCGGTGGGGCACACGATAATGCCAGTGTTGATCTCGCGGATCGCCTTCTCGGCGTCGCTGGCGTCCTTCTGCTCGACGATGCGGACGATGCTGCCCGCGGCATCGCGCACAATGCGGCCATAGCCGGTCGGGTCGGGCATTTCCACGGTCAGCACGCCAAAGCGCTGCGTGCCGGCTTCGGCTACGAGTGCCTGGAGCGTGGCAGCGCTGGTGAGCGGCACGTCACCATACAGAACCAACGTGGGCTGGCTGTCGTCCAACAAGGGAAGTGCCTGCATCACCGCATGGCCCGTGCCAAGCTGCTGGGGCTGTTCGGCAAAGGCGACATCGTCGGCGGCAACGGCCTCGCGCACGCGCCCGGCACCGTGGCCGACCACGACCACCAGCCGCGACGGCGACAGAGCACGGGCCGTGTCCAGGACATGCGCGAGCATGGGCCGTCCGGCTACCGGGTGCAGTACCTTGGGCAAATCGGAATACATCCGCTTGCCCATGCCCGCGGCGAGAATGACGATATTCACAAGGAGACCCCTAAGTGAGTGTGTCCGAAAATATTCTTGAAAACGCCAGCCGGGTGTTTGGCGGACTGCGCCGCCAGGTTTGGCGAAAACGTGCGGCCAGGCCTGCGCATAACCCCGCAAACCCTTGCCAGGACTTGGCTGGCGGCCACCTGGGCAGGCCGGCATCAATGCGCGCCGATTTTAACATGGCGGTTTCTGCGCATCGGGGCGCCGTTTCTGAATTTCACAATTGCTGGGCCCGGCGGATTTTCGCGATTCTGGGCGCAGCGGCCTTGTGCGCCTGCAGCGCCATGAAGCTGGGATACCAGCAGGGTGACCACCTGGCGTACTGGTGGATCGACAACTACGTCGATGTCACCACAGCCCAGGAGCCGCTCACGCGCGAGGCCATTGCGCGCTTTTTTGCCTGGCATCGCAAGGCGCAATTGCCGGAAATCGCCACCTTGCTGCAACAGGCCAAGGCCGAGGTGCGCCAACCGGTGACACCGGCCACGGTCGAGCACTTCCAGGACGCCTCGCAGCAACTGGCGCGCAAGTCCTTCGAACAAGCGATGCCCGACCTCGCCGACCTGTTGCTGACGCTGACGCCTGAGCAGATCGGCCGCATGGAGAAGAAATTTGGCGAGGGCAATGCCAAGTACCGCAAGAAATTCCTGAATCCCAACCCTGCCGAGCGCGAGGAAGCGCGCTATGACAAGGTGATGGAGTACGCGCGGCTGGTCTACGGCAACTTCTCCAGCGATCAGGAAAAGGCCATCCGCGCCAGGATAGGCCCGGTGGCGCAGAATGCCGAGGCGCGCTACGCCGAGCGCGTCGCCCGGCAGCAGGAATGGCTCAAGATGGTGCGCTACGTGCAGGCCACGCAGCCACCCAAGGCACAGGTGATAGACGTGCTGCACCGCTTCCGCGAATACTGGCAGAACCCGCCAGCCAGGCTTGCCGCCAGCCATGAAGCCAGTGACAACGCAGGCATCGCGCTGACCGTGGCCATCGCCAACATGACCACGCCGCAGCAGAAGGCGCATGCGCAAGACCGGTTCCAGAAATGGATCGACGACACGCATGCATTGATGCGCGATAAGGCAAACGCCCCGGTGCGGGCGGCGGCTGCGAATTAGGGCAATTGAAAAATGCCGATTGTTTTCTCCCTCTCCCGCTTGCGGAAGAGGGAGAAAACAGGCGGGGCAGTCTTACTGCGTGCCGGCCTGCTCAGCCGCCGGTGCCGCGGCAGCCGCGGGCGGGCGCTCGAAGCGCACGAACTCCATCCGGTTCTCTTCCACGTTGCCGGCAAACATCAGCGGCTGCTGCTGGAAGGTGGTTTCGCCGAACAGTGACGCTTCATCCACCTTGGCCAGCCCAGTGGCCAGCCCGGTGAACGGGAACAGGTCGGTATCGGCCAAGTGCGACGGCACCACGTTGCGCAGCGCCGAGAAGATATTGTCGATACGGCCCGGGTTCTGGCGCTCCCAGTCCTGCAGCATCTCGCTGACCTTCTTGCGCTGCAGGTTTTCCTGCGAGCCGCACAGGTTGCACGGGATGATCGGGAATTCCATGGCACGCGCGTACGACGCGATGTCCTTCTCCGAGCAGTACGCCAGCGGGCGGATCACGATGTGCTGGCCATCGTCGGTCGACAGCTTGGGCGGCATCGCCTTCATCTTGCCGCCGAAGAACATGTTCAGGAAGAAGGTCTGGACGATGTCGTCGCGGTGGTGGCCCAGCGCGATCTTGTTGGCGCCCAGCTCCTTGGCGGTACGGTAGATCACGCCGCGGCGCAGGCGCGAGCACAGCGAGCAGGTGGTCTTGCCCTCGGGCACCTTCTCCTTGACGATCGAGTAGGTATCCGCCTCGACGATCACATATTCCACGCCGACCGATTTCAGGTACTCCGGCAGGATGTGTTCCGGGAAGCCGGGCTGCTTCTGGTCCAGGTTCATCGCGATCAGCTTGAACTGGATCGGCGCGCGCTTCTGCAGCGCCATCAGGACAGACAGCATAGTGTACGAGTCCTTGCCGCCACTCATGCAGACCAGCACGGTATCGCCGTCCTCGATCATGCCGAAGTCACCGATGGCCTTGCCGGTTTGCGATTGCAGCCTCGTCTCGAGGCGGTAGAAGTTGTTCGAGTGGCTCATGGAGCATCCTGTTGCGTGGCGCCCGCCGGATGGAATGGCCGGCGCGGCGCGAAGGGGCAACATTTTACTTTAGGCGCCCGCACGGTGCTGGCGCCAGTGGAACCGCGGCTCAGGCCTGCTTGATATGGAAGACCTCGACCCCGACCGAATCGCAGTCCGGGTAGACGTCGGGCTTCTCGGTCGAGACGCGCACCGCGCGCACCTTGGGATGCTTCAGCATCGCGCGCGCGACGTCGTCGCACAAGGTTTCCTGCAAGTGCACGTGGCCCTGCGCCATGCGCTCGGCCACGGTGTTACGCATGAAGTCGTAGTCGACCACTTCATCGAGCTTGTCGGCCTGCGGGGTGCTCTGCGCCAGCGGCACGAACAGGTCGATATTGATCAGCACCCGCTGCTCGCCCTTCTTCTCGAATTCGTGCACGCCGATATTGATCTGCACTTCGTAGTTGCGCAGGAACATGCGTCGGCAGTCTTGCAGGCTGGGGTGGGAAAGGGCGGCGAGCATGGTCATGAGCGGGCTGCTGAGGGGAAAAAGGAAGCCGCGCCCGGCGGACGCGGCACATCAGGCACTACGGTATTCGGTTGCTGGCTTCCAGCTTACTCGGTCAGGAACATCACGTCGCGCGCCAGCGGCATCAGGTGCTGGCCGCCGTCCACGTACAGCGTGGTGCCCGTCACGGCGCGCGCCTGCGCCAGGTAGGCCACCGCCTGGGCGATATCCTCGGGCGTGGACGACTGGCCCAGCGGCGTCACGCGATGTGCGCGGCGGAAGCTCTGCTCGGACTGCTCGCCCGACACCAGCGTGATGCCGGGGGCCACGCCCACCACGCGCAGGCGCGGCGCCAGCGCTTGGGCCAGCTGCACCGTGGCGGTCTGCAGCGCGGCCTTGGACAGCGTGTACGACAGGAAGTCCGGGTTCAAGTTGTCCAGCTTCTGGTCCAGCAGGTTGATCACCACGCCGCGCGGCTCGATGGCCTTGTCGTTGCCGGCAGCGGCGCCCAGCGCCTTGTGCAGTTCGCGCGCGAGCAGCAGCGGCGCCGCCACGTTGGTGCGCATATGCGTATCCAGCGACGCATATGAGAAGCTGGTCGCCACATCGTACTGGAACAGCGAAGCGTTGTTGACCAGGCAAGTGGGCGCGCCCAGCGCGGCGGTGCAGTCCGCCACCAGGCGGCCGGTGGCGGCTTCGTCGGCCAGGTCGGCGCGCAGCACCGCGGCACGGCGGCCCAGCGCGCGGATCTGCGCGGCCAGGGCTTCGGCCTCGTCCACCGAGCGATGGCAGTGCACGGCCACGTCCCAGCCCTGCGCCGCCAGTTCAAGCGCGATGGCGCGGCCCAGGCGGCGCGCGCCGCCGGTCACCAGCGCCACGCCGCGGGCGGTGGCGCGCTGGCTACCAGTCTGGCTATGGGTCTGGTCACCGGTCTGGCTGGCAGGAGTCTTGGATGCGGGCATTGCTACAATCGCAGGATGCAGAAAGCCGCTAGTTTACCCCTTCCCCCCGCCGACGCGCAGGCCGCGTCCGATACCCTTACGGCCCGCATTGGCGAATCCATTGACGCGGCCGGCGGCTGGATCGGTTTTGACCGCTATATGGCGCTGGCGTTGTACGCGCCCGGCCTGGGCTATTACAGCGGCGGTTCGGCCAAGTTCGGGCGCGATGCCCGCGACGGCAGCGACTTCATCACCGCCCCGGAGCTGAGCCCCTTTTTCGCGCGTACGCTGGCGCGCCAGTTCGCGCCGCTGCTGGCGCAGGGATTGCCGCGCATGCTGGAATTCGGCGCCGGCACCGGCCGGCTGGCGGCGGACCTGCTGCTGGGGCTGGAGCAGGAAGGCCAGTTGCCGGACACCTACGCCATCGTCGAGCTGTCGGGCGAACTGCGCGCGCGCCAGCAGGCCACGCTGGCGCAGCGCGCGCCGCACCTGGCGGACCGCGTCACCTGGCTCGATACGCTGCCTGCCAGCTTTGAAGGCGTGATCGTCGGCAATGAAGTGCTCGATGCGATGCCGGTACAACTCTACGCACGTAGCGGCGGCCGCTGGCATGAGCGCGGCGTAGTGCGCGGCGACGATGCCACATCCGCCTTCCGCTTCGAGGACCGCCCGCTGGCCGATGCCGACGTGCCCGAGGCCCTGCGCGACATCCCCGGCGACCACGAGCTCGTCACCGAGACCCATGCCGAAGCCGAGGGCTTTACCCGCGCGGTCGGCGCCATGTTGGCGCGCGGCGCAGCCTTCTTTATCGACTACGGCTTCCCGGCGGGCGAGTACTACCACCCGCAGCGCGCCGGCGGCACGCTGATGTGCCACTATCGCCATCATGCGCACCCGGACCCGTTCCTGTACCCGGGCCTGCAGGACATCACCGCCCACGTGAATTTCAGCGGCATTGCGCTCGCCGCGGTGGATGCTGGACTGACCGTGGCGGGCTTTGCCTCGCAGGCGCGCTTCCTGATGAATGCAGGCATCACCGAGCTGCTGATGGCGCTGGACCCGTCCGACGCGCGCGCTTTCCTGCCGCAGGCCAATGCGGTGCAGAAGCTGTTGTCAGAAGCCGAGATGGGCGAGCTGTTCAAGGTGATCGCGCTCACGCGCGCCCTGGACGACAGCGAACCGATGGACGGCTTTGCCCGCGGCGACCGCTGCCATACCCTGTAACGGCACCGGAGCCCCCATGCTGCGCTGGACCCTGACGATTTTCCTGAGCGTGATCATCCTGTCCGCGGCGCTGCCCTGGCTGCAGAAGGTCGGGCTGGGACGGCTGCCGGGAGACGTGCGCTTCCGGCTGTTCGGGCGTGAGTTTGTACTGCCGTTTGCTTCGACAATCCTGCTGTCGATGGTGGCGCTGGTGATCGGCAAGCTGCTTTAGCCCACCTGATCACTTGATCGCGCCGACGGTAAACCCGGCGACGAAGCGATCAAGGAAACTGTTGTAGAGCGCAGCCACCGGCACGCTGACGATCAGGCAGGCGCCCATCAGCGAACCCCAGAAATAGACATCGCCCCGCACCAGGAAGGTCGGCACGCCGACGCTCACCGTGTACTGCGACGAACTGGTGATAAAGGTCAGCGCATAGACGAACTCCTGCATCGCCAGCGTCGCGCTGAAGATAACCACGGTCAGTATCCCGCTCGACGACAGCGGCACCACCACCTTCAGGAACGCGCCGAAGCGGCTCAGGCCGTCCATCATCGCGGCTTCCTCGATGTCGCGCGGCACCGCCTTGAAGAACCCCATCATCAGCCAGCTGCAGAACGGCACCGTGAAGCTGGGATACACCAGCACCAGCGACCAGAGCGAATCCTGCAGTCCGAGTGAGCCGATGATGCGCGAGAACGGGATGAACAGGATGGTTGGCGGAATCAGGTAGGTCAGGAAAATGCCGATGGCCCACTGCCGGCCCCAGCGGCCCGACAGCCGGGCCAGGCTGTAGCCAGCGGGCACGGCCAGCAGCAGCGTGATCAGCACCACGCCCACTGCCACGACCAGGGTATTGAGCACCCAGCGCAGGTAGCGGGTCTCGCCGAACAGGATCCGCAGGTTCTCCATCGTCGGCGGCAGGTTGAACAGGAACGGGTTGTTGGCGGTGTTGATCAGGTCGTGCACATCCTTGAAGGTCGTGATCAGCATCCAATAGAAGGGAAACGCGCAGAACGCCACGAAGGCGGCAAGCAGGCCGAAGTGGGCACCGCGCGCAGCCCAGCGCCGGTAAGTGATGGCAGCGGCGCGCATTTCAGGTCACCTCCGCGCGGCGCGCCACGGTCAGCAGCACAATCACGACCGCCACCAGCACCGGGAACAGGAACAGCGAGATGGCGGCCCCTTCCGCCAGGTCACCGCCCTGGATGCCGGTGAAGAAGGCCAGGCTGGCCAACACCTGGGTGGTGTCGTACGGCCCGCCGCGGGTCAGCACGTAGATGATGATCATGTCGGTGAAGGTGAAGACGATGCCGAACAGGAGCGCCACCAGCATGATGGGCATCACCAGCGGAAGGTTAATGAGGAACAGGTGCCGCCAGAAGCCGGCGCCATCCATGGCGGCGGCGTCGTGGATGTCCTGCGGGATGCCGCTCAGGCCGGCGAGGATGATCACCGTGGCCAGCGGCAGCAGGCGCCAGACATCCACCACGATGACCGAGGCCATCGCCAGCTCCGGCTGGCCCAGCCACACCGGCCAGTTGCGCGGCCCCAGCACGCCGACGGCGGCCAGGGTCCAGTTGATGATGCTGTAGACCGGATCGAAGATCCACAGCCAGCCGATGGTGCCGAGCGAGATCGGCGCCACCCACGGCAGCAGGATCAGCAGGCGCACCAGCCATTTGCCGCGGAATTCCTGGTACAGGGCCATTGCCAGCATCTTGGCCAGCACCACCACCAGCACCTGCGACACCAGCGTGAAGACCAGCGCGTTGCGCAGCGAACGCCAGAACGTATTGCTTTCCAGCACGCGCCGGAAGTTCTCCAGGCCGACGAAGTGCAGCACCTGGCTGCCCACCGTGGCATCGGAGAGGCTGTAGTAGATCGACAGCATGAACGGAAAGCCGACCAGCAGCGCGATGTAGATCACCGCCGGGGCCAGCATGGCGCGGCCGAGCCAGCGGTCGTCGTCGGCCAGGCGCTGCGCGGGCTGGCGCGCCTGGTCCTGCGCGGGCTGCCCGGTGGCGATATGCAGCGGCTTCACGGCGCGGCCCCCAGGCTGGCCCCGGATTTCGCATCGAAGCGGCGCAGGTCGCGTTCGCGCACCACGAAGCGGTGACCGGCGCCGGGCTCGATCGGGACCGTCACCGTGCAGGGAATGCGCGAGACCACGCTGGCCGGCGGCAGCGGCGCTTCCAGCTTGCCGTACACCAGGCGGTCCGAGCCCAGGTTCTCGATGCGCGTCACGTCCATGGCAAAGGCGCGCAGCGCATCCGCCGCGGGATAGGCTTCGCGCGGCAGGAAATGCTCGGGCCGGAACCCGGTCACGACCCCGTCGGCCTCGATCAGGTTCATCGGCGGCGAGCCGATAAAGGTGGCGACAAAGAGATCGGCGGGACGTTCATAGACCTCCTGCGGCGTGCCGATCTGGTGAATCCTGCCGTGGTCGAGGATGGCGATGCGGTCGCCCAGGCCCAGCGCCTCGATCTGGTCATGCGTGACGTAGACAGTGGTGATGGCGAGCCGGCGCTGGAAGCGCTGCAGCTCGTCGCGCGCCGAGGTCCGCAGCTTGGCGTCGAGATTGGACAAGGGCTCGTCGAGCAGGAACGCCACCGGCTCGCGCACCACCGCGCGCGCCAGCGCCACCCGCTGGCGCTCGCCGCCGGACAGCTGGCGCGGCTTGCGCTGCAGCAGATGTCCGATGCCGAACAATTGCGCGGCCCAGTCCACCTTGCGCCCGACCTCCTCGCGCGACATGTGCCTGGCCCGCAGCGGGAAGGCGATGTTGTCGAACACATTCAGGTGCGGGTACAGGGCGTAGCTCTGGAACACCATCGCCATGTTGCGCAGCCTGGGCGGCAGCGCCGTGACGACGCGGCCGTCCACCAGGATATCGCCGTGGCTGGGCGTCTCGAGCCCGGCAATCAGGCGCAGCAGCGTGGTCTTGCCGGAACCGGACGGCCCCAGCAGCACCAGGAACTCGGCATCACGGGCGCCAAGGTCGACGTTATCGACCGCGTTGGCACCGTCGAAATGCTTGGTGAGCGAGCGAACCTCTACTGAAGCCATATCCTGCCGCGAGCTACACCATGCCCTTGTCGCGCCACTTCGAGAAAATGCGCTTGCACGCGGCATCGGCGATCCGGACTGCGTTCTCCGGCGTCTCGTCGCCCGTGGCTGCCTTGGCGAACATGGTATTGAGGACCCAGGTATTGAAGATCTCGTCGACGGCCGCGTTGGCGTAGCCGGGATAGCCGACATTGGTCGCCTGGTTCATCAGCGCGCCGAGCACCTTGTACTTGTCGCGCGGCGTGGCTTTCTGGTCGTCGGCGATCAGCTTCTGCAGGTCTGGCACGGTACTGGGGAAGCAAGGGAAGTTGTAGAACTCGCTGCCCAGGAAGCCCTGCCGGAAGTTATCGATATAGTCGACCAGGAACTTCTTCGCGCCGGCGATGTTCTCGGCGAATTTCCAGATCACGTAGCAGTCCATCACGTGTTCCAGCGCGATGCGCCGCACCGGCCCCTGCAGCGCCTGCGTGAGCCAGATGTCGCGCGCGATCGGCAGGTTCTTGTTCTCGGCCTCGCGGGTGATGGAGATGGCGTTAAGGCAGAGCGAGATCTTGCCCGCCAGCATGGCGCGGTTGTTGGACGACGGGTCCCATGCCAGCACATCCGGCGTCATGGCCTCCTGGTACAGCGCCTTGACGAACTTCACCGCTTCGATCGTGTTCTTCGAGTTGAGCACCACGGTGTGCCGGTCGTCCTGCACCGAGCCGCCGAAGGCATACAGGATGGCGCGCATCGCCATCGCGGTATCAAGTTCCGCGGACAGCCCCACGCCGACCGGGATGCCGCTCTTGGCCTTGATCTTGCGCCCGGCGGCCAGGACATCCAGCCAGGTGTCTGGCGGCTTCATACCGGCCTCGTCCCAGAGGTCCTTGCGGTAGTTGATCGGGTCCGGCACGAAGCTGTCGGAGAAGCCGAAGTACTTCTTCGTCTTCGGGTTGTAGGTACTCTTGATCGCCAGCTCCATCGGCTTGCCATGCTTGCGCTGGCATTCCTCGTAGAGTTCGCGATGGTCGATCACCTGCTCCTCGTAGACCGGGGGCGGCGACAGGAACATGAACAGATCGTGTCCCTTCTGCGCCGACACTTCGGCGGCGGCACGCGTGGCCAGCGCCGGGATGCCGACGTGGTCGACCACCACCTCGGTGTCGTTCTTCTGACCCCACTCCTTCACATAGGTGTCGTCGAACCACTTGTCGTAGCCCGGCACGAAGTGGTTCCACTGCAGGATCTTGAGCGTGTGCTTTGCCGCATGGGCATAGCGCGGGATCACGAAAGGTCCGAGGCCGGCGGCAAGCCCGACCGCGCCAGTGGCCCGGATGAATCCGCGCCTGCCGGTATTGGTATTTGTATTGGGGCTGGTGGCGACTGCCACGTGGGTACCACCTGGATGCGCTGTCTTGGCCATGGCTATCTCCTCATGCGAGAAAGCGGTCGGCTCCCATCCCGGTCGAGCAACGATCTGCCTGATCACCTCAAGCGTAGGCCTCATTTCATGAATAGGGAATCCCGGGAACACCTCATGGAGTGATGGACCCGTGACATACGGGCACTTCCGCTTTCAGAAATGAGTCCTACGTTGGAGAGAGTGAGGAGGTGCCATGAAAAACGCATCCAAACAGGACTCACCAGGCGATCCCAGGCCCGCTATCCATTTGCGCCATGCCGCCGTCTGCGCCCTGGCCGGTCTTGGCCTAGCCGTGTCGGCCCCCGCCGCCGCCAAGGTGGAGGGCGACACCATCGTCCTCGGTGCCGCGGTTTCCCTGACCGGCAAGTACTCCACCAATGGCAAGAACACCCAGGACGGCTACAACCTTGCCGCGAAACGCGTCAATGAGATGGGCGGCGTCAAGGTTGGCGGCAAGGCCTATCAGTTGAAGGTCCTCTACTACGACGACGAATCCACCTCGGCCCGCGGCGCACAGCTGGCCGAACGGCTGATCAACCAGGACGGCGTCAAGTACGTTCTGGGGCCCTACAGTTCGGGGCTCACCAAGGCGATCGCCCCGGTCACGGAGAAGTACAAGATTCCGATGGTCGAGGGCAACGGCGCGGACCGCAACCTGTTCACGCAGGGCTACCGCTACATGTTCGCGGTGCTCAACACCTCCGACTACTACCTGCGCTCGGCCATCCAGCTCGCCGCCGAGGAAGCGCAGCGGGCAGGCAAGTCGCCGAAGAGCCTCAAGGTGGCCATCGCCATCGAGAACGACAACTTCTCGCGGGACGTGCGCGACGGCGTGGAAGAGGATGCGAAACGCCTGGGCATGCAGGTGGTAATCGACGACAAGCTGCCGCCTGAGCTGAACGACATGTCGGCCACGCTGGCCAAGGTGAAGGCGCTCAAGCCGGACATCCTGGTGGTATCTGGCCATGAAAAGGGCGCGGCGCTGGCGGTGCGGCAGGTAGCGGAGATGCGTATCGACGTGCCGATGCTGGCGCTGACCCATTGCGACTCCGCGCAGGTCATCGAGAAATTCGGCAAGAGCGCCGAATTCGCGGTGTGTGGCTCGCAATGGGACCGCACGCTTGGCTACAAGGACCGCTGGTTCGGCACGGCTGACCAGTACGCGCAGCGCTTCGAGAAGGAGTACCACTACGAGGCGCCATACCAGGCGGCCGAGTCCACCGCCGCGGTGCTGGCGTTCGCCGACGCCTTCGAGCGTGCCGGCTCGTTCGATACGGAGAAGGTCCGCGATGCCCTGGCAAAAACCGACCTGATGACGTTCTACGGCCCGCTCAGGTTCGACCAGAGCGGCAAGAATATCGCCAAGTCGATGGTGCTGTACCAGGTGCAGGACGGCAAGTTCAAGGTGGTCGCGCCGGGCAAGTGGGCGTCGTCGAAGGTCATCTATCCGGCACCTGCCTGGGCGCTGCGCAAATAGGGGGCTGCTGCGCGGCCTGACGCAGATGAGCAATCTCGCGGTCCTCTTCCAGAGTCCCGAGCTGAACCTGCAGCTCGTGGTGGATGGCCTGCTGGCCGGCGCGATCTTTGCGCTGGCGGCCTACGGCATGGCGCTGGTATGGGGCGTGATGAATCTCATCAACATAGCCCAGGGCGAGCTGGTGATGCTGGGCGGCTATATCGTGATCTGGCTGGTTGGCAAGGGCGTGCCCCCGATGCTGGCCGTGCCGGTTGCCGCGGCGGTGATGTACTGCGTGGGCTGGGGTCTCTATCGCATCGTTATCTTCCGCCTGGTCGAGCGCGATCTCTTTGTCTCGGTGCTGGCCACCTTCGGCCTGAGCATCGTGCTGCAGCAGCTCGCCAACCTGGCCTTCGGCGCCAATGTGCGTACGGTCGATGCGGGGCTGGGCAGCCTGTTGCTGCCGGGCGGACTGGTGGTGCCGAAGATCAAGCTGGCAGCGTTCGCCGCAGCGCTGGCGCTGGGCGCCAGCCTGATGCTGTTCCTCAGGCATTCGCGCCGCGGCCAGGCGATCCGGGCGACCGCCCAGAACGCGCGCGCTGCCCGTGTACTGGGGGTGGACGCCGATCGCATCTATGCCTCGACCTTCGCTCTCAACGCCGCCATCTGCGGCGCGGCGGGCGGGCTGGTGGCAATGACCTGGATTATCCACCCCTACCTGGGCCTGCCCTATACCGTGCGCGCCTTCATGATCGTGGTGGTGGCCGGGCTGGGCAGCATGCTGCCGGTGCTTGGCGCCGGCGGCGGGCTGGGCATTGCCGAGAACTATGCCGGCTTCCTGCTCGGCACCGAGTACCAGACCGCCTTCCTCTACGCCCTGCTGGTGGCGATCCTGGTAAGCCGCAACCTGATGCTGCGCCGGCGGCGCGGCTACCTGCGATGAACCCGCACCTGCGCGGCGCACGCCGGCCCGAATCGGATCTCCCGGTCACCTCGGCCGCCGGGGCGGCCTGGATGGCGCTGCTTGCGGGCAGCGTGGGCGCGCTGATCGCGCCGTGGCTGTTCGCCGGCATCACCACGCAGCTGACCTTTCTCTGGCTGATGGTTCTATTTGCGCTGACGTGGGATGTGATGGGCGGGCAGATGGGCTATAACTCGTTCGGCAACATCGTGTTCTTCGGCGTGGGTGCCTATGTCTGCGCGGTGGTGCAGCGCGACTTCGGGCTGGGCTACTTCGCCGGGCTGGCGGTGGGTACCGGCCTGGCGGCGCTGGCGGCCGTGGCGGCGGCGCTTGCGCTGGGCCCGGCCATGCTGGGCTTGCGCGGCCACTACTTCGCCATCGGAACACTGGGCCTGGGCATCGCCTGCGCCGATGGTGCCGCCGGCTGGGATTTCATCGGCGCGGGATCGGGCATGACGCTGCCGCTGTTCCCGGGTGCTGCCGGCAGCCGCGAGCCGTTCTTCTACTACGCGATGCTGGTGCTGGCCGTAGTGACCCTGCTGTCGCTGCGCTGGCTCTATGCGCGACCGTTCGGTCTCGCGCTCAATGCCATCCGCGATGACGAGGACAAGGCCGAGGCGCTCGGCCTGCACACGACGCGCTACAAGATCCTGGCGTGGTGCGTGTGCGCCCTCTTCCTCGGCATGGCGGGCGCCCTGACGGGCAACCTGGTGGGCTTCATCGATCCGCGCGAACTGGCCTTTGCCGGCGCCACCTTCGGCGTGTGGATGGTGGTGATGGCAATCCTGGGCGGCAAGGGCACGCTGTGGGGGCCGGTGATCGGCGCCGCGCTGTTCCACCTGACCCAGGAACTGTTCTGGACTTACCTGCTGAACTGGCAGCGCGTTGCGCTGGGCGTGCTGATCGTGCTGATCGTGGTGCTGTTCCCGACCGGCATCATGGGCTGGCTGCGCGACTACAGTGCCAACCGCCGCCGCATCACGGGGAGTCCCGCGCCATGAACAACCTGCTTGCGGTGCGCGGCGTCACCAAGCGCTTCGGCGGTGTCGTCGCCAACCATGACATCTCCCTGCAGGTGCCGCACGGCAGCATCGTCGGCCTGATCGGGCCGAACGGTTCGGGCAAGACGACCCTGTTCAATTCGATCGTCGGCTACCACCCGATCGACGGCGGGTCGATCGCGTTCGACGGACGCGAGATCTCGCGGCTGCGCGTTCCCGAGATCGCCCGCCTGGGCCTGGTGCGCACCTTCCAGCAGACGCGGGTGTTCGGCAAGATGAGCTGCCTGCAGAACCTGCTGGTCAGCGTGCCGCATATGCATGAAGGACTCGCCGCCATGTGCACGCGGCAGGCACCAGCAGTGACGGAGCGGGCCCGGCAGACCCTGCGCATGGCCGGGCTGGAGGACCACGGGGACCAGCGCGGCGCCGACCTCTCGTTCGGGCAGCAGAAGCTGCTCGAGATCTGCATGGCCCTGATGAACGAGCCCAGGCTGCTGCTGCTCGATGAGCCCACCGCCGGCGTGAACCCGGTGATGATCGACAGCCTGATCGCGCTGCTCAGGGACATCAACGCGCGGCTCGGCATCACCCTGCTGGTGATCGAACACAATATGCGGGTAATGATGCAGCTGGCCGGCCACATCTATTGCCTGGCGCATGGCGAGGTGCTGGCGCAGGGATCGCCAGCGCAGATCACGGCCAACCCCACGGTGATCGAGGCCTACCTGGGAGGACAGCCATGATCAGCGCGCACACCGCGGCCCAGCCGGCTGTCCACGCACCAGCCGCCACGCTCGCCGCAGCGCTCTCGCGTCCCCGGCCAACGATCGGGCAACTCGAGCAACTGGCCGGCGGCACGCCGATGGTCGCGGTGGACAACCTGGTCGCCGGCTATGGCGCCATGGAAATCGTGCACGGCTTCAGCCTGCGCGTGGCGCGCGGCGGTTCGCTGTGCCTGATCGGCCCGAACGGCGCGGGCAAGTCCACCGTGCTACGCGCCATCTACGGCCTGGCCCGGGTCATGTCGGGGACCATCACCGTGGCCGGCGCGCCGGTCACCCACCTGCGTGCCGAGCAGAAGCTGCGGCAGGCAGGCGTAGCCTATGTGCTGCAGGAGGGTTCGATCTTCCCTGACATGACGGTCGAAGAAAACCTGCTGATGGGCGGGTACCTGATGCCGCACCCGCGCGACGCCAGGGCTGCGGCCGAGCGCATCTTCCAGCGCCATGGCGCGCTCGCGCAACGGCGCGGCGAGCGCGCCAGCGTGCTCTCCGGCGGGGAGCGCAGGCTGCTGGAAATCTCGCGCGCGCTGATGATGGACCCCGCCGTGCTGCTGGTGGACGAGCCCTCGATCGGGCTGGAGCCGCGCTTTGTCGACCTGGTGTTCGAACACCTGCGCCAGCTGCAGCAGGATGAGGGCAAGACCATCATCCTGGTCGAGCAGAACGCCCGCAAAGGGCTCGCCTTCGCCGACCTCGGCTATGTCCTGGTGGCCGGGCAGCTGGCCATGGCCGGCACCGGTGGCGAACTGGGCCGGGACCCGGAGGTCGGCCGGCTATTTCTTGGCGCCTGAGCCACCGCTGCGGTGCGGCGCCGGCTTACAAGGAGACCAAAATGTTCAAGCATCTGCTCGTGGCGGTCGACGGCTCGGACCTGTCCGATACGGCCTACCGCAAGGCCATCGAGCTGGCCAGCTCGATACAGGCCCGCCTCACCGCGATCCAGGTCGTCGCGCACTATGACGTGATGCGCCTGCAGACCGCCATGCTCCAGGAAACCCGGCAACGCTTCATGCAGGAAGCCTACCGGCAGGCCGAGGCCTACCTGGCAACGATCGCGCAGGAGGCCGCCGCGGCGGGCGTGCCGTGTGAAACCGCCTGCCCCACCGGCGACCACATCTTCCAGGCCATCATCGACGAGGCTGAGGCGAGGAAGTGCGACCTGATCGTGATGGCCTCGCATGGGCGGCGCGGGCTACAGGCGCTGCTGATCGGCAGCGAGACGCACAAGGTGCTGACACACGCGACGATTCCAGTGCTGGTTTTTCGCTAGCACCCGAGCCGCTGCGCCACTGCCGCCACGCGCGCCGCATGAACGCGGTCGCGGATCTGGCTGACATCATCGCCGCATGCGCGCGCGACGGCGCCGGCGTCGACGGCCGCCGCCGCGTCCAGCGCGGCCAGCAAGCGCGCCGCCTGGGGATACGCGCTCGCCTCAAAGCCCTTGCGTCCGCGCATGTCGGCCTCGCAGGCCTGCAGTGCTTCGGCAAAGCGGGCCGGCTTGCGCAGCGCATCGCAGCGTTCAAGCAGGCGCACCACGGCCGCCGCGCTGAATTCCAGCGAGCGGTGGATATTGCCATGCTCGCGCGCCACCACCACCGCCAGGTCGCGGCAGTCGTTGGGTATGCGCAGCCGCGCGCAGACGGCTTCCAGCAGCTTGACGCTGCGCATCTCGTGGCCGGTATGGCGCGGCAGCACGTCCTCAGGCGTGGTGCCCTTGCCCAGGTCATGCACCAGCGCGGCAAAGCGCGCCGGCAGCGGCGCGCCCAGCGCCGCGGCGCAGTCGATCACCATCATCACGTGCACGCCGGTATCCACCTCGGGGTGGTAGTCGGCGCGCTGCGGCACGCCCCACAGCCGGTCCAGCTCGGGCAGCAGCCGCGCCAGCGCGCCGCATTCGCGCAGCACCTCGAACATGCGCGACGGGCGCGCCTCCATCAGCCCGCGCGCCAGTTCCTGCCAGACGCGCTCGGGGACCAGGGCATCGACTTCGCCCGCGGCCACCATCTCGCGCATCAGGCGCATGGTCTCGGCGGCAACGGTGAAGTCCTGGAAGCGCGCGGCAAAGCGCGCCAGCCGCAGGATGCGCACCGGGTCTTCGGCAAAGGCATCGGATACATGGCGGAACAAGCGCGCGGCCAGGTCGCGCTGGCCGCCATGAGGGTCGATCACGGGACCAGCCAGGTTGCCGTCGGCATCGACGGCGCGCGCCATGGCGTTGATGGTCAGGTCGCGCCGGACCAGGTCGTCCTCGAGCGTGACATCGGGCTCGCAGTAGAAGGCAAAGCCCTTGTAGCCCATCGCGGTCTTGCGCTCGGTGCGGGCCAGCGCGTATTCCTCCTGGGTGCGCGGATGCAGGAAGACCGGGAAATCCTTGCCCACCGGGCGAAAGCCCGCGGCCTCCATCTGCGCCGGGGTCGCGCCAACGACCACGTAGTCGCGGTCCTGGCTGGGCTTGCCCAGCAGTTCGTCGCGGATCGCGCCGCCGACGGCATACACCTGCATCGTTCTGGCCTCGTCGTGGGCTGGTGCCGGGCTGGCGCTCGGCACCAGCGGTATTGCTAGTGGTTGATGATTATCGCATCGGGACGATCCGGGGCCAGCCGGTAGGGTTCGTCGTCGGCCAGGAAGTCGCGTTCCTCGCGTGCGCCGGCAATCCATTCCTGCATTGCCGGCAGCGCCAGCATGAAGTCGGCATAGGCCTTGGCGTCCTCGGCTTCGTCGGGCAGGTGGATGCCGTAGGTGGCAAAGCGGCTCACCACCGGCGCGAAGAACGCGTCGGCCACGGTGAACTCGCCGAACAGGAACGGCCCGTTCGCGCCGTGCTGCTGGCGCAGCCCTTCCCAGATCGCGGCGATGCGCTCCACGTCGCGCTGCACGGCCACGTTCCAGCCGCGTCCGGGCAGCACCGCGGTCACGTTCATCGGCAACTGGTTGCGCAGGTTGCCGAAGCCCGAATGCATCTCGGCGCAGACGGCGCGCGCCACCGCGCGCTGGGCACGGTCGGCCGGCCACAGGTGCTTTTCCGGGAAGCGCTCGGCCAGGTATTCGGAGATCGCCAGCGAATCCCACACCGTGACCTCGCCATCGACCAGCGCCGGCACCTTGCCCGCGGGCGAGTAGCGCGCGATCTCGGCAGCGAAGCTGCCGGTGAACAGGCGCACCTGCACTTCTTCGAAATCAATGCCGGCCTGGCGCAGCAACAGCCACGGGCGCAGCGACCAGGAGGAATAGTTCTTGTTGCCGATGACGAGCTTCATCGTGGGTCCTTGGGGGAGGAAACGGAGGGAGACGGCGCAGGCGCGGCGCCTGCCGCCTGCAGGACGGCGTGGCGGCCGCGCGCCGGACTGGTCATTCTGCCAGCGCGGCCGTCCGCGTCAAAGTGAATTGCGCTAGCAACCGATATGAAATCCGGTCACATAGGGCGCACCGGCCGCCGGGCCCGTCAGCGGTGCACGCTCGCGCGCATATGGGTCAGCGTGGTATCGCGGTTGCGCCCGGCCAGCGCGTCGGTCATGATCGACTCCAGGCTGGCCGGATGCAGGTTCAGTTCGGGTGCGACCGGGTGTTCCAGCACATTGTCGAGCTGCATCGAGTCGAGGTTGTCACGCGACAGCAGCGGTTCGCCCGGCATATGCTCCATGATGCTGGCCTGCACCCGTGCCAGCGCATCGGGCAGCGCGATCACCGGGCGCGGATGCCCGGACGCGCGGCCGGCAAAGCGCACCAGCTCTTCCAGCGTATAGACCTGCGGTCCGCCCAGCTCATAGCCGTGGCCGATCGTGGCCGGGTTCACCATGGCATTCAGGTAGGCCTGCACCACATCCTGCACGAATACCGGCTGGAAGCGTGCATGCGCGCACGCCAGCGGCACCACCGGGGCCATCTGTTGCATGTGGGCGAACAGGTTCAGGAAATGGTCGTCGGGGCCGAACACCACCGAGGGCCGGAAGATGGTCCAGTCCAGCCCGCTGGCGCGCACCACGCGCTCGCCGTCGCCCTTGCTGCGCAGGTACATCGACGGCCCGTTGCTGTCCGCGCCCAGCGCGCTCATATGCAACAGCCGGCGCACGCCGGTGGACAGGCACGACGCCGCGATCTGCCGCACCATCTCCACATGCGCGCTGGCAAAGGCTTCGCCGTAGGGGTCGGCGCGCTCGCCGTGCAGCACGCCCACCAGGTTGACGACGATGCCATCCACGCCCAGCGAGCCGATGGCGTCGTCCAGCGCGGCATTGTCGGCCAGGCCCAGCTCCACCACTTCCACGCGCGGCAACAGCAGCAGGTGCTGCGCGTGCTCGATATTGCGCGTGCCGACTACGATGCGGTCCGGGGCGATGGGGGAATCGGGGTTGGCGCCGGGCTCCAGCGGCGCGCCCGAGGCCGAGGCAGCCCCGGCCAGGCGCGAGACGAGGTGGCTGCCGATAAAGCCGGCACCACCGATGACGAGGACGTTGCTGGTCTGCATGATGCCTCCGTGCCAAGAAAACTGCACGCCGCGGCACCCTGCGCCAGCCCGGGCCCGCCGGATCGTCCCGGCAGGGCCCGTCCTGCCCGCCCCCGCAGGGGCAACTTCAGGGCAGGCTGGTAGTGGTCACCGCCGACGGCGCGACCATGCCCAGGCGCGATTTCAGCGACTGCGGCCGGCCACTCATCAATGCAGCATAGTACGTGGCGTTGGAAAGCACATTCTTCACATAGCCGCGCGTTTCATTGAACGGAATGGTCTCTGCAAAGATCGCGCCTTCCACCGGCCGCGCCAGCGTGCTGCGCCAGGCCTTGGGCCGGCCCGGGCCGGCGTTGTATGCAGCCGAAGCCAGCGTCCACGAGCTGTCCAGGTCTGTCAGCACCATGTTCAGGTAGTTCGTGCCGAGCAGGATGTTGATATTGGGATCGGCCATCATCGACGGCGAAAAGTCGGCCATGCCGATCTTGCGCGCGACGTACTTGGCCGTGGCCGGCATCACCTGCATCAGGCCATGTGCGCCCGCCGACGAGCGCGCGTTCATGAGGAAGCGCGATTCCTGGCGGATCAGGCCGTAGACCCACGCCATGTCCAGGCCGACATCGTCGGTGGCACGCTGCATGATGTCGCGGTACGGCATCAGGAAACGCAGCGTGAAGTCATGTTCGTTGCGGGTGCGGTCGGCGGAGTTGACGGTGCGGTCCAGCAGTTCCAGGCGGCGCGCATATTCGGCCGCGGCCAGCAGCTCGCGGTCGCTCATATTGCGCAGTTCCCAGTTCCACTCGCGGTTGCCTTCGAAGCGCAGGTTCATGGCATAGAATTTCTGCGCCCGCTGAAAACCGGCGCGCGTGCGCATGGCCATGGCCTCGGCGTCGCTGACGGCGGTGCGCGCTGGCAGCGTGATGCGGTTGCCCAGCTCTTCGCTGGCCAGCTGGCCGTAGAAGTTGAACTGGCCGGCGATCTGCTGGAAGTTCTGCTGGGCCTCGGTGTCGCGGCCGTCGGCCTTGAGCGCGCGGCCATACCAGTAGATCCAGGCCGGATCCTTGGCGCGCAGTTCGGGGCGCATCAGCTCCACCGCCTGGCGCACCTGCTTCCAGTCGCCCTGGCGCAGCGCGGCGCGCACGCGCCATTCCTGCGTGTCGTCGGAGAGCCATTGGTTGCCGCCCAGGTCCATCTGGCGGCGGTAGTAGCCGGCCGCATCGGGTAGCAGCTTCTTGGCCGCGAACTGGCCGATCACGCCCCAGGCCGCACCCTGCTCGTCGCGCGACAGCGCACCCTGGGCCGTGCCGAGGTAGGCGGCGGCCTGCGACGGGTCGTTGCGCGCCATCTTGACGACGGTGGCCAGCGTATCGCCATCCGCACGCGCGTCGGGCACCAGCGCGGCGATCTTGCCGGCCAGCGTGACAAAGTTCTGTTCCAGCGCCAGCCGCGCCTGGTAGGCGACATCACTGCGCTGGATCTGCTGGCTTTGCGCCAGGTAGCCGATCAGGTCGACACAGCCTTCGCCGTAGTATTTGGGGTCGCTCAGCACATTGCGCGCATCGGCGGCCACGTTCTGGCCCTTGAGTGCACGCGACAGCAGCGCATAGCACTCGACCTGGGTATCGTCCTTGAGTGCGAACTGCGGATACTCGACATCGAAATTGGCCCAGTCGCGCTTCTTGCCCAGCACCAGCAGCCAGTCATTGCGCATGCGGTCGGCAATGGCGTCGCCCTTGTAGCGCTGCAGGAATGCGCGCACCTGATCGTCGGGCGCATCGATGCGCGCCAGGCCGCTGGCGTCGAACAGCTGCGGCTTGATGCGGAAGTACTCGACATAGGACGGGACCGGGTAGTCCACCAGCGTGGCCGAGATCGCGTAGGCGCGCTCTACGTCGTTCTTGCGCGCGGCTTCGCGCAGCGCGGTGAAGGCCTCGTCGGGATCGCTCGGGATCACCGCCGCCTGCGGGCGCGACACCGCCTGCGGGCGCTTCTGCGCATGGACGGGCGTGACAAGCAGTGCACATGCCAGCGCGATCCAGGCGGCCCGGCCGGCACGCTGCAGATATACTCCCTTCAGCATTCTTTGCTTCCTTGTCGATGACGGCGGCGCCGGCGCCTGCAACCTTGTGCCCAGCCGCGGCTCCGCCGTCCGTGTTTGGTTCGGACGAGGGGCATTATCCCACGCCATGTCATCCACTCCTGTCACGACCGCACCCAACCCTGCCGCCGACGACCGTCGTGCACTGCGCACGCAGTTGCTGGCGCAACGCGCCGCCCTGCCCGCACGCGCCGAAGCCGACGCACGCATCGCCGCCGCGCTGTCCGGATTGCTGGCCGGCCTGGCCGTGCGCTGCCTGGGTTTCTACTGGCCGATCCAGCAGGAGTTCGATGCGCGCGACGCGGTCGGCCGCTGGCTCGCCGCCATGCCTGGCCGCAGCGCCGCGCTGCCGTCGGTCAGCCGCCCGGGCGCGCCGCTGGATTTCCACCTGTGGACACCGGACACGCCCATGGCCACCGGCCACTACGGCATCCCGGTGCCGGACGGCACCGAGGCCGTGACGCCCGATGCGCTGCTCATACCCTGTGTCGGTTTCAGCCCGGACAAGTTCCGCCTGGGCTACGGCGGTGGCTTCTACGACCGCACGCTGGCGGCCATGGCGCAGCGGCCAGTAGCGATCGGCATTGGCTACGAAAGCTGCCGGCTACCGTTGCAGGCGCAGCCGCATGACATTGCCATGGACTGGATCGTTACGGAATCCGGCCAGTTCTAGTGTCCTGTTCCGTAGATAGCTTTGCCAAAATGAAATCGTCCAGTTGGTCGTCAGGCTAGGCGCGAGGAGGCGCCATAGCCGTAGCTATGGCAACGACGAGCAACGACGCTTGGCGGCCAACTGGGCGATTCCATGGCAAGGTATTTGCGGAACAGGACACTAACCCGGCCCGGCCTCGGCGCCCCGCACCAGCTCATCCACCAGCGCACGCATGCAGCGCCAGTGCGAGCCCTCCCAGAACACGCGCCGGCACTGGTCGCAGGTAACAAAGCTGCGATGGCGCTCGAGCACCCCCTCCGGCACGCGCCCGGCCGCGCCGGCCGCATCCAGCGCGCGCAGCGGCGCGTTGCAGTCCAGGCACAGCGAGAACGGCCGTGCGCTGCGCGCCAGGTCCAGCCGCGCAAAGATCTCCCGCACCTGCAGTTGCGACTTGATCGCGCGCACATAGCAGCCGTGGGTGATGCCGCGGCGCTTGAGCAGCTCGCGGTCGCGCGTCAGCACCACGCGGCCCTGGTCGACGGCGATGCGCTCGATCTCGCTGTCTTCGAAATGGTTGTCATAGAGGGTGTCGAAGCCGGTCATGCGCAGCAGGTGCGCCAGGCCGCCCAGGTGCGCGTCGGCGACAAAGCGCATCACCCGCAGCGGCTGCTCGCGTACCCGCAGCAGCGGGGACACGTCGAGCCGTTCGAACTTGGGATAGACCGAGACCCGGTCGCCATCGCGCAGCTGCCGCTCGAAGCCGGACGATTCGCCATTGACCAGGATCAGCTCGACTTCGGTATGCGGCACGCCCAGCGCCTCGATCATGTGCTTGACCGTGGCGGCGCGCGCGCAGGCGCAGGACAGGTCACGCCGGCGCTGGTCCGGCGCGAGGAAGTCGTTCAGTTCCTCGTAGAAGCGGAAGGTGGCGGTGACCATGGTGCCGAGTATGGCACTGTCGGCAGATCGGCGCGATAGCGGCACCTTGCCTCAGCCCGCATTCCCCAGCCGCAGCGCCGCCTCTACCGCCAGCTTCGCCCAGGGTGTCATCGCGCCGGGCGACTCCAGCGCCGCCGGCGGCAGGCTCAGGTAGTGGCGCATGGTGACCTCGCGCTTTGCCGACTGGTAGCGGAAGGGCTCGCTGCCCTCGGCCTCGAACTTGCCGCGCGTGGCGTCATCGGCCTTCAGGTAGCAGGTGCCGCCCGACACCAGCGCAAACATCAGCCCGTCATAGAACAGGCCATGGCCGCCGAACATGCGCCTGGCGCTGACAGGGCCGATGCGCGCCGCCAGCGGCCCCATCAGCTCGAGCAGATGTTCGATGAAGGGATCGGGGCGGCGCGTGGCCATGGCGGGCGTTACAGCTTCAGGCGCTGCCAGATCGCCTTGGTGGCGCCGGCGGCATTGAGCGTGTAGAAGTGCAGACCCGGCACGCCCGCGGCGAGCAGGCGCTCGCACAGCGCGGTGACCACGTCCAGGCCGAAGGCGCGGATCGATTCGCGGTCGTCGCCGAAGCTCTCCAGCCGCTTGGCCACCCAGCGCGGCACTTCGGCGCCGCACATCTCGGAGAAGCGCATCAGCTGCGAGTAATTGGTGATCGGCATGATGCCCGGCACGATCGGCACCTCCACGCCCTGCGCACGCACATCGTCGACAAAGCGGAAGTAGGCGTCGGCGTTGTAGAAGTACTGCGTAATGGCGGAGTCGGCGCCGGCCTTGACCTTGCGCACGAAGTTGTCCAGGTCGTGGCGCGGCGACTTGGCCTGCGGGTGGTACTCGGGGTAGGCGGCGACTTCGATGTTGAACCAGTCGCCGGTCTCGGCACGGATGAACTCGACCAGTTCGTTGGCGTAGCGGAACTCGCCGATCTCGCCCATGCCCGAGGGCATGTCGCCGCGCAGCGCGACGATATGGCGGATGCCGCCGTCGCGGTACTGCTGCAGGACGGCGCGGATGCTCTCGCGCGACGAGCCCACGCACGACAGGTGCGGCGCGGCCTCGATGCCTTCGCGCTGGATTTCCAGGACCGCGTCCAGCGTGCCCTGCTGCGTGGTGCCGCCGGCGCCGAACGTCACCGAGATGTACTTGGGCTTGAGCGGGGCCAGCTGCGCACGCGTGTTGCGCAGTTTCTCCGTGCCCTCCGCCGTCTTGGGCGGGAAGAATTCAAAGCTGAAGTAGCGGTCTTGCATGATGGTGGCGCGCCGCGTTGGCGCGGCGCGCGGTATGGGATTCGTGACAGTGCAGGCCGCGTCAGGCGGTGCGTTCGCCCAGCAGCAGGCTGGCCAGCAGCCACGAGATCACGCTGTACAGGATGGAGCCCAGCAGGGCCGCCCAGAAGCCGCCGACGGTAAAGCCCGACAGCAGGTTGCCGACAAACAGGAACAGCAGCGCGTTGATGACGAAGATAAACAGCCCCAGCGTCAGCAGCGTGACCGGCAGCGTCAGGATCACCAGGATCGGACGGATCAGCGTATTGACCAGGCCCAGCACCAGCGCCGCCAGCATCGCCGAGCCGAAGCTCTTGATGTGGATCGACGAGATGAGGTACGGCAACACGAACAGCGCAACGGCGTTGATGACCCAGACGACCAGTAGTCTCATGACGGCTCCTTGAATGTGGTTTCTCCCCCTCTCCCGCAAGCGGGAGGGGGGCCCTGCCTTACCTGCGCGGATCAGTAGCGGTAGTGGTCGGCCTTGTACGGACCTTCCTTCTTCACGCCGATATACGCGGCCTGCTGTTCGGTCAGTTCGGTCAGCTGCGCGTTCAGCTTGCGCAGCTGCAGGCGCGCCACCTTCTCGTCCAGGTGCTTGGGCAGCGTGTAGACGCCGACCGGATACTTGCCGCTGTCGCGTTCCTGCCAGAGTTCGATCTGGGCGATGGTCTGGTTGGCGAACGAGCTGCTCATCACGTACGACGGGTGGCCGGTGGCGCAGCCCAGGTTCACCAGGCGGCCCTTGGCCAGGATGATGAGCTTCTTGCCGTCGGGGAACTTAACGTGATCGACCTGCGGCTTGATCTCATCCCATTCGTACTTCTCGATCGAGGCAATGTCGATCTCGTTGTCGAAGTGGCCGATATTGCAGACGATGGCCTGGTCCTTCATTTTGGCCATGTGGTCATGGGTGATGACATGGTAGTTACCGGTGCAGGTGACGAAGATATCGCCATGCTCCGCGGCGTAGTCCATGGTCACCACGCGGTAGCCTTCCATCGCGGCCTGCAGCGCGCAGATCGGGTCGATCTCGGTCACCCACACCTGCGCCGACAGCGCGCGCAGCGCCTGTGCGCTGCCTTTGCCCACGTCGCCGTAGCCGGCCACGATGGCCACCTTGCCGGCGATCATCACGTCGGTGGCGCGCTTGATGCCGTCCACCAGCGACTCACGGCAGCCGTACAGGTTGTCGAACTTGCTCTTGGTCACCGAGTCGTTGACGTTGATGGCCGGGAAGCGCAGTTCGCCCTTCTGGGCCATCTGGTACAGGCGGTGCACGCCGGTGGTGGTTTCCTCGGTCACGCCGCGGATGGCCTCCAGGTTGCGGCTGTACCAGCTCGGATCCTTGGCCAGCTTTTCCTTGATGGCGGCGAACAGGTAGGTTTCTTCCTCGCTGCCCGGCTTGGCGATGAGCGACGCGTCCTTCTCGGCGCGCGCACCCAGGTGCAGCAGCAGCGTGGCGTCGCCGCCGTCGTCCAGGATCATGTTGGGGGTGCCGCCGTCCGACCAGTCGAAGATGCGGTGCGTGAAGTCCCAGTATTCCTTCAGCGATTCGCCCTTGAAGGCGAACACGGGCGTGCCGCCGGCGGCAATCGCGGCAGCGGCGTGGTCCTGGGTCGAGTAGATGTTGCACGAGGCCCAGCGCACGTCGGCGCCCAGTGCCTTGAGCGTCTCGATCAGCACGGCGGTCTGGATCGTCATGTGCAGCGAGCCGGCGATGCGCGCGCCCTTGAGCGGCTGCGCGGCGGCAAATTCGTCGCGGATCGCCATCAGGCCGGGCATTTCGGTCTCGGCAATGGCGATTTCCTTGCGGCCCCAGCCGGCCAGGTTGATGTCGGCGACGAGGTAGTCTTGCTTCAGGTCGGTCACAGCGTTCATGTTTCACTCCCGGTGAAGAGTGGCGCGCAGGTGACGAGTACGGGGAATCTGGCAGCTATGGCATGGCGCAAGGGCACATGCGAAGCTCGCGGATAGGTCGACTCGCCTCCGTGCGGACCACGGATCAGCGAGCGCCGTTGAAGACAGTCCGAGCCTGGCGGATGGCATGGGGCGGCTGTGCCGCCGGCCGTGCGATGTGCTTCGCAGGCCTCCATCCGTTGCAACGCTCCTCGGAGTGGCGGTATTGTAGCGTGCCCGGGCGCCTTGCGCACCGGCTCCCTCCGATTCCTGCACAGATGATCCCAACGCCACCCCGCACCCTGACCATCGCCGGTTCCGACTCCGGCGGCGGCGCCGGCATCCAGGCCGACCTGAAGACCTTTTCCGCGCTGGGCTGCTTCGGCATGAGCGCCATCACCGCGATCACCGCGCAGAACACGCTGGGCGTGACCGGCGTGCACGCCATTCCCGCCGACATGGTGGCCGCGCAGATCGATGCCGTGGCCAGCGATATCGGCGTGGACGCGGCCAAGACCGGCATGCTGGGCACCGCCACCATCGTCGAGGCCGTGGCCGCGGCGGCGGACCGGCACGGCATCCGCAAGCTGGTGGTGGACCCGGTGATGATCTCGACCTCGGGCGCGACGCTGTCCGATGACGCCACCACGCAGGCCATGGTGCGGCTACTGTTCCCGCGCGCGCTGCTGGTCACGCCCAACCTGCCCGAGGCTTCGTACCTGCTGGGCCGGAGGATCGCGCGCCGCGCCGAGATGGAACAGGCTGCCGCCGACCTGATCGCGATGGGCTGCCCTGCCGTGCTGCTCAAGGGCGGCCACCTCGAAGACGGCGCCGCCGCCGGCGGCCTGGATGACCTGCTGATGCTGGCCGACGGCAGCGTGCGCGTGTTCACGCATCCGCGTGTCGATACCCGCAACCTGCACGGCACCGGCTGCACGCTGGCTGCCGCGATTGCCGCGCAGCTGGCGCGCGGCGATGCGCTGGAGGCGGCAGTGGGCACGGCGCTGGACTATGTGGCGCATGCCATCGCCGCGGGCGCGGGGCTGCGGCTGGGCGCCGGCAACGGGCCGCTGAACCATTTGTTCGCGCCGCGCGCGCTGGGTTGACAGACATGACGATGCTGGCCGATATCGACCTGCGCAGCGACCCCGAAGCCGCGTTCTACCTCAAGCATGAAATCGTCGACGTGCTGTTCGCCACCGAACCCGGCGAGCTGATCAGCCGCGAGGGACCCAACCGCTACCAACCCGGCGATGCGCTGATCACCAGCCGCGGCGGCGACCGCTGGTGCGTCTCGCGCGACCGCTTCGACCCCAAGTACGAGGCCGTGCCGCCGCTCGCGCACGGCCAGGACGGCGCCTACCGCAACAAGCCGATCCCGGTACTGGCGCGCGAGATGCACGAGGCCTTCAGCATCGCGCGCAGCGCCGGCGGCGACGTGCTGCACGGCAAGCCGGGCGACTGGCTGATGCAATACGCGCCCGGCGACTATGGCATCACCGAGCGCGCACGTTTCGAACAGGTGTACCGGCCGCTGCAGGACTGAGCGGCCAGGCCGACGCCGGGGTCAGTTGCCGCCGGCGGACAGCGGCACCAGCTTGAATGCGGCCCGCGCCACGCACACCACGGTGCCGGCAGCATCCTTGACCTCGCCCTCGCAGAATGCAATGCGCGCGCCGCGGCGCAGGCAGCGCGCCTCCAGCGTCAGCTCGCCGCGCGCTGCCGCCAGGAAATGCGTGGACATATCGATCGTGATCACGCCGGTTTCCAGCGGCGCATGCGAGCGCGCGGCGCCGCTCAGGGTGAAGTCCAGCGTCGCCATCAGCGTGCCGCCATGCACATCGCCGCGGCTGTTGACCAGCGACGGGTGCGCCGGCAACCGCGTGCGGCACAGGCCCTCCTCGATCTGCACCGGCTGCAGGCCGAAATAGCGCATCAGCGGCACGTCGATGCCGAAGTAGGGCTTTTCGGGCGTGCCGGGGGCGACGGGGACGATTTCGGGGGCGGTCTGGGAGGACATGGTAGGGATGGCGGGGGATGGTTGGCGGGGAATGCTGCCCGCCATCATAGCGGCGGGCTGCCGCTCGGTTTCGGCGGCTGGGCGAATGTCGCACAAATCTTGGCGCTAGCGATACACGTCCCTGCGGTTCCCAAGACGCAGCACCACAACAGTGATGCGCGCGTCCTCGATCTGGCAAATCAAACGCCAGTCGCCGACCCGGTATTTCCAGTATTCGCCAAGCTCACTCCCCTTCAGGGCTTCGCCAAGCGAGCGGGGGTCGTCGGATGCCGCGACTCGCTCGCGCAAGAACGTGACAATACGCCTGGCGACCGGCCGATCCAGCTTGGCAAGTTGTTTCTCTGCCGTTTGCGTGACTTCAATCCGCCAGGCCAAGCCGCGCCTCCAGCTCATCCAGCGTTACCGTGGATTCTTCGCCGGCGCGAACACGTGCGGCAATCTTGTCTGCCAGATACAGGTCCTCAAGATCATCAAGGTGCTGCATGATGGCCTCACGCGCATAAAACGTCTTGGTGCGGCCGGTGCGTTTGGCAAGGGCTTCCAGGCGGTCTTCGATGTCCTCTGGTAGTCGGATGGCGAGCATGGCAGCCTCCAAAGTGATTGCTATACAAGTATAGCAACGATGGGTCCTGGCGTCAGAATATCTGCCGCATCGCCACGCGTTGCCGCAATCCCGCCGCCCGTTGCGCCGCCAGTGCATCCGCAAGGAGGGGACAAAGCTCGTCATCGCGCAACTGGCGAAACCCCAGGGATGCATAGAACGGCGCATTCCACGGCAAATGCGCAAACGTGGTCAGGTTCAGCGACCGCAATCCGTCCGCCCGCGCCCAGCCCTGCACCGCCCCAACCAGCGAGCGCCCGATGCCGCGACGCCCGTGGTCAGGGTGTACATCCATTTCATCGAGGTAACCGCATTCGCCTTTGCGGCTGGCCAGCGCAAAGCCGGCCAGTTCGCCGCCGCGCTCGGCCACCCACAGGCGCCGCTCGCGCTGCGCGGCGGCCAGTGCCGATTCCGGCGTACTGACCAGGCGCAGTAGCGCGGGCAGGTCGGCGTCAGGAAACAGCGCCGCCGCTGCCAGCTCAATTTCGGGCAGGCGCGCCAGGTCGTCCGCCACCGCCAGGCGGACGCGGTGCGCGGCGGCGGTTGGCGCCATGGCGAGAGCCGCGTTCAGGCGGCCGGGAACAGGCTGACCAGGTGGGCCACCGCGGCCGGCACGTCATCAGCCTCGGTCACCGCGCGCACCACGGCGGCACTGCCGGCGCCGACGGCCAGCACCTCGCGCATATTGGCCACGTTGACGCCGCCGATGCCCACCAGCGACGGGATCACCGGCTGCATCAGCTTCACATAGGCGCGGAAGCGGCCCATGCCCTGCGGCTGGGTCGGCATCACCTTGGTCGTGGTGGGGAAGATCGCGCCGAGCGCCAGGTAGCTGGGGCGGATCGCGGCCACGCGCAGCATCTCGGCATAGCCATGGGTGGAGACACCCAGGCGCAGACCCGAAGCGCGGATCGCATCGAGGTCGGCATCGTCCAGGTCTTCCTGGCCCAGGTGGATGCCGTAGATGCCGCTGTGCTCGCCACCGTTGGCGGCGCGGTAGTCGATCGCGGCCTGCCAGTGGTCGTTGACGAACAGGCGCGAAGACGAGCCCTGCATGGCCTTCGCCGCGCGTGCGATCTCGGCGCGCACCGCGGCCGGGTCGTCGGACTTGAAGCGCAGCTGCACCGTCGGCACGTTCAGCGGCGCCAGGCGCTCGATCCATTCGGCGCTTGGCACCACCACGTACAGGCCCAGCGCGGGGCACGGCGCGAACGGCGCCGCGGCCTGCTCGGGGGCCGCCAGGGCGGCGTGCCGCACGTGCGGGAAGCGGGCAAAGTCAGACGGCCAGTCGGCCGAGCCCGGCTCCCAGGCACGTGCCAGGCACAGCGCGTCGTGCGCGGGGAAATGCAGCGACAGACTGGCCAGCAGCACCGCAACGAAGGCGGGCGAATGCGGCTGGTCGGTGTCGGCGGCAACGGAGAAGACCCACGTGCCCATCGGCGAGCGCACGGTGTCGATCCACTGGCCACCCTCGCGGTCGGTCTCGATCAGCGTGGCGCCCGCGGCGGCGAGGCGCGCGATCGTGCCTGCGTCGGCTTCGCCGTCGAACAGCAGCACGTCGTGGGCGCCGGGTTGCGCGGGTGCGTCGGCCAGGCGCCAGGCCTGCCACGGCTTGTCATCGACGCCGAAGGTCTCGCCATAGTGTTCCAGCACCGCCTGGCGCAGCGGGCCGTCGCTGGCGGCATGCACGGCGCGGCGGGTCATGCGCGCTGCTCCGTGCTGTCGGCGTGCCAAAACGGCATGCCGACGACAGGGGTGCTGGCCTGCGCCACCTCGCGCTCGGGCATCGGCCCGGCCAGGTAGGCGGTGCGGCCGGCCTCAACGGCCTGCGCAAAGGCGCGCGCCATATTGACCGGGTAGGCAGCCTGCGCCACCGCGGTATTGAGCAGCACGCCGTCGTAGCCCCACTCCAGCACCTGCGCCGCGTGCGACGGCAGGCCCAGGCCGGCATCGACGATCAGCGGCGTGTCGGGCAGGCGCTCGCGCAGCACGCGCATCGCGTGCGGGTTGACCGCGCCGCGGCCGGTGCCGATCGGCGCGGCCCATGGCATCAGCGCCTGGCAGCCCACGTCGAGCAAGCGGCGGCACAGCACCAGGTCCTCGGTGCAGTACGGCAGCACCTTGAAGCCTTCCTTGATCAGGGTCTCGGCCACGGCCGGCAGGTTCAGCGTATCGGGCTGCAGCGTGTAGTCGTCGCCGATCAGCTCCAGCTTGATCCACGGCGTTTCGAAAACCTCGCGCGCCATCATCGCGGTGGTGATCACTTCCTGCGCGGTGAAGCAGCCGGCGGTATTGGGCAGCACCGGCACGTCCAGCGCCTTGAGCATCTGCCAGAAGGCCTGGCCGCCCTCGCCGGCGCCGACCGCGCCCTGGCGGCGCAGGGCAACGGTGATCATGGCGGGCCTGGAGGCCTGCACGGCGGCCTCCAGCGTGGCCGGCGACGGGTAGCGCGCGGTGCCCAGCAGCAGGCGCGAGCCAAACGACTCGCCATACAGCACGAACGGGTCGCGCAAGGTTTCGGAAGGTTCGAAAGTCATGGGTCAGCCTCCCGTCACGGGTTGCACGAGGTCGATGCGGTCGCCGGCCGCGAGAAGGGTGTTGGCGTGGGCGCCGCGCGGCACGAACTGGCCGTTGACCGCCGCGGCAAAGGGGGGCGCGATCTGCGCCGCGCTCACCGCGTCCGCCAGCGTGGCGGAATCGGCAAGGGCGAGCGGTCGGCCGTTGAGCAGGATTTCCATGTCAGTCATGCGTTAGTGCAGCAGTCCGCCAGGTGCGGCCATGGTAGTGGCGGCGGGCGCTTCGGTCACGGCTTCGATCATGCCAGGCCAGCGCAGCGCGGCCGGCACCGCATGGGCCGCGGGATCGCCCTTGAGCAGCGCGCCCACCACCGCGCACGCAGCCTCGGTCACCGCCGGCGCAATCAGAAAGCCATGCCGGTACAACCCGTTGACGCGCACCACGCGCGCGCGCTGGTCCACGCGGATCGCCGGCAGGTGGTCGGGCCGCGTCGGGCGCCGCTGCACGTTCAGCTCCAGCACGCGCGCTTCGCCGAAGGCGGGGTGCAGCGAATGCGCCGCCGACAGCAGCTCCAGCGCGGAACGCACGCTCATGGGCGAATCATCCTCGCTTTCCAGCTCGGTGGCACCGATCACGTACAGGTCGTTGGGCTTGGGCGCGATATAGATCGGGTAGCGCGGATGCAGCAGCCGTACCGGCCGGTGCAGCCTGACGTCGGGCGCATGCACGCGCACCACTTCGCCGCGCAGGCCGCGCAGCCCCGGCTGGGTGCCGCCGGGTTGCGCCGGCCACGACGCGCGCGCGCCCAGGCCGCGGCAATCCAGCACCACGTCGGCACGGATACCAAGTTTGGGCAGCGATTCGGCATCGACCTCGCCGGCCTCCCAGAGGCAATGCACGCCTTCGCTGACCGCGCACGACAACAGCGCGCGCAGCGCGCCACGGTTGTCGAGCTGGCCTTCGCCGGCCAGCAGCAGGCCCTGCGGGAAGCGGCCCGCCAGCGCGGGCTCGACTTCGCCCACGCCCTTGCCATCCAGCGCGCGCAGCCGCTGCGACACCAGTTCGGGCGGCGCCACCGCGCGCACGCGGCTGGTGAACAGCGACATCTCGGCGCGGTCGCGCGCATGCCAGACCACCAGCGTGCCGTCCTCCTGGAAAAAGACCGGCTCAGGCAATTCGGCCAGCCAGGCGCGCCACAGGTCGACGCTGGCGATGCCCAGGTCGACGATGCGGCGCTCGGCAATGGCCGATTCCGCCAGCGGCGCCAGCATGGCCGCGGCCACATAGGCGGCCGAGCCCGCGCCGTCCGGCCCGGCCCGCTCCACCAGCGCCACGCGGGCGCCGCTGCGTACCAGTTGCCAGGCGGCCAGGCGGCCGGCAAGACCGGCCCCGAGGATGGCGACGTCAAACGACTGCACTGCTGTCATGAGGGGTGTAGTGCCGGACGCGCCATGCGGCCGCGTCCGGCCTCCTTGTTGTCGGTGCCGCCGCGCGGGGCGCTGCGCGGCGGGGGATCATGCGCGGGCATGGGTTGCGACGCCATGCCCGTACTACCTGTCACGGCATCACGAGTAGATCTTGCTGCCCTTCTTCAGGAACTCGATCGACTTTTCTTCCATGCCCTGCTTCGCTTCCTTGGGCAGCGACGCCGCGTAATCGCGCACTTCCTGCGTGATCTTCATCGAGCAGAACTTCGGCCCGCACATCGAGCAGAAGTGGGCGATCTTGGCGCCTTCGGCCGGCAGCGTGGCGTCGTGGTACGAACGCGCGCGTTCCGGATCCAGGCCCAGGTTGAACTGGTCTTCCCAGCGGAATTCGAAGCGTGCCTTGGACAGCGCGTTGTCGCGCAGCTGCGCGCCGGGCCAGCCCTTGGCAAGGTCCGCGGCGTGCGCGGCGATCTTGTAGGTGATGATGCCTTCGCGCACATCTTCCTTGTCCGGCAGGCCCAGGTGCTCCTTGGGCGTGACGTAGCACAGCATGGCGGTGCCCATCCAGCCGATGTTGGCCGCGCCGATGCCGCTGGTGATGTGGTCGTAGCCGGGGGCGATGTCCGTCACCAGCGGTCCGAGCGTGTAGAACGGCGCTTCATAGCAGTGCTTCAGCTCTTCATCCATATTGGCCTGGATGCGCTGCAGCGGCACGTGGCCCGGGCCTTCGATCATCACCTGCACATCGTGCTCCCACGCCTTGGCGGTGAGCTCGCCCAGCGTGCGCAGCTCGCCGAACTGGGCGTCGTCGTTGGAGTCAGCGATACAGCCCGGACGCAGGCCGTCGCCGAGGCTGAACGACACGTCATAGGCCTTCATGATTTCGCAGATCTCGTCGAAGTGCGTGTACAGGAAGTTTTCCTTGTGGTGCGCCAGGCACCACTTGGCCATAATCGAACCACCGCGCGAGACGATGCCCGTGACGCGGTCGGCGGTCAGCGGCACATAGCGCAGCAGCACGCCGGCGTGGATGGTGAAGTAGTCCACGCCCTGCTCGGCCTGCTCGATCAGCGTGTCGCGGAACATCTCCCAGGTCAGGTCCTCGGCGATGCCGCCGGTCTTGTCCAGCGCCTGGTAGATCGGCACCGTGCCGATGGGTACCGGCGAGTTGCGCAGGATCCATTCGCGGGTTTCATGGATGTGCTTGCCGGTGGACAGGTCCATGATGGTGTCGGCGCCCCAGCGGATCGACCACACCATCTTTTCCACTTCCTCGGCCAGCGACGAGGTCACCGCCGAGTTGCCCAGGTTGCCGTTGATCTTGACGCGGAAATTGCGCCCGATCGCCATCGGCTCCAGCTCGGTGTGATTGATGTTGGCGGGAATGATGGCGCGGCCCGAGGCGATTTCCTGGCGCACGAATTCCGGCGTGATGTCTTCCGGACGCAGCGGCAGGCCGGCGCCCAGCGCGTTGCCGGGGTGCTGGCGCAGCAGCGCCTTGTATTCGGGCTTGTCGTACAGCGCCTGCAGGTTCAGCGACTCGCGCAGCGCCACGTATTCCATTTCCGGCGTGATGATGCCCTTGCGCGCATAGTGCATCTGCGACACGTTGGCACCGGCCTTGGCGCGGCGCGGGTTGGTCAGCTGGGCAAAACGCAGGTGCGCGGTGGCGGGGTCGTTGGCGCGGTCGCGGCCGTATTCCGACGACAGGCCCTTGAGCACTTCGGTATCGCCGCGCTCATCGATCCACTTGGCGCGCAGCGCCGGCAGGCCGGCCTTCAGGTCGATATGCACGTCCGGGTCGCTGTACGGGCCCGAGGTGTCGTACACCGGGATCGGCGGATTGGACATCTCGCCCTTGTCGGTGCGCGTCGACGTTTGCAGGATGGTGCGCAGCGGTACGCGGATATCCGGGCGGCTGCCGGTCAGGTAGGTCTTGCTGGAAGCCGGATAGGCGAATTTCTGGTCGAGGTCGCTTTCGAGCGATTCGAAGGATGCAGCGGGGGCAGTACGGGCCATGGGTGTCGTCCTCTCTCTTGCGGGGGTGGACGAAACCAGGAGCCTTGTGAGCGCTGCCTGGGGCCTGAGGCCTGGGGCGGCGAGTCCCGGAGGGACTGGAGACTTGGTCTTGTGAAACTTCCCACGCCGGTACTAGCCGGATCGGGTTCGAAGGGACTCTCTCAGCCGCACGGCCCATCCGTACGGCACCCCTGTTTCATCCAACGGGGTGAATTTAAGCACAAGCCCCCGGCGGGCGCTAGTGCCAATTGACCTCCATTTGTGGTGCCACAGCTGTGCGCACAGGTATCAAATAACGCATGCTGCAGCGCACGAATCGCACGCAAGGGCATGGCAATGCACTCAAACGCGCGTCACGTGCTCTACCATGCAAGCAGGACGCGTCCACCTTCCATGCCGCCATGACTGAAGCTGCCACCCACCGCGTATTCAACCAGGTGCCCGATCTCGCGCACTACAACCTGTTTTCCACCGACCCGTCGCTGCGCGGCGCACTGGATCGGCTGGGAGGCGGCTGGCATGCCGCGGCGCTGGGCCAGTTCGGCGCGCGCCTGGGCGAGCCGGAAGTCCAGCAATGGGCAGCCGATGCCAACCGGCACACGCCCGAGCTGCACACGCACAGCCGCACCGGCGAGCGCATCGATGCCGTGGATTTCCACCCGAGCTGGCATGCGCTGCTGGGCTTGCTGCGCAGCCAGCAGCTGCAGGCCCTGCCCTTCGCCCAGCCGCGCGCGGGCGCATGGGTGGCGCGCACCGCCGGCTACTTCCTGCAGGCGCAGGTGGAATCCGGCTCACTGTGCCCGCCCACCATGACCTTCGCCAGCATCCCGGTGCTGCGCAAGGAAACCGCACTGTTTGCCGAACTGGAGCCGCGGCTGTATGCGACCGAACACGATGCGCGCGACCTGCCGTGGCGCAGCAAGAGCGCAATCATGATCGGCATGGGCATGACCGAGAAGCAGGGCGGCTCGGACGTGCGCGCCAACACCACCGTGGCGCGCGCGGTGCGCGGCGAGGGCCGCGGCGCGGAATACGCGCTGACCGGGCACAAGTGGTTCTTCTCCGCGCCGATGTGCGATGCGCACCTGGTGGTCGCGCGCATGGGCGCCGAAGACGGCCCGTTGTCGTGCTTCTTCGTGCCGCGCTTTCGCGACGACGGCAGCAAGAACGCGGTGCTGATCCAGCGGCTCAAGGACAAGCTCGGCAACCGCTCCAATTCCAGCAGCGAGGTGGAATTCCGCGACGCCACCGGCATCCTGATCGGCGAGGAAGGCCGCGGCATCCCGACCATCATCGAGATGGCCACCAGCACGCGGCTCGACTGCGTGATCGGCAGCGCCGCGATCCTGCGCGCCGCCTTTGTGCAGGCGCTGCACCATGCGCGCCACCGCAGCGCCTTCGGGCGCCTGCTGGCCGACCAGCCGCTGATGCGCAATGTGCTGGCCGACCTGGCGCTGGAATCCGAAGCGGCCACCCTGCTGATGATGGAGCTGGGCCACGCCTTCGAGCACGCTGACGATGATCCGCTCGCGGCGGCATGGAAGCGCGTGGTCACCCCCGCGGCCAAGTTCTGGGTCTGCAAGCGCGCGCTGGAAGCCACCGGCGAAGCCATGGAAGTCTGGGGCGGCAACGGCTACGTGGAAGAAGGCCCGATGGCGCGGCTGTACCGCGAGGCGCCGGTCAACTCGATCTGGGAAGGCTCGGGCAATATCATGTGCCTGGACGTGCTGCGCGCCATCCAGCGCAATCCCGACGATGCCGCACGCTTGCTGCAAGACCTGTCGCGCCGCGCCGGCGGCCATCCGGCGGTACGCGCAGAACTGGCATCGCTGCAGGCCATGCTGCACGAGAACCCCGAACTGCTGGAAGCCAATGCACGCCGCTTTGCGCAGGGGCTGGTGCTGACCGCACAGGCCGCGCTGATGCTGGCGCATGTCGATACCGAGAATGCGGAGCTGTTCGTCGCCAGCCGGCTGGGACGGCAGCACGGGCGCGTGTTCGGCACGCTGGATGCGGATGCCGACGTGCTCAAGCGGGTGTTCTCGCGCGGCTTCGAAGGCTGACGATTCAAGCCTCCATTGATTCGAGCACCCGCAGCATCACCCGCGGCGCATAGCGGATCAGGTCATGCGCGCGCTCGCCGATCATGATGGCGGGCGCATTGATGTTGCCGCCGACCAGGGTCGGCATCACCGACGCATCGACCACGCGCAAGCCCTCGACGCCGCGCACGCGCAATTGCGGGTCCACCACCGCCATCGCATCCATGCCCATGCGGCAGGTGCCGACCGGGTGATAGATGGTGTCGGCATGCTCGCGGATCATCTCGCGCACGGCAGCGTCGTCGCTGCCATCGGCTCGCAGGCCGGCGGAATAGAGTTCGCGTCCGCCAAAGCTGGCCAGCTGCGGCTGCGCAAAGATGCTGCGCACGATGCGCACGCCAGCCACCATGTCGTCCAGGTCGCGCGCATCGCTCAGGTATTGCGGGTCGATCAGCGGCGCGCGCCGGATATCGTGCGAGGCCAGCCGCACCTCGCCGCGGCTGCGCGGGCGCAGCACGCAGACATGGCAGGAATAGCCGTGGCCGAAGTTCAGTCGGCGCATGTGGTCATCCGCCATGCCGACCACGAAATGCAGCTGCAGGTCGGGCTCGGGCAGATCCGGGCGGCTGCGCAGGAAGCCGCCTGCCTCGGCGAAGTTGCTTGACATCATGCCGGTGCGCTCGCGCCGGTAGCGCAGCATTTCAGACACGAGCCGCGCCAGGCCGCCGAACGACACGCCGAACAATTCAGGCACGGCCACGCGCTTGTGCAGCACGATGTCGAGATGGTCCTGCAGGTTGGCGCCCACGCCAGGCAGGTCATGCACGACGGCGATGCCGTGCTCGCGCAAGTGCGCGGCGGGGCCGACGCCCGACACCATCAGCAGCTGCGGCGAGCCGAATGTGCCCGCGCACACGATCACGTCGCGGCGCGCGCGCAGCAGTTGCCGGCGGCCCTCGCGCACCACCTGCACCCCGGCCGCATGGCGGCCTTCGAAAACGATGCGCAGCGCCTGCGTATCGGTCAGCACCTGCAGGTGCGCGCGGCCGCCGTTGCAGGCCCGGTCGCGCTTGTTGCCACCGTGCAGGTAGGCACGCGCCGCGTTCCAGCGCTCGCCCGCGTGCTGCGTGACCTGGTACCAGCCCACGCCCTCCTGCTCTTCGCCGTTGAAATCGTCGTTGCGCGGGAAGCCCGCCTGCTGCGCGGCCTCGATGAAGCGTTCGGCAAAGGGGTTGGGAGTGCGCAGGTCGCTCACGTGCAACGGGCCGTTGCCGCCGTGCAGCGGGTCGTCGTCGCTGCCGGCCAGGCGTTCATTGCACTCGGCGCGACGGAAGTACGGCAGCACGTCGTCCCACGACCAGCCGTCGCAGCCGGCGGCGGCCCACGCGTCGTAGTCGGCGGCACGGCCACGCGTGTAGATCATGGCGTTGATCGAGGAACTGCCGCCCAGCCCGCGCCCGCGCGGCTGGTAGCCGCTGCGGCCGTTCAGGCCTGGCTGCGGCACGGTTTCATAGCCGTAGTTGCGTGCCCCCGCGCGCGGCAGCAGCGCGGCAAGCGCCGCGGGTGTGCGTATCAGCACATGGTGATCGTGGTGCCCGGCCTCGACCAGGGCAATGGTGTCGTCGCCGCTGTCGGCAAGCCGCCCCGCCAGCGCACAGCCCGCCGAGCCCGCGCCGACGATGACGTAGTCAAAGGTGGTTTCCATCTGTCTCCCCGCGAGTCCGCAGGCGGCGCGCGTGCGTGAGCCGGGCCGCGCCAGTGCGTGCGCGCCCTGTCCGTCCAGCGGATGGCAAGCTGTGAGATTCAGTGTAGGCGCTAGCCCGGACGGTGGAGAAGCCCGGTGGCGCGGGCCGCCGCGCTGCGCAGACGGGCGTTTGAATTGCCCTTCTGGTAGGAAACTTCCATTGCCATGGCTGGCACGCTACCTTATCGTGCGCGGGAACACGCGGACCGTTGCACCGCCACCCGCCGCGATCCGCTTCCACTGTCCCCGCACGTCCCTTGCCCAGGAGCGCAGCAATGCGAGAAGTCCCCGACCTGTCGTCCGTCTTTGGCGCCATGCACGCTGCGTCACGGCGCGACCAGCTGCCCGCCTGGGCCGTGCGCGCCGACCGCCTGCAGCGCCTGCGCCGGCTGGTGACAGAGAACGAGGCTGCCATTGCCGCCGCCATCCACGCGGACTTCACCAACCGGCCGCGGCAGGAAACCGCGCTGCTGGAGGTATTCCCGAGCCTGGGCGGCATCGACGACGCGCTGCGCCACGGCAAGCGCTGGATGCGCGTGCGCCGCGCCGCCACCGGCTTCTGGTTCCGCCCGGGCCGCTCGCGGCTGGTGCCGCAGCCGCTGGGCGTGGTGGGCATCGTGGTGCCCTGGAACTATCCGCTGTACCTGACGGTGGGGCCGCTGGCCGGCGCACTGGCGGCGGGCAACCGCGCCATGGTGAAGCTGTCGGAATACACGCCGCGCTTTGCGGCCTTGTTCGGGCAACTGGTGCCGCAGCACTTTGCGCCGGACGAGATCGTGGTGGTCAACGGCGATGCCGAGGTGGCGAGCGCCTTTACCGCGCTGCCCTTCGACCACCTGCTGTTCACCGGCTCGACCGCGGTCGGCCACCATGTGATGCGCGCGGCGGCCGCCAACCTGACGCCGGTGACGCTGGAACTCGGCGGCAAATCGCCGGCGATTATCGGCGCCGGCGCCGACCTGCCACGTGCGGTGGAGCGCATCCTGGTGGGCAAGCTGATGAACGCGGGCCAGACCTGCATCGCGCCAGACTACGTGCTGGTGCCGGAAGACCTGCGCGGGCAGCTGGTAGAAGCGGCACGCCAGTGCGTGGGCCGGCTCTATCCGGACTTGGCGCGCAACGGGGACTACACCAGCATCATCAGCCCGCGCCACTTCGCGCGCCTGGCGTCGCTGGTGGATGAAGCCTCGGCGCAAGGCGCGACCGTGGTGCCGCTGTCCGATGCGCAGCCGGACGCGCAGGCGCGGCGCCTGCCGCCGGTGCTGCTGCTGGATGTGCCCGAAGGCATCACGGCGATGCGCGAGGAGATCTTCGGGCCGGTGCTGCCCGTGGTGACGTACCGCACCCTGGACGAGGCGGTGGACTACATCAATGCGCGCCCGCGACCGCTGGCGTTGTACCTGTTCGAGCGCGACCGCGGCGCCATCGGCCATGTGATGAAGCAGACCGTTGCCGGCGGCGTCACGGTCAACGACACGCTGTTCCATATCGCCCAGGACGGCCTGCCCTTCGGCGGGGTCGGCGCCAGCGGCATGGGCGCCTATCACGGCCAGGCGGGCTTCGACACCTTCTCCAAGGTGAAGCCGGTGTTCCACCAGGCCGGCCTGAACGGCGCCGGCCTGCTCAAGCCGCCTTACGGCAAGACCTTCGAAACCATGTTGCGCCTGCTTTTGCGTTGATCAGGACACCAGCATCGGCCGCCCGAGCATGCGCGACAGCACCGCCTCGGGCGAGTGGGTGTGGTCGGAAATCGCCTGCGGCGCCAGGTAGATGGTCTGCTCCATCATCGCCCGTCCGCGCATGGCCGCATGCAGCAGCTGGTCGCTGAAGACGATCCAGGTGGAACCCGGCGGGAAGTGGAATTCCTGCTGCGGCACCTTGGCCTGGTAATCCAGGTCGGCCTTGGCCAGGTCATGCAGCTGCAGCATGCGGTGGTCGTATTCCGAGCGCTTGCGCTTGGTGATATGCAGCAGCTTCATCAGCGCCGCCTGCCCGGGCCACATGCCATGGGTCTTGGGCACGAACTTCTGCGCAAAATCGCCGAACGGCTCGCCCACGCGCCACACGCGCGCCGCAGCCGGGTCGATATTGTGGAACACTCGCAACAGGCGCTTGCCCAGCATCGGGTTGGACGGGAACGAGTCCACGTGCAGGCGGGTGTCGTCCTTGCGCCAGCTGACCGGGCGCCCGGCGATCTCGCTGGGCCGCAGCGAGGTGCCGGCGCGCGTCATGTGCGGGATGTATTCCGGGAACAGCGTGCGCACCAGCAATTCGCTGTTGTCGGCGTAGCGGCGGATCAGCGTGTACAGGTCCGCCAGGTCCTGCGGGCTGCCCTGGGCACCGCGCACTGCGGTGTCGTCGGCGCGCAGGTTGATGTTCTTGGACTTGCCGTCGGAATAGCGGCTGTCCAGGAAGCGCTCTTCGCCCGGCTGGAAACGGAAATTCAGGTTCGGGAAGTACAGCACGGCGCCCTGCTCCAGCTCGCGGCGCAGCGTGGCGCGTTCTTCGGCCGTGACCTGCGGCGCCCAGTCGGTATATGGCTGCGGGCGGATCAGGTTGAGCTGGCCGGCGGCGGCGGGCGGCGGGGTTGAAGTCGAGGGGGCAAGGACAGGCGCTTCGGACATGGCATCCTCTGGAAACGGTCACCAGTGTTTGGGGTCGGCCGCCGGCGTGGCGGCTTGGGATGGCGGGATTTTACTCCCTGCTGCTTGCGGTGGCGCCGGCGTCACGCGGCGACTGGACCAAGATCAAGTCCGCGTAAAAAAACCCCGCGGGCCCTTGCGGGCCGGCGGGGCTTGCCGTCAGTGCTGCTAACGCGGGTGGCGCTTACAGGCCAGCCGCGGCGCGCAGCGCAGCCGCCTTGTCGGTGGCTTCCCACGAGAATTCCGGCTCTTCACGGCCGAAGTGGCCGTAGGCGGCGGTCTTCTCGTAGATGGGGCGCAGCAGGTCCAGCATCTGCACGATGCCCTTCGGGCGCAGGTCAAAATGCTCCTGCACCAGTTCTGCGATCTTGGCGTCGGGGATCTTGCCGGTGCCTTCGGTGTAGACGGTGACGTTGATCGGGCGGGCCACGCCGATGGCATAACTGACCTGCACCTGGCATTGGCGCGCCAGGCCCGAGGCCACCACGTTCTTGGCCACGTAGCGCGCGGCGTAGGCGGCCGAGCGGTCGACCTTGGACGGGTCCTTGCCCGAGAACGCGCCACCGCCGTGCGGCGAAGCGCCGCCGTAGGTATCGACGATGATCTTGCGCCCGGTCAGGCCGCAGTCGCCCTGCGGGCCGCCGATCACGAAGCGCCCGGTCGGGTTCACCAGGTACTTGGTTTCCTTCAGCATCTCGGCCGGCAGCACCGGCTTGATGATCTCTTCGATCACCGCTTCGCGGATCTGGGCCTGGGTGATGTCCGGCGAATGCTGGGTCGACAGCACCACGGTATCCACGCTGTGCGGCTTGCCGTCGACATAACGCACCGTCACCTGCGACTTGGCGTCCGGGCGCAGCCAGGGCAGGCGGCCGTCGCGGCGCAGCAGCGACTGGCGCTCGACCAGGCGGTGGGCGTAGTAGATCGGGAACGGCATCAGTTCCGGGGTCTCGTCGCAGGCGTAGCCGAACATCAGGCCCTGGTCGCCGGCACCCTGGTTCAGGTAGTCGTCGGAAGCGCGGTCAACGCCCTGGGCGATGTCGGGCGATTGCTTGTCATAGGCGACCAGCACCGCGCAGCCCTTGTAGTCGATCCCGTACTCGGTATTGTCGTAGCCGATGCGCTTGATGGTGTCGCGCGCGATCTGGATATAGTCGACGTTGGCGGTCGTGGTGATTTCCCCAGCCAGCACCACCAGACCGGTGTTGCAAAGCGTCTCAGCTGCCACACGCGCGTACTTGTCCTGGGCCAGGATGGCGTCCAGGACGGCGTCGGAAATCTGGTCGGCGACCTTGTCGGGATGGCCTTCGGAGACGGATTCCGAAGTAAAAAGGAAGTCGTTTGCCACGAACTTATTCTCCAGGTTGGCTATTGCGTGCCAGCCCGTGCGGTTCATGGCGGCGACGCTTTAGCGGTATTTCAAGCAGCCCGGTCAGAGCCGCATCGCCCCGCAAGTTGTCAGTTAACTCGGCGATACACGCTATTATACGCGCCTGCCGGGCTCGTTGCAGCGCGCCAACGGTACAGCACGGCACCCGGCCAACCTGCCGGGGCACCGTGCCCATATGAATCCCGATGACGGCACGCTGCGCGCGGAACTGAATACCGCCATAGAAAAAACGCTGCCTGTTCGCCTGTTCCCCGGCACAGACCCGCAGCAGACCTGCTTTTCGCGCCTGATGACCTTTTTATTCTGGCTGATCTCCCGTTTTCCCCTGCGGCTGCTGCAAGCCGCGGGCGGCGCGCTCGGACTACTGAGCGCGCGCCTGCCCGGCCGCTACGGCCAGCGCCTGCGGGAGAACTTCCGCCAGGCGTTTCCCGACGCCACCGAGGCGATGATCGACGAAGCGGCCCGTTCGGCCGGACGCATGATCATCGAGATGCCCTACTTCTGGAGCCGCAGCAAGATCGGCGCGAAGCTGTATGGCTTTGACGACTACCTGTGGCCCGAGCTGGGCAAGCTGCAGGCGCGCGGCAAGGGCATCATCATCCTGACCCCGCACCTGGGCTGCTTTGAAGTGCTGCCGCAGTCCCACGCGCTGCAGCGCCCGGTCACCGCGCTATTCAAGCCGCCGCACCAGCCCTGGCTGCGCGACTGGATCGAAAAAATGCGCACCCGCCCCGACATGCACATGGCGCCGGCCACGCCGCGCGGGGTGCGCATGCTGGTCAAGGCACTCAAGCGCGGCCAGGCGGTGGGCATCCTGCCCGACCAGGTGCCCAGTGGCGGCGAGGGCAACTGGGCGCCGTTCTTCGGCAAGCCCGCCTATACGATGGCGCTGGTGCACCGGCTGCAGCAGCTGACCGGCGCGTCGGTAGTGGCGGTCTTTGCCGAGCGCCTGCCGCGCGGCGCCGGCTATCGCGGCCACCTGCGCGTGATCAACGACGGCGGCATGTTGCCGGACGATCCTGCCGCAGCAGCAGCGGTCATCAACCGGACCATCGAGGAACTGGTACGCCTGTGCCCCACGCAGTACCTGTGGGCTTACAACCGCTACAAGCAACCCGCCGGAGCGGGCACCCCGGACGCGCCGGGCACCCCGGGCAACGACACCGAGCCGGCCGCTGATCAATCGATTTCATGAGCCGTGTGTTCACGTGGCTTGGCATCGGCTTGCTGACGGTGCTGGGCAAGCTGCCATATCCGTTCGTCGCGCGCTTCGGCGAGGCGCTGGGAAGCCTGCTCTACCTGGTGCCGAGCGAGCGGCGCCGTGTGGTACAGGCCAACCTGCGCCTGTGTTTCCCGGACCGGACCGAGGCCGAAATCGACGAGCTGTCGCGCCAGAGCTTCCGCATCCTGTTCCGCAGCTTTGCCGAGCGCGGCATCTTCTGGACCGGCAGCGAAGCGCAGATGCGCCGCTGGGTGCAGATCGACGACCGGGCCGACCTGGTGGCGCTGGATGGCACCCCGCATATCCTGGTCACGCTGCACCTGTCAGGCGTGGAAGCCGGCGCGATCCGGCTCACCATCAACCTGCGCGAGCATCTCGGCCGCTCCGGCGCGTCGCTCTATACCAGGCAGAAGAACGACCTGTTCGACCACTTCCTGAAGCACGCGCGCGGGCGCTTCGGCGCCAACATGATCTCGCGCAACGACAGCGCGCGCGACATCCTGCGCTGTCTGAAGAAAGGCGAGGCGCTGCAGCTGATCGCCGACATGGATTTCGGCGAGCGCGACTCGGAGTTCGTGCCGTTCTTCGGCGTGCAGGCGCTGACACTGACCTCGGTGTCGCGGCTGGCACGCCTGACCGGGGCCAAGGTGGTGCCGATCTACACCGAGATGCTGCCTGACTACCAGGGCTATGTGCTGCGCATCCTGCCGCCCTGGGAAGACTACCCCGGCGCAAGCGTCACCGACGACACGCGCCGCATGAATGCCTTCTTCGAGGACTGCATCCGCCCGCGCGTGCCGGAGTACTACTGGGTGCACAAGCGCTTCAAGCATCGCCTGCCGGGCGAGCCCGAGATTTACTGAGCGCGCCGGCACGTCCGGCGCCGCGCAGCTACAATCCCCACCATGAAACTCCAGTTCACCAAGATGCACGGCGCGGGCAACGACTTTGTCGTGCTCGACGGCATCCACCAGCAGATCGACCTGACTCCGGCGCAATGGCGTGCGCTGGCCAGCCGGCATTTCGGCGTGGGCGCGGACCAGATCCTGATCGTTGAAAAGCCGTCCCGCCCCGATGTCGACTTCCGCTACCGCATCGTCAATGCCGATGGCAGCGAGGTGGAGCACTGCGGCAACGGCGCGCGCTGCTTTGTGCGCTTTGTCACCGACAAGGGCATGACCGACAAGCGCTCGGTGCGCGTCGAAGTGATGAACGGCGTCATTACCCTGACGCTGCAGGACGACGGCCAGGTCACGGTGGATATGGGTGCGCCCGAACTGGAACCGGCGCGCGTGCCGTTCCGTGCCGAAGGCCTGCCCACCCGCGCGGAAGGCGCGGACACGGTGTACGGGCTGGAGGTCAACGGCCGCACCGAATGGATCTCGGCGGTATCGATGGGCAATCCGCACGCGGTGCAGGTGGTGGACAACGTGGAGAACTTCCCGGTGCTGCAGGACGGCCCGGTGGTGGAGCACCATGCCGCCTTCCCCAACCGCGTCAATGCCGGCTTCATGCAGGTGCAGGACCGCCACACCATCCGGCTGCGTGTCTACGAGCGCGGTGCCGGCGAGACCCTGGCCTGCGGCACCGGCGCCTGCGCGGCCGTGGTGGCCGGCATCCGGCGCGGCCTGCTGGACTCGCCGGTTCGGGTGCATACCCATGGCGGCGAACTGACCATTGCCTGGGAAGGCGGTGCGGAACCGGTGCGCATGACCGGCCCGGCCACCACCGTGTTTGAAGGCAGCATTGACCTGGCAGCCCTGCCGACCTGACCATAGGGGCTGTGCGCCCCTTTCCACACGCCCCGCATTCCTTGTCGCGGAGCCCCGGCGGGGGCGCCCATTCCCTTGATCTTGCTGGTCAGACCGATGGAGCGCCCATGCCGCTGGACGATTTCCGCATCACCTCGGGCAAGCGTTTTCGCCTTGCCGACTTCGACCCGGGCAGCAAGCCGCTGTCGTGCGGCAAGAAAGAGGAAGACCTTGCCCGCATCATCGAGTTGAGCAACGCCCTCGACGCGCAGCAGGACATCTTCTACGCCGAGCACCGGCGCAAGCTGCTGGTGGTGCTGCAGGGCATGGATACCAGCGGCAAGGACGGCACCGTGCGCGGCGTGTTCCGCAGCTTCGATCCGCTGGGCATCCGCGTGGTGGGCTTCAAGGCCCCGTCGCCCGAGGAACTGGCGCGCGACTACCTGTGGCGCATCCACCTGCAGGTACCGAAGACCGGCGAGATCGTGGTCTTCAACCGCAGCCACTATGAAGACGTGCTGATCACGCGCGTGCACGACTGGATCGACGCCGCCGAGTGCGAGCGGCGCTTCCGCCAGATCCGGGACTTCGAGTCGATGCTAACCGAGACCGGCACCACCATCGTCAAGTGCTTCCTGCATATATCCCGCGACGAGCAGAAGGCACGGCTCGAAGCGCGCCTGGCGGACCCGGAGAAACACTGGAAGTTCGACACCACCGACCTTGCCGAGCGCAAGCACTGGAAGGCCTACATGGACGCCTACGAGGCTGCCATCATGGCGACCAGCACGCCCGAATGCCCGTGGTACGTGGTGCCGGCCGACTCCAAGACACACCGCAACCTGATGGTGGCGGAGATCCTGACCAAGGTCTTCGAGGACCTGAAGCCGGCCTACCCGCCGGCCCGGCCGGAACTGGCCACGATCAAGGTCGACTGAGCCGCCCGGCCGCCTCAGCCGCCGTTGCCGCGGTGCACGTCGTGCGTGACGAAGGGGTGCTCGCGGCTGGGCATCGCCAGCCATTGCGGGTGGCGCAGGGTCTGGCGGATATCGTCCAGCCCGCTGGTCCAGTGCTCATGCATGGTGAGCGCGCCGAACTGGTAGTCCTTGGCCAGGTTCTCGAACGACTTGTCGCGGTAGATCAGCTGGATCACATTGCGGCGCGCGTCGCAGGCCTGCTCCGCCGCGCGGCGGTACCAGGCGTTGTCGCGCTTTGACGGCGGTACCAGCGCCATCACCTCGTTGAGCATGCGGCGCAGGTTCTGCTGCTCGCGCATGTAATCGGTAATGGCCCGCGTGCGGCTGGAATACTGGATGTCCTTCTGGCGCTCGGCCACGTCGACCAGGTCGTGCGGCAGCTTGCCGCGCGCGCTCCACAGGTCGACCTGGAAGATCAGCGCGTCGCGCCGCGGCTGCGCGGTCAGCACCTCGGCCAGCGGTGTGTTCGACACCAGCCCGCCATCCCAGTAGTACTCGCCACCGATCTCCACCGCCGGAAAGCCCGGCGGCAGCGCGCCCGAGGCCATGAAGTGCTCGGGGCAGAGCTTGTCGCGGGTATTGTCGAAGTAGGCGAAATTGCCGGTGCGCACATTGACCGCCCCCACCGAGACGCGCATCAGGTCGGGGCGGTGGTTGATCAGGTCGAAGTCGGCAAAGCGCTCCAGCGTCGCCTTCAGCGGCGTGGTGTCGTAGAAGCTGGCATGGCTCGGATCCGAGTAGCGCGACATCAGCTCCGGCCAGCTGCGCGGCTGGAAGAAGCCACGCTGGCCTTCCAGCATGGCACGCGCCGCATGCAGGCCATCGAACCAGATCCGCATCGGCTCGGGCCAGCCTTCGGCATGGTCGGCGAACCAGGTGTGCGACAGACTGGGCATCCACGGCTGCGCGCAGATGTACTCCCAGAAGGCGCACAGCTGTTCCACGCGGCGCTGGGGCGGATTGCCGGCGATGATGGCGGCGTTGAGCGCACCGATGGAGATGCCGGCAACCCAGTTCGGGTAGATCCCGCCCTCGGCAAGGCCCTGATACACGCCGGCCTGGTAGGCCCCGAGCGCGCCGCCACCCTGCAACACCAGCGCGCGCACGGCATAGGCCTCATGCGCCGCCCGGTCCGGGGCCTTGGCAGCCTGGCGCACCGGCTTGCGCGGCAGCACCTGCGCGCCGCGCTCGGCCAGGGACTCGCCGTTGCCGGCTGATTCCGCCGTTGTGGATGGCGTTGCCGCCTGCCGCCCTGCCCGTTCCTGCCGCTCTTTTGCCGCCACGCCGCGCTCCCTCCCAGTCTGAAAGTCAGCCGTCCGTCCGCTGTCCGCCGAACGTGCGGAATGAGGGCGCAGGCTGGCAGCGCCCCGTTGTCATCAACGGCTTCAGACGCCGTAGCGCTGACGATAGGCCGCCACGGCCTCGCGCGAAGCCCCCAGCGCCGGGTCCTGCGACGCATCCAGGTAAGCCAGCAGGTCCTTCAGGCTGGCGATCGCGATCACCGGGATGCCGAATTCGCGCTGCACGTCCTGCACGGCGGAATGGGTGCCGACCTGCTCGGCGGTACCGCTCTTTTCCATGCGGTCCAGTGCGATCAGGACCGCGGCCGGGTCGGCGCCGGCGGCGCGGATCATGTTCACCGATTCGCGCACCGAGGTGCCGGCGGAAATCACGTCGTCGATGATGACCACCTTGCCCTGCAGCTTGGCCCCGACCAGCGTGCCGCCTTCGCCGTGGTCCTTGGCTTCCTTGCGGTTGTAGGCGAAGCCGACGTCACGTCCCATGCCCGCCAGCGCCACCGCCGTGGCCGACGCCAGCGTGATGCCCTTGTAGGCCGGCCCGAACAGCACGTCAAACTGCACGCCCGAGGCCAGCAGCGTTTTGGCATAGAATTGCGCCACCTGGCCCAGCATCGCGCCCTGGTTGAACAGGCCGGCGTTGAAGAAGTAAGGCGACTTGCGGCCGGCCTTGGTGACGAACTCACCAAACGACAGCACGCCCGCATCGAGCGCAAAGCGGATAAAGGTCTGGCTGAGATCGGCACCCGCGGGCGGTTTCTGCTGCGTCATCATTTCTCTCTGAATTCAAAATTTCCCCGAATGTTACGGATTATCAGCGCCAACCTCAACGGCATCCGCTCCGCGTCGAAGAAGGGCTTTTTCGACTGGATGGGCAAGCAGGACGCAGACATGGTCTGCGTGCAGGAATTGAAGGCGCAGGCCGCCGACATGACGGAAGCGTTCCTTGCGCCACATGGCTACCATGGCTATTTCCACTATGCCGAGAAGAAGGGCTACAGCGGCGTGGGCCTCTACACGCGCCATCAGCCCGAGCGCGTGGTCACCGGCTTCGGCATTCCCGAGTTCGACAACGAAGGCCGCTATGTGGAAGTGCAGTACCCGCACCTGGCAGTAATCTCCGTGTACGTGCCGTCCGGCTCCAGCGGCGAGGAGCGCCAGCAGGCCAAGTTCCGCTTCATGGAGGCCTTCCTGCCGCATCTTCTGCAACTGAAGGCAAGCGGGCGCGAGATCGTGCTGTGCGGTGACGTCAACATTGCGCACAAGGAAATCGACATCAAGAACTGGAAGGGCAACCTGAAGAATTCAGGCTTCCTGCCGGAAGAACGCGCCTGGATCGGTGAACTGTTCGACAGCCACGGCTATGTCGATGTGTTCCGCAAGCTGGATCCGCGCCCCGACCAGTACACCTGGTGGAGCAACCGCGGCCAGGCCTATGCCAAGAACGTCGGCTGGCGCATCGACTACCACCTGGCCACGCCCAAGATCGCAGACACGGCGCACCTGTGCTCGATCTACAAGGACGAGAAGTTCAGCGACCACGCGCCGCTGTCGATCGACTACGACTTTCCGCTCTGAGCACGGCATTTACGCCGCCCGGATCTCTTCGAGCAGTTCCGGGTGGCGATCAAGCAGCTTGAGCAGCTTGACCAGCGCCAGCGGCGGCTTGGTCCGGCCGGTCTCGTAGCGCGAGAACGCGTTGACCCCGCCGCCGAAGATCTCGGCGCCATCGCGCTGGTCGAGGCGGAGCTTCTTGCGAACGCCGGTGATATAGGCCGGATCGACAAGCGTAATCCCATCGGTACAAACCCCTGCGACCAGCCCCCATCCCCGCTACAATGCAGGTTCCCTATCGCATGCGGCAGGGGACGTTTCGCATTTCCCGCACCTCATTGAGTGAGTCAGCCATGGTTTTCAAAGTGTTCGTCGATGGTCAGGAAGGCACCACCGGTCTCCGGCTGCTTGACTATCTATCCGGCCGTTCCGACGTGGAACTGCTGCGCATTGCCGATGACAAGCGCAAGGACCCGGCCGAACGAGCACGATTCCTGAACGCCGCCGACGTCGCCTTCCTGTGCCTGCCCGATGCGGCCTCGCGCGAGGCGGTGTCGCTGGTGACCAACCCGAACACCTGCGTGATCGACGCCAGCACGGCGTTCCGCACCTCCGACAGCTGGGCCTACGGCCTGCCCGAACTGGCGCGCGGCCAGCGCGAGAAGATCCGCGACAGCAAGCGCATTGCGGTGCCGGGCTGCCACGCCAGCGCCTTCGTGCTGGCAGTGCGTCCGCTGGTGGACGCCGGTGTGCTGCCGTCCGACTACCCGGTTTCGGCGTTCTCGCTGACCGGCTACAGCGGCGGCGGCAAGTCGATGATTGCCGAGTTCGAAGCCGGCGGTAACCCGAAACTGGACAGCCCGCGTCCATACGCGCTGGGCCTGGAACACAAGCACCTGCCCGAGATGCGCGTGCAGGCCGGCCTGGCGCAGGCGCCGATCTTCAACCCGATCGTCGGCAACTTCCTGAAGGGCCTGGCGGTGACGGTGCCGGTGTTCACGGACCGGCTGGCGCGCAAGGTCAGCCCCGAGCAGATCGTCGAGATCTACCGCAAGCATTATGAAGGCGAGCAGTTCGTGCGCGTGATGCCGTACAACAGCGCCGACAACCTCGACGGCGGCTTCTTCGACGTTCAGGCCAACAACGACACCAACCGTGTCGACCTGTTCGTGTTCGGCAATGCCGAGCGCCTGAACCTGGTGGCCCGCCTGGACAACCTGGGCAAGGGCGCGGCCGGCGCGGCGGTGCAATGCATGAACGTGCATGTGGGCGCTGACGAGGCCACGGGGCTGCGCGCCTGACGCGGCAGCAGGCCCCGAATGAGGAAAAAGCCGGCATTGCCGGCTTTTTTCATTGGCGTCAGCAGACCGCTCAGCGTTGCAGCGGCTTCTGCCGGTCGTCGTCGCCGCTGTCCACCGGCGCGCCGCCCAGGTTCGCCATATTGGCGCGGTATGGCGGCAGCCTGTCCACCGTGGTATTGCTCGCGCGCGCATAGAGCGGCAGCACTTCCGGCAGGTGCTTCTCCAGGTCGGCGATGCGGCTGCGCCCGGACGGATGCGTGGACAGGAACTCTGTGCCGGACTGGCTCACCTTGCCCATCTTCTGCCACAGCGACACTGCGGCGCGCGGGTCGTAGCCGGCGCGCGCGGCGATATCCATGCCGATCAGGTCCGCCTCGGACTCATCCGCGCGCGAGAAACGCAGCGTCAGCAGGTGGGCGCCGGTGCCCAGCGCCATATTGCCAAGGTTGCCGAAGCCGAACAGCTGCGAGATCACGTTGGCACCGAGGTTGGTGATCTCTGACTTGGCGGCGCGCTCGCGCGCATGCTCCTGCAGCGCGTGGGCGATCTCGTGGCCCATCGCCATGGCGATCTCGTCGTCGGTCAGCTTGAGCTGGTCGAGCAACCCGGTATAGAAGGCGATCTTGCCGCCCGGCATGCAGAACGCATTGACCTGCCTGGAGCCGATCAGGTTGATCTCCCACTGCCACTGCCGCGCGCGCTCGTTCCAGCGTGCGGTCTGCGGCAGCAGCCGCTTGCCGATCGTGCGCAGGCGCACCAGCTGCGGGTTGTCGGCGGCGGCCAGTGCATGCTTGGCGATGGCTTCCTGCTTGAGCTGCTCGTATTCCTGCGCGGCCTGCTGCTCGATGGCCTCGACCGGCACGATCTTGCGCACGGCCGAGCCGCTGCGGTCCAGCCGGATGCCGCCAGCCTCGCTGTCCTGCGCCTGGGCGGGCATGCACCAAGCCATGGGCGCCGCCACCGCGGCCAGCGCCAGCGCGCGGACCAGACGGTCACGGGTAGGACGCTGAACACCTTGCAGGCGGCGGAGCATTTGCGGTTCCTCGGACGCAGTGGAAGACCAGGCAGGCGGATCGGTGATCCGCGGCAACGATGCCCTGCCGTGCCACATGTGGCGGGCAGGCAAACAGGTGATGCAATAATACACGGCGCCCGCGCAGCCGCGCGGCGCTTCACGCCGGCCCGTTCATGACCTTCCAGACCTATCTCGATATCTTCCGCAACCGCCGCATCGGCGCCATGCTGGCGCTGGGCTTCGCCTCCGGGCTGCCGCTGGCGCTGACCTCCGGCACCTTGCAGGCATGGATGACGGTCGAGGGGCTGGATATCAAGACCATCGGCTTCTTCTCGCTGGTGGGCCAGGCCTATATCTTCAAGTTCCTGTGGGCGCCGCTGATGGACCGCTACACGCCGCCGCTGCTGGGGCGCCGGCGCGGCTGGCTGCTGGTGACGCAGCTGGGGCTGGTGCTGGGCATTGCCGGCATGGCCTTCTGCCCGCCGCGCGAGGCGCTGTGGATGCTGGCGGCGCTGGCCACGCTGGTGGCCTTCCTGTCGGCGTCGCAGGACATCGTCTTCGACGCCTACAGCACCGACGTGCTGCGCCCGGCCGAGCGCGGCGCCGGCGCAGCGGTCAAAGTGCTGGGCTACCGGCTGGCGATGCTGGTCTCGGGCGGCCTGGCGCTGTGGCTGGCCGACCGCGTGCTCGGATGGCAGCAGACCTACCTGCTGATGGCGGCGCTGATGGGCGTGGGCATCGTCACGCTGCTGTGGGCCCCGGAGCCCGACGTGCCCGCGCGCACGCCGCATTCGCTGGAAGAGGCGGTGGTCGGCCCGCTGCGCGACTTCTTTGGCCGCCAGGGCGCGTGGTGGCTGCTGCTGCTGATCGTGCTGTACAAGCTCGGCGACGCCTTTGCCGGCAGCCTGTCGACCACCTTCCTGATCCGCGGCGTGGGCTTCTCGGCGGGCGAGGTGGGCATCGTCAACAAGACCCTGGGGCTGGCCGCCACCATCATCGGCGCGCTGTTCGGCGGCACGCTGATGGTGCGCCTGGGCCTGTACCGTTCGCTGATGCTGTTCGGCGTGCTGCAGGCGGTGTCGAACCTGGGCTACTGGATCCTGGCGGTGACGCCGCCGCACCTGTGGACCATGGGGACGGCCATTGCGGTCGAGAACCTGTGCGGGGGCATGGGCACGGCGGCCTTCGTCGCGCTACTGATGACGCTGTGCAACCGCTCGTTCTCGGCCACGCAGTACGCGCTGCTGTCGGCGCTGGCGTCGGTGGGCCGGGTCTATGTGGGGCCCTCCTCGGGCTATATGGTCGAGGCCTGGGGCTGGGCGCCGTTCTACCTGGGCACGGTGGTGGTGGCGCTGCCTGGCGTGATGCTGCTCTGGGCCATGCGCCACACCGTGCATCGCTACGAGGCCCAGGCGCGCGAAGCGATCGCCTGAGCCCGCGCCTGCCTCACTCCTTGTAGTAGACGATCTGGTGCGAGCTGGCGATCAGCTCGCCGCCGGCGCTCCATAGCTGCGCGCGCTGGTCGAAGAAGCCCTGCCTGAACACCTGCGCCTGCGCGCTGGCCAGCACGTGGCTGTCGCCCAGCGCGGCCAGCGTGTCGGCATCGGCATGGAAATAGGTGGTCATCGACACCGTGCCGGCCGGCACGAAGCCCGCGCGCTTGAGGAAGATGCGCGGATAGAAGCTGTCGGCCCAGGCCGCCAGCGCGGCGAAGTCCGGCGTGCGCGCCGGCGCGTCGCGCAGCCAGAACTGCGTCAGGCTGTCCGGATGCTCGGTGCCGGGCTCGGTGGCCGGCTTGGCGCCGCGCACCGGGCGCATGTCGTAGGACTTGAGCCAGCGCACCGGCGCAAACCCGCTCATGGCCGGGAGGGTGTCGGCCGCTGGCACCTCCGGCATCAGCGCCTCGCCGCAGACCCAGGTCTCGCGGCGCACCGCAAACATGGCGGTGGCGGTGGTGGCCACGGCATCGCCCTGGCGCAACTCCAGCGTCCAGTGCTGGGTCGAGCGGTTGGTGCGCACCGGGCGCGCCTCGATCTCGAACGGCCCCTCGGCGATCGGCCCGGCAAAGTTGACCGTCAGCGAGACCGGGTCGCCCAGGCGCTGCGGATGGTCCAGCGCCGCCTGCAGCAGCGTGGCGGCGGTGATACCGCCGAACGGGCCGATCATGTTCCAGTACTCGGGCGTGGTGCGGCCCAGGAAGCGGTGGCCGCCGGCCGGCTCCAGCGCCAGCGCGTCGTCAAAGGGATGGAGCGGGCTGGCGGCAGTGGCCGCCTGGGTCTGGGGCGCAGTGGACATGGCTGGTATGGGTTGGTGACTCGCAGGGAATAGCACGATCGTTCGATCCACTGCCTACACTAACCGTAGTCAGCGTTCGGGTCAAGACGGCAGTCCTCCAGCCGCTGGCACCGTCGCACCCGCATCAGCCTTGCGCCCGCCGCCGCAGCGGCAGGCTCCAGCCCAGTTGGTTGGCGACCACGCCCAGCAGCACCAGCGCCATGCCGGCGATCTGCAGCGGCCCCAGCACCACGCCGAACACCATCACGTCGATCACGATCGCCACCAGCGGATAGATGAAGGACAGCGTGGCGATCGACACCACGGTAAGGCGCTGGAAGGCGCCATACAGTAGCGTGTACATCACGCCCGTATGCACCAGCCCCAGCGCCAGCAGCGCGGCCCAGGTGCCGGTGCCATAGCTGCCCGCAGCAGGATGCGCCAGTGGTGCCAGCATCAACACGCCCAGCACCATCTGCAGCCCGGCAATCTGGCCTGGCGGGATGGCCTGCAGCCGGCGCGTGGCCAGGGTCGTCACCGCATACAGCAGTGCGGCCAGCAGGCCCAGACCGATGCCGGCCAGCATCGCAGTGCCAGTGGCGCCATGCTCCAGCCCGGTGATCAGCATCACCCCGGCAAAGGCCAGCACCAGCCATGGCAGCCGCGCGAACGGGAACGGCTCGCGCTGGATCACCGAGGTCAGCATCAGCAGGAAGAACGGCTGGGTGTGGTAGACCACCGTGGCAATGGCGATGCCGCTGTACGCATACGCCGAGAACAGCGCCAGCCAGTTGAGCACCAGCGTGACGCCGCCCAGCACCAGCCAGCCAAGCTGCGCACGGGTCATCCGCACCCAGCCGCGCTGCAGCGTCAGCACGCCCAGCAGCGCAGCGCCGCCGAACAGGCAGCGGAAGAAAACCACATCGAGCGGCGGTTGGCCGCTGGTGACCACGAACCAGCCGATGGTGCCAGACAGCAGCATGGCCGCTACCATGCGCCAGGCGCCACCTGGCAAGGGTTGTTGCGAGGGCATGACGGACTCCGGTCAGACAATGGCTGCATTGTTCCATCATGCAATCTGCTCAACAATCCCGTCGTCGTTCAATTAGTATTTGACCTGAAGTCAAAGGATGGGGACGCGCAATGCCGGATATGCCACTTAATGCGATGGCCGTGTTTGCACGCGTGGTCGAGTGCGGCAGCTTCTCGGCCGCCGCGCTCGACCTGGGCATGACCCCATCGGCGGTCAGCCGGCACGTCTCCCGTCTGGAAGCCACGCTCGGTGCCAGCCTGCTGCAGCGGACCACGCGCGCCTTTGCGCTGACTGAGCTGGGCCAGTCGGTCTACGCCGCCTGCGCCCGCATGACCGCCGCCGCGCGCGAGGTCACCGCGCTCGCCGGCGAGCACGGGGGCACGCCGCACGGCGTCCTGCGCGTGAGCGCTCCGGTCTCGTTCGGGCAGGCCTGGCTGGCGCCGCGGCTGCCGGCGCTGCTGGCCAAATACCCGGGGCTGGACCTGCAGCTGACGCTGGCCGACCGCATGGTCGACCTGGTCGAGGAAGGGATGGACGTGGCCGTACGCATCGCGCGCGAACTGGCGCCCGGGCTGGCCGCGCGCCCGCTGCGCGAGGTGCGCTACCGGCTGGTGGCCTCGCCCGGCTACCTGGCCCGCCACGGCACGCCGGCCACGCCCGCCGACCTGCCCGCCGCACGCTGCCTGTACCTGGGCTACGGCAACTTCGGCGAGCGCTGGACCATGCGCCACCACGCCGGCGGCGAGAAAGTGGAGGTGCGCATCCCGCCGCGCCTGACGCTGAACAACAGCCTGGCGATCATGAGCATGGTGGAACGCGATGCCGGCATCGGGCTGGTGCCGGACTTCTCATTGGGCAATGCATTGGACCAGGGCCGGGTCGTCACCGTGCTGGCCGACTGGGACATCCTCGAGCCCTACATCGGCACGGCCTACGCGGTCTACACGCCCACACGGCATGTACCGCCCAAGGTGCGCGCCTTTGTCGATCACCTTGCAGCCACGGCCGCCGACGCGCCAGCCTGATCAGGCCGCGCAGACCCGGTACACCGCCAGGCTGCCGCGCCAGTTGCCGCCCCAGTTGACGGTCACGCCCTCGTGCATCACCACGCGGTCGATCACGCGCAGGCCGACCTTGGGCGCCAGCGCCTCGAAGTCGCTGATGGTCAGCACGCGCACGTTGGGCGTGTTGTACCACTGGTAGGGCAACGATTCCGACACCGGCATGCGGCCGCGGAACACCGACAGCCGGTGCGGCCAGTAGCCGAAGTTCGGGAACGACACGATGCACTCGCGCCCCACCCGCAGCGTGTCGCGCAGCACCTGCGCGGTGTTGTGGATGGTCTGCAGCGTCTGCGACAGGATCACCGTGTCGAAGCTCTTGTCCTCGAACAGCGCCAGGCCGCCTTCCAGGTTCTGCTGGATGACATGCACGCCCTTCTGCGCGCAGGCCAGCACGCCTTCGTCGCGGATCTCGATGCCGTAGGCCTGCACGTCGAGCTCGTCCTGCAGCACGCGCAGCAGGCTGCCGTCGCCGCAGCCCAGGTCGAGCACGGTGGAGTTGGGTTCGATCCAGCGCGCGATTGCGCGGAAGTCGGGGCGCAGCGCCAGGATATTGGGATTGGCCAGGGCGTTCATGCGCCGATCTCCTCTGCGATGCGGTCGTAGTAGGCGCGCATCAGGTTGTGATAGCGCGGGTCGTCGAGCAGGAAGGCATCGTGGCCGTGCGGCGCGTCGATCTCGGCGTACGAGACCGGGCGCTTGTTGTCCAGCAGCGCCTTCACCAGCTCGCGGCTGCGGCTGGGCGCAAAGCGCCAGTCGGTGCCGAAGCTCGCCACCAGGAAGCTCGCCTGGGTCTGCGCCATCGCGCGCGTCAGGTCGCCGCCGAAGGCCAGCGCCGGGTCGAAGTAGTCGAGCGCGCGCGTGATCAGCAGGTAGGTGTTGGCGTCGAAGTACTCGGCGAACTTGTCGCCCTGGTAGCGCAGATAGCTCTCCACCTGGAACTCGACATCGAACGAGAAGCGGATGTCGTCGGTCTTCAGCTCGCGGCCGAATTTCTCGGCCATGTCCTCGTCCGACAGATAGGTGATATGGCCGATCATGCGCGCCACGCGCAGGCCGCGCTTGGGCTTGACGCCATGCGCGTAGTAGTTGCCGCCGTGGAAGTCGGGGTCGGACAGGATGGCGCTGCGCGCGACCTCGTTGAAGGCGATGTTCTGCGCCGACAGCTTGGGCGTGGACGCGACCACGATGCAGTGGCGCAGGCGGTCCGGGTACAACAGGCTCCAGGCCACCGCCTGCATGCCGCCCAGGCTGCCGCCCATCACCGCGGCGAATTGCGTGATGCCGAACGCATCGGCCACGCGCGCCTGCGCATTGACCCAGTCTTCCACCGTCACCACCGGAAACGCCGCGCCGTAGGGCGCACCGGTGGCCGGGTTCAGGCTCATCGGCCCGGTCGAGCCGAAGCACGAGCCCAGGTTATTGACGCCGATGACGAAGAAGCGATTGGTATCGAGCGGCTTGCCGGGCCCGACCATGTTGTCCCACCAGCCCACGTCGCGCGGGTCTTCGGCATAGACGCCGGCCACATGGTGCGAGGCATTGAGCGCGTGGCACACCAGCACCGCGTTGGAGCGGGCCGCATTGAGCGTGCCATAGGTCTCGACCATCAGGTCGTAGCCGGCAATGGACGAGCCGTTGCGCAGCTTCAGCGGCTCGGCAAAGTGCATGCGCTGCGGCGTGACCACGCCGACCGAATCGGGCGGCAGGTCGAACGCGGCAGGCGCGGCGGTCGGCAGGGCGACATCAGTCATGGAATCCGGCCCGTGGCGAACGGGCATAAAAAAACCCGACCGGCATTTGCGTATGAAGCGTCGCAGCCAAGTCGGGATTCACTGGATTCCTTGCGGGATTCCGCGTGCCGGCGCCATCCACTACCGTGGTGGCATGGGGCGCCGACCCAACCTCTTTAGCCGCATTTATAGTGGCAACCCGGAACTTGGTCCCTTGGCTGCCGCGCGCCCGCAAGCCAGTCATCAAATCGGCGCGACCGGGCAATTATAGAGCAATCGGCCCGGCGTGTTGTTTTCAGCTCAGCAAGACCCGCAGGTGCGCCTCGGCATGGTCCGACGGCGACTTGCGGAAGCCGCTCTTGGCATAGCGGTGCCACTGTCCCTGCACCGCCGCCATGATCAGCGCCGCGCGCGCCGGGATGTCGGCATCCGCGGGGAACGCGGCCTGCGTCACCGCCATCTTCAGGCACTGGCGCAGCGAGGCCTCGATGCGGTCCACCAGCTGGTTGATGCGTTCCTGCAGGCGCTCGTGCTCGCCCACCAGCGCCTCGCCGGTCAGCACGCGCGTCATGCCCGGGTTCTTCTCGGCAAACGACAGCAGCATGCGCACGATGGCGTGGGCCTGGCGCAGGCCGTGCTCTTCCTTGTCGGTGATCTGGTTGATCAGGCCAAACACGGTCTGCTCGATAAAGCCGATCAGGCCTTCGTACATCTGCGCCTTGCTGGCGAAATGGCGGTACAGCGCCGCCTCGGACACGCTCAGGCGCGCAGCCAGCGCGGCCGTTGTGATCTTCTCCCCGCGCGGGTGCTCCAGCATGGTGGCCAGCGTCTGCAGGATCTGCACGCGGCGCTCGCCCGGGCGCGGGCGCTTGCGCGCCGGCGTGGCGGGCGGCTGGCCTCCGTCCTGCGCATCCTGCGCACTGCCTGAAATGACCGCCTCCGGCTCGCGCCCGTTGCTTTGCGTCATGACCCGATTCTCCGCATTCGTCGTTGGAGTTGATGCATCGATTGTACTTTTATGTTCACATAGGCCGGCCGGTTCGGCACGCGGGCGCGCACGCGCGGCACGTTGTCGGGCTGCGCCTGCGGTGCCTGGGTCTCCGCGGCCACCAGCGTCACCGACTGCTCCTGCGCGGCATGGCCGACATGGCGCCGGTCCTCTGCCTCCAGCGTCGAGCGTACCGCGGCATCGCGCCGGCTGCCGTCGTCGCGCACCGCGGGCACCTCATGCGGGCGCGATGGCGCGATCGTGCGCAGGTAGCCCGTCACCCAGGCGGTGCGGATGCCAGTGCCGGCATAGCGCTTCAGGTGCGACACGGTGTCTTCCACCAGCACCGCGCGATGCGGGGCAATGCGGGTCTGCACCAGCAGCCGGCGCAGCATGCGGCGGTCCGGCTTGGGCCGCAGGTGGCCATGCACCCACATCTGCTCGATTGCCACCACGCGCTCGAAGCAGTGCCGTATGCCCGCTATCTCCAGCACCGCCCGCGCGTAGTCCTGTGGCGCATTGGTGACCAGGATCTTGCGCCCCGGCAGGCGCCGCAGGTGCGCGGCCAGCCCGCGCCGCACCCGCACCATGTCGGCCAGCTCCGGGAATTCATGCGCGGCGCGCAGGAAGTCAGCCGGATCCACGCCGTGGTGCCGGATCATGCCGAGCAGCGTGGCGCCGTAGCGCTGCCAGTAGTCCACGCGCACGCGGCTGGCGGTGGCCTCGTCGCAGCCGAGCACGCGCGCCACGTAGTCGGTCATCAGCCGGTTGATGGCCGGGAAGATCGCGTGCGAGGCGTCGTGCAGGGTGTTGTCGAGATCGAACAGCCAGACCGTATCGCCCGAGGTATTGCCCGCGGGGCGGCGGCAGAGGCGAGCGCGGACACGGCGCGGAGAAGGAAGACTGGAAGGCACGCCGGGCAACTCGGAGGGTGATGGGATGATCGGGGCGGCCGGCCGCTGCCGGCACCGCCCCGAGGCTCCGCTCAGTGCGAGCGGATCATGGTGCCGAAGGCCTGCTCGGTCAGGATTTCCAGCAGCAGCGAATGCTCGATGCGACCGTCTATGATGTGCACCGAATGCACGCCGCTCTTGGCCGCATCCAGCGCCGACGAGATCTTCGGCAGCATGCCGCCCGAGATGGTGCCGTCGGCGAACAGCTCTTCGATCTCGCGTGCGGACAGGTCGGTCAGCAGGTTGCCCTTCTTGTCCATCACGCCCGGGATGTTGGTCATCATCACGAGCTTCTCGGCCTTCAGGATCTCGGCCATCTTGCCGGCAACCACGTCGGCGTTGATGTTGTAGGCCTGGCCGTCGTCGGAGAAGCCGATCGGCGAGATCACCGGGATAAAGGCGTCGTCCTGCAGCGCCTTGACCACCGCGGGGTTGATCGCCTCGATGTCGCCCACATAGCCGATATCGATGAAGGCGCCCGGGTTCTCGCGGTCAGGCATCTGCAGGCGCTTGGCGCGGATCAGGCCGCCGTCCTTGCCGGTCAGGCCCACGGCCTGGCCGCCGTACTGGTTGATCAGCATCACGATGTCCTGCTGGACTTCACCGCCCAGCACCCACTCGACCACTTCCATGGTCTCTTCGTCGGTGACGCGCATGCCCTGCACAAAGGTGCCGACCTTGCCGACCTTCTTCAGTGCCTCATCGATCTGCGGGCCGCCGCCGTGCACCACCACCGGGTTCATGCCGACCAGCTTGAGCAGGATCACGTCGCGCGCGAAGCCGTGCTTGAGCTTCTCTTCGGTCATGGCATTGCCGCCGTACTTGACCACGATGGTCTTGCCGTGGAACTTGCGGATATACGGCAGGGCCTCGGCGAGAATCTCGGCTTTCAGCGCGGGAGCAATGGCGGCCACCGTGGTTGCGGCAGGCCCGGGGTTGTCGGCGTTCATGGGGGACATCCGTGAGAATCAACAGGTATGATGGCTAATCGGCCACGTAGCCAGGGATAACCAACGGGGATCGCCCGAAAGTGCGCCATCCGGCCATGGCAGGCGCCGATTTTACAAGAAACCGCGCGGGGCGCGAGTCAACCGGCCGAACGTGGTCCCGCGAATTGCCTGCAAGCGGCCTGCAAGCGCCCCACGGGGCACCAACGCGTTCCGTCCGCGCAACAACGTGCCGCCACCTCAGCCGTTTGGCTTGCGCCGCGGCTCAGCGTTCCCCAGCCTTGACCATCATGCCCGCCGCCAGCCGCCTCTTGCCAGCCCGGATCCCCAGCTTCCTGCCAGCGCCGGGAGGCCAGCCATGAGCGACGCCTCGGCCGTGCTGACCGGCCAGCTGCGCCCGGTCGAACATTGCAGCCACTGCGGCGCGGGCTTTGTCTGCGGCTACGTGGCGGGGCTGCCCGAGTGCTGGTGCGCCAGCCAGCCGCTGCTGCCGGCGCGGCGCATCGTGCCGGGCCAGCACTGCCTGTGTCCGGCCTGCCTGGCGGAGCGCCGGCAAGCCGCTCAGGAGCCCGCTCAGGAACCCGATTCCGCCGCCGGCTGAGACGCCGGCCCGGATGCCGTCGCGCTGCCCCACTGCATCACCAGCATTCCCGCAACGATCAGCGCCGCACCCGCCAGCCGCGCCGGCGTCAGCGCGCGCACCGCAAAGCCGGCCAGCCCGAACTGGTCCACCAGCAGCGCGGCCAGCACCTGGCCCGCCACCACCGCGGCGATAAAGCCGGCGGCGCCCAGCCTGGGCGCCATCATCAGCGCGGCCGAGATATAGAACACCCCCAGCACCCCGCCGATCCAGAGCCAGCCCGGCCCGCGCGCCAGTGCCGACGGCGCCGGCAGCGGCACGCGCATCAGCCACAGCACGGGCAGCAGCGCCGCCAGACTGACCAGCAGCGACACCAGCGTGGCCGACAGCGGATGCCCGAGCGTGCGCCCGAGGGTGGCATTGGCGCCTGCCTGGAAAGGGATCGCCGCGCCGGCCAGCACGGCCGTACCAAGCGGCAGCCAGAGTGAAACCGGGAGGGAAAACGGCAACTGGGTGCCTGACATGACGCGCTCCATAGGGCAAGATGCGATGCCGGCAGTTTGAAATATCGCAATGCGAATTTCCAATTCTGCTTTCGTACGTTTAATATTCGCCGAATGAATAGCCTACGCGGAATCGACCTCAACCTGCTGGTGGTGCTCGAAGCACTGCTGGCCGAGCGCCATATCTCCCGCGCCGCGCTGCGGCTGCACCTGAGCCAGCCGGCGGTCAGCCACGCGCTCGGGCGGCTGCGGCAGCTGCTCGACGATCCCATCCTGGTGCGCGGCAAGGGCGGCCTGGTGCTGAGCGCGCGCGCCCATGAGCTGTCCGGCCCGCTGGCCGAGGCGCTGGCGCAGGTGCGCATCCTGCTGGGGCCCAGCGGCTTCCAGCCGGCTACCGCGCGGCGCAGCTTCCGGCTGGCCATGTCCGACTACGGCGCGCTGGTGGTGCTGCCGCGGCTGCTGCGCGCGGTGCGCAAGGCCGCGCCCAATATCGACCTGGTGGTGTCGCAAGCCAGCCGCGAAGGCATGACCGCCCAGGTGGCCGATGGCGAAATCGACATGGCCCTGGGCGTGTTCACCCACCAGCCGGAAGGCGTGAAATCCGCGGAGCTGTTCTGCGAGAGCTATGCCTGCGCGGTGGATGCCGCCACCGTGCGCGATACTGGCCGGCTCGACCAGGTGGCCTACCTGGCGCGCTCGCACGTGCTGGTGGCCACGCACAGCGAACGCATGGACGCGATCGACACCGCGGTGGCCAAGCTGGGGGGACGGCGCAAGATCGCCTGCGTGGTGCCGCACTGGAGCGTGGCGCCGGCGCTGATCGCCGGGACCAACCTGGTGCTGACCACGGCGCGGCGCAGCCTGGCCGCGCTGGAGGAAGACCCGCGCTACGCCGTGTTCGCGCCGCCGTTTGCGCTGGACGACTTCACCTTCAGCATGATCTGGCACGAGCGCACCGAAGCCGATCCCGCCCACACCTGGCTGCGCGAGCGCGTACTGGCCGCGGCGGCCAGTCAGGAATCGGAAGAGCCGATCAGCTTGCGCGGCTGACGGCGCACCCCCGGCTTGGCTGGCGCCGGGGGCTGGGCATCACGGCGCTGCGCGGGAACAGCAGGTGGCCTGGCGGGGCGCGTATCCCCACGAAAGACCAGCTTCTGCCGGGTGCCGTGCTGCTTGTTGGCCATGATGACTGGGTGGGTGGATGGACGAGGCCGGGCCCCGTCAGGCGCTCAGTGCTTGTGTTCGCCGTGGCCGCCGCTCGCGCCGGCGATAGCGGGCACCATGTCGCGCACTTCGGCCGTGACCTTCTGCTCGGTCACCTTGCCGCCCTGCTCGATCTTCAGCGTGATGGGCACGGTGTCACCCTTCTTCAGCTGCGACTTCAGGTCCATCAGCATCACATGGTAGCCGCCCGGCTTCAGCTCGACGTCCTTCATCTTGGGCAGGTCCAGCGACTTGACCTGGCGCATGCGCATCACGTTGCCTTCCATCTTCATTTCGTGCAGCTCGGCCGCGCCCACCGGCGACGATACGCCGACCAGCTTCGCGTCGTCGTGCGCGTGCAGCACCATGAAGGCGCCGGAGGCAGTCTGGGTCGGCACCGTGCCGCGCACCCAGGCGTTGCTGACATCGACCTGGGCCAGCGCGGCGCCGGACGCCAGCGCCGCTGCGAGGGCGACCGATGCGGCCAGCGTGGCCGAGCGGAATTTGGCTTGCATGAAAGGCTCTCCTGAAAGCAGACATTAGACCATGGCGATGCCCGCCCGTGCATGCCCCAGGCAACCCCGCCATGCGACGCACAGCCGGCTAGTCTGGCAGCCCGCCCGGCGCGGCGCCAATGCGGCAAGGTGTCGCACGCACCGGTGCCCCGCGGCCGCATTGATACACTCGCGCCATGACCACCGCCGCAGCCGTGACCCGCTTGCCCGACCTCCCCTTCCTGTCGCCACTGCCGGCGGGCACCTCCGCCCGCCATGGCCAGGTGACGCTGCGCCGGCTGTTCTGGCTGCGCTGGGCACTGCTAGCGGGACAGGCGCTGACCGTGCTGAGCTGCGAGCCCATCGCCGGCATCCGCCTGCCCTACGGGCCGCTGCTGGTGGTGTTCGGCCTGCAGGCGCTGTTCAACCTGCTGACCGGCCTGCGCCTGCGCCAGCACACGCGGCGCAACAGCGCCCCCGGCGAGGCCGAGCTGATGGGCCAGCTGCTGGTGGACCTGACCGCGCTGTCGGCCATCCTGTTCTACACCGGCGGCGCGACCAACCCCTTTGTCTCGTTCTACCTGCCGGGGCTGGCCATTGCCGCCGCCATCCTGCCGTGGCGCCAGGTGATCGCGCTGGCGCTGTACGCGCTCGCCTGCTACACGCTGCTGCTGTTCGAATATGTGCCGCTGGACCTGCACAACCCGGACAACGCGGTGAACTACCACCTGGCCGGCATGTGGCTGAACTTCGTCGCCAGCGCGGTGATGATCGCGCTGTTCGTGGCGCGCCTGTCCGGCGTGCTGCGCCAGCGTGAGGCGCAGCTGAACCTGGCGCGCGAGCAGCTGCTACGCGAGGCGCGCGTGGAAGACCTGAACGGCCAGGCCGCCGCGGTCGCGCATGAGATCGGCACGCCGCTGGCCACGCTGGCGGTCATCGCCGGCGAGCTGCGTGCCGATGCCTCCGACGCGGGCCGCGGCACCTCCGCAATCAACGGTTACCTGCCCGACCTGCAGACCATGGAACAGCAGCTGGCGCTGTGCCGCACAACGCTCGCGCGCCTGCGCGAAGACCCGGCCACGCTCGCGCCGCAGCGAATCGACGGCTGGCTGCCGGCCTTTGCCGAGCGCTGGCAGCTGCGCCACCCCAACGCCAGCCTGCAGGCCAGTGCCACGCCGGGCGCCGGCGCGCAGGCGGTGGAAACCGCGCGCGTGGGCCAGATCCTGACCATCCTGCTGGACAACGCCGCGCGCAGCCAGCAAGCCGCGAGCCGCGGCCAGGAGCCGCTGCAGCTGCAGATCGCCATGGCGCCCGGCAATACCGCGCCGTGGCTGTCGTTCCGCATCGCCGACCACGGCGACGGCATTCCCGAGATGCTGCGCGGCCAACTGGGCGAAACCCCGGTGGCCAGCCAGCACGGCGGCCAGGGCATCGGCCTGTACCTGGCGCAAAGCGCCGCCCGGCAGATGGGCGGCGAACTGGCCTGGCACGACCGCGCCGGCGGCGGCACCGTTGCCGAGCTGCGCCTGCCCGCGCTGTCCACCCTTTCCGCATCCGCCGCCACCGCCGCCATGGCACCACGAATCCCATGACCGACACCCTCCCCCCGGTACCCGAAGCCATCGCACCGGCTGGCACGCCCTTCCTGGTCATCGACGACGACGAAGTCTTTGCCGGCACCCTGGCACGCGCGCTCACGCGACGCGGCTATGCCGTGCAGGTGGCGCACGACAGCCGTACCGCACTGGCGCTGGCATCACGCATCGAGTTTGCCTATGTGACGCTGGACCTGCACCTGGAGCCGCCGCCGGATGCCGGCAGCACCGTGCCCGCCGAATCGGGGCTGCAGCTGGTGTCGCCGCTGCGCCAGGCGTTGCCGGACGCACGCATCCTGATCCTGACCGGCTACGCCAGCATCGCCACCGCGGTGGCGGCGGTCAAGCAAGGCGCGGACGAATACCTGGCCAAGCCGGCCAATGTCGATTCGATCCTGACCGCGCTGATGGCGGGCGTGTCCGAAGACGCGGCGCAGGCCGCGCTGGAAGAACCGGTGCCGCTGTCGGTGGCGCGGCTGGAATGGGAGCATATCCAGCGCGTGCTGGCCGAGCATGACGGCAATATCTCCGCCACGGCACGGGCGCTGAACATGCACCGGCGCACCTTGCAGCGCAAGCTGGGCAAGCGGCCGGTGTCGCGGTAATTGTTACGGCAACAAGCGAAAAGGCCGCGCCTTGCGCGGCCTTTCACATGCCCGATGGCAAGCGCCATCCGGGTTACAGGCGCAGCTGGACATAGTCCCAGTCCAGGCCCTCGGCACGGTCCTGTGGCGTGCTGCCTTGTGCGATGCGCATGGCATCGCCGGCATGGCGGTCCGCCAGCGTGAACAGCGCGCCCGAGTCCAGCGCCAGCGTCGCCGCCGCGGCAGCGGCCGCACCGACCGTGCCCGATTGCGCCGCTTCGGCAGCCGGAATGGCCGGACGCACACACAGGAACGCGGTCGCCGCGGCCAGCGCGGCCAGCAGGCCACCCGTGGTGAGCACAACTCGGCGGGTCTTGTAGTTGACCATCTGATTTCTCCTGCCAGTGAGTTGATGGGGATGCGGTGGCTCCCGCACCGGTCAATCGACCGTCAAGGTGCGCAAGGGTCGCATCGGCCGGCAGGGGTGCGCCAGCGGGCTTACCAATGCTTACGATGGTTACCGGGGTGTGGCAGGTGGAAACGCCTGGACATGAAATACGTCCCGTGCGGGTGACGGGCAGGTGAGGCCTTCGCGCATGGTGGTTTTTGGCTTGGTGTCATTACGGTCGGGTGTCTCGCTTGGCACCAAGCCAAAAATCACGAGCCCCGAATACCCACAAAAAAAGGCGCACCATGGTGCGCCCTGCATCGTGTCCCAGCCGCCGGCTTTACAACACGTAACGCGACAGATCCTCGTTGCCAGCCAGATCCCCAAGCCGCTCATCCACATACGCCGCATCGATCGTCACAGTCTCGCCCGACGACCTGGTGGCGTGGAAAGACAGGTCCTCCAGCAGCCGCTCCATCACCGTGTACAGGCGCCGCGCGCCGATGTTCTCGACCTTCTCGTTGACCGAGAAGGCGATCTCGGCCAGCCGGCGGATGCCGTCCGGCGCGAACACCAGGCTGACCACTTCGGTGCTCAGCAGCGCCTGGTACTGCTTGGTCAGGCTGGCATCGGTCTGCGTCAGGATGGCCTCGAAGTCCTGCACGGACAGAGAATCCAGCTCGACCCGGATCGGGAAGCGGCCCTGCAGCTCGGGAATCAGGTCGCTCGGCTTGGACAGGTGGAATGCACCCGAGGCAATGAACAGGATGTGGTCCGTCTTGATCATGCCGTACTTGGTGCTCACCGTAGTGCCCTCGACCAGCGGCAGCAGGTCGCGCTGCACGCCCTGGCGCGACACCTCGCCGCCGCCGATCTCGCTGCGGCTGGCGATCTTGTCGATCTCGTCCAGGAACACGATGCCGTTCTGCTCGACATTGGCGATGGCCTTGTGCTTGAGCTCCTCGTCATTGACCAGCTTGGCGGCCTCTTCGTCGATCAGCAGCTTGAAAGCCTCCTTGACCTTCATCTTGCGGCGCGTCTTCTTGCCCTGGCCCAGCCCGGCAAACATGGTGCGGATCTGCTCGGTCATGTCTTCCATGCCCGGCGGGCCCATGATGTCCATGCTCGGCATGCCGGCGGAGAGTTCCAGCTCGATTTCCTTGTCGTCGAGCGAGCCTTCGCGCAGCTTCTTGCGGAACACCTGGCGCGTGTTGGAGTCCTTCTCCTCCGGCTGTGAGAAGCCGATATCGCGCGCCGGCGGCAGCAGTACGTCGAGCAGGCGGTCCTCGGCCGCGTCCTCGGCCTTGGTGCGCACCTTCTTCATCTCGGACTCGCGCGTCTGCTTGATCGCCATCTCGGCCAGGTCGCGCACGATGGTGTCGACATCGCGGCCGACGTAGCCCACCTCGGTGAACTTGGTGGCCTCGATCTTGATGAAGGGCGCGTCGGCCAGCTTGGCCAGGCGGCGCGCGATCTCGGTCTTGCCGACGCCGGTCGGGCCGATCATCAGGATGTTCTTGGGCGTGATTTCCTGGCGCAGGGGCTCGGCCACCTGCTGGCGGCGCCAGCGGTTGCGCAGCGCCACCGCCACGGCCTTCTTGGCCTTGTTCTGGCCGATGATGTGCTTGTCGAGTTCGGAAACGATTTCCGACGGGGTCATGGTGTGCGACATGGTATCCGTTCAGTGGGGGCGCGCCGGCCTGCGCGGTGGCCGGCCTGCGCTTATTCCAGCGTCTCGATGACGAAGTTGGTGTTGGTGTAGATGCAGAGCTCGCCGGCAATGGTCAGCGCTTTCTCGACCACGTCCTTGGGCGCCATTTCGGTGTTCTCGACCAGCGCCTTGGCGGCCGACTGCGCATACGCGCCACCCGAGCCGATCGCGGCGATGCCGCCCTCGGGGTCGAGCACGTCGCCGTTGCCGGTAATGACCAGCGTGGTGTCGCGGTCGGCGGTGATCAGCATGGCTTCCAGCCGGCGCAGGGCGCGGTCCGAACGCCAGTCCTTGGCCAGGTCGACCGCGGCGCGGGTCAGGTTGCCCTGGTACTTTTCCAGCTTGGCCTCGAAGCGGTCCAGCAGCGAGAAGGCGTCGGCGGTGCTGCCGGCAAACCCGACCAGGACCTTGCCGTTGTAGATGCGGCGCACCTTGCGCGCGGTGCCCTTCATCACGATATTGCCGAGCGTGACCTGACCATCTCCGCCAAGTGCGACCTGATTGCCGCGGCGGACGCTGACGATGGTAGTGCCGTGATACTGTTCCATGGTGGCTTCCGTGAATATGTCAGGACCGTAGTTGGCGACGCCCCTGGCCGGTTTCAAGGCCTGTCGCGTGCTCTGGGAAGCGCCGCCCGGTCTGACCCAATATAGGATGCCTGCTGGCAGGCTGCCGGAGGTCCCGCCAGAAAACAAAAAGGGCCATGCGGTGCCGCATGGCCCTTGTCCGGCGACGCGCGGGCCAGGGCCCGCGCGCCTTATGCATCACGCCACCTGATCAGTCGGCATATACGCCGGCCTTCTTGATCACCGGCGTCCACTTGTTGATTTCGGCGGTCAGGTAATTGCGCAGCGAATCCGGCGTGGCGCGCTGCGCCGGCACCGCTTCGGCACCCAGCTCGGCCATCTTGGCGCGGAAGGCCGGGTCGGCCACGGACTTCTGCAGCGCCGCCGACAGCTTGTCGATCACCGGCTTGGGCGTGCCCTTGGGCGCGTACATCGCGTGCCAGACCTTCACTTCCACGCCCGGCATGCCCTGCTCGGCCGCGGTCGGGACATCCTTGAACGCTTCCACGCGGCGTGCCTGCATGGCCGCGTACGGCTTGACCGAGTGGGCCTTGAGATGGCCGGCAAGATTGGTGGTCTGGTCGCACAGCAGGTTGACCTGGCCGCCCAGGATATCGGTCAGTGCCGGCGCAGCGCCCTTGTACGGCACGGTGGTCAGCTCGGTCTGGATCGCGCTCTGGAACAGCAGGCCGCACAGGTGTGAGGCCGAGCCGATGCCGGCATTGGCCAGCGACAGCTTGCCGGCGTTGGCCTTGATGTACGGCAGCAGGTCCTTGAAGGTGTTCGGCGGCAGCGACTTGTTGCCGACCAGGATCATCGGCACGTCGGCGATTTCGCCGATCATCTCGAAGTCCTTGAGCGGATCAAAGCCCAGGTTGCGGTACAGCGCCGGGGCCGTGGCCATGCCGATATGGTGGATCAGCACGGTGTGGCCGTCGTTCTTGGCCTGGGCGACCTTCTTGGCGCCGATGGTGCCGCCGGCGCCGCCCAGGTTCTCGATCACGATGGTCGAGCCCAGGTGCTTGGACATGATCGCGGTCAGTTCACGCGAGACCTTGTCGGTCGGGCCGCCCGCGGAGAACGGCACCACGGCCGAAATCGGCTTGCCGCCCGGGAATTCCTGCGCATACGCGCCCGCCGCCACACCCATCGCGCTGACTGCCAGCGCACCCGCGACCATCTTTACCACTCGTTTCATGCTTTCTTCTCCTGGTTCCCTTTAATACCCGTCTTGCAATGCGTTGCCGCCGGCCCGGCCCCTGCTCTTGTGGGGGGCGCATCTGGCGCGGTTTCTGTGACCGCGCCCTTGGACCATGCCGGCTGGCTCCGCTGCCCTGCCGTAAACGGCAAGGGCGGGCCTTGATGTTAGCAACACCAGACAATACGCAGGTATAGGGGCTAACCCGCCTGCAATCAGCCGCATATGGCGGAAAACGAGGAAGATATGGGAGAGATCGGCTACAAAGGCGTGCGTTTGTGATACTCGGTGCGGCCTAACGGAAGAAACCGAGCATTTCCTCAAGCAGCGGCTCGGCGGCCTCTTCCGGGATGTAGTGCCCGCACGGCAGCGCCTGGCCGCTAATGTCGGTGGCCACCTCCTGCCACAGCGCCAGCGGCTCGAAGCAGCGCGCCACCACGCCGTGCTCGCCCCACAGCACGCGCAGCGGCAGCGCCAGTCGGCGCCCGGCCTCGCGGTCGGCGCGGTCGTGCTCCAGGTCGATGGTGGCGGCGGCGCGGTAGTCCTCGCACATGGCATGCACGCGCGCCGGGTCGCGCATCGCCGCGGTGTAGGCCGCCATGGCGTCGGGGGCGAAGGGCGTCAGGCCCGCGTGGCGCAGGCCCATCAGCTTCTCGATGTAGAAATCGGGCTCGGCGTTGATCAGCGTCTCGGGGAACGGCGCCGGCTGGATCAGGAAGAACCAGTGCCAGTAGGCGGCGGCAAAGGCCATGCTGGTGCGCTCGTACATCGCCAGCGTGGGCGCGATGTCCAGCAGCATGGCGCGGCTGACCGCCTCCGGATGGTCCATGCACAGCCGGTGCGCGACGCGGGCACCGCGGTCGTGGCCGCACAGCGCAAAGTGCTCGAAGCCAAATGCCGCCATCAGCGAGACCTGGTCCTGCGCCATGGTGCGCTTGCTGTAGTGCTCGTGGCCGGCATTGCCGGGCGGGGCCGAACTGCTGCCGTAGCCGCGCAGGTCGGTGGCGATCACCGTGAAGTGATCGGCCAGCGCCGGCGCCACCCGGTGCCAGATCAGGTGGCTCTGCGGGTGCCCGTGCAACAGCAGCAGCGGCGGCCCCGAACCGCCGCGCACGCCGGCGATCTCGACCTCCCCGACACGCTGCCGGAAAGTTTCGAAGTTCGGGAACAGCAGCGCGCTGGCGTCATTCAGCATGGGTCGTCTCCGCTCTGGGGCTTATAGGTCGTCCTGTGCCGATCATAGGCGCAAACCGCCCCATCGGCGTGGCTGCGCCGGCTTCGCCATTCGGCCTGCTGACGCAACTGAATTGCATCAACCGGGGGCCTATGGTTAAATCTGCCCATGACCCGTCCCAGTCCGGACCGGCCGGCCGCTGTGCCGGAACCGGCGATCCCCACCCCTGCGTCCCTGGAAGCCGCCCACGAGCGCCTGCGCCAGCTGGGCGCGCGCGTGACCCAGCCGCGGCTGTGCATCCTGGCCTGCCTGATCGGCAGCGATGAGGCGCTGACGCACCAGGCCGTGATCGACCGCCTGCCCGAACCGGGCGAGACCATCGACCGCGTCACCGTCTACCGCGTGCTGGACTGGCTGGTGGAACAGGGCGTGGCGCAGAAGCGTGCCGGCAACGACCGGGTGTTCCGCTTCAGCCTGGTCGAGCACGAGGCCGCGCGCGCGCAGGAGCACCGCCAGCACAGCCATTTCCACTGCACCCGCTGCGACCGCACCTTCTGCCTGGACGATGCCAGCGCACCGGTGCAGCCGGCCGCGCCGCGCGTGCCCAGCGGCTTTGCCATCGAACATGTCGAACTGACCGTGAACGGCGTCTGCGCCGAGTGCGGCAAGCGTGCGCCCGCCTCGCCCGGCGGCGCTTCGCACTGAACGGCAATCTCTCATACCCGGAGAACAACAATGTCCAAACTGACCCCGGTCACGATCCTGACCGGCTTTCTCGGCAGCGGCAAGACCACCCTGCTCAAGCGCATCCTGAACGAGCAGCACGGCATGAAGATTGCCGTCATCGAGAACGAGTTCGGCGAAGAGAACATCGACAACGAGATCCTGGTGCAGGACGGCCGCGAGCAGATCGTGCAGATGAGCAACGGCTGCATCTGCTGCACCATCCGCGGCGACCTGGTGCAGGCGCTGTCGACGCTGCTGACGCGCCGCGACGCCGGCGAGATCGGCTTCGACCGCGTGGTGATCGAGACCACCGGCGTGGCCAACCCGGGCCCGGTGGCGCAGACCTTCTTCATGGACGAGGAAATTGCCTCGCGCTACCTGCTCGACGCGGTGATCACGCTGGTCGACGCCAAGCACGCCCACCTGCAGCTGGACAAGCAGGAAGAGGCGCAGCGCCAGGTTGGCTTTGCCGACGCCATCTTCATCACCAAGTCCGACCTGGTGACCGAAGCCGACGTGGCCGAGCTGCGCCACCGCCTGCTGCACATGAACCCGCGCGCGCCGATCCGCCTGGTCAACTTCGGCGAGGCGCCGATCGACACCATCTTCGACCTGCGCGGCTTCAACCTGAACGCCAAGCTGGAGATCGACCCGGAATTCCTGCGCGCCGACGACCATGACCACGATCATGACCATGAGCACGGCGAGCATTGCGGCGACGACTGCGGCCATGATCACGGGCACGACCATGCGCACGGCCATGGCCACGCGCACGACCACCATCACCACCACCACCATACCGACCGCATTGCGTCGTTCGTCTTCCGCAGCGACAAGCCGTTCCACTACGGCAAGCTGGAGGAATTCCTGTCCGGCATCCTGGCCGTGTACGGGGAAAAACTGCTGCGCTACAAGGGCGTACTATATATGGACGGTGTGGACCGCAAAGTGGTGTTCCAGGGGGTCCACCAGCTGATGGGCAGCGACATCGGCGCCAAGTGGGAGGAAGAGACCCCGGGCACGCGCATGGTGTTCATCGGCGTGGACCTGCCCCGCGACGCCATCCTCAAGGGCCTGGAGAACTGCCTGGCCTGAGTGCACCAGTCGCCCCATCGGCGACGCCCCCTCCGGACACCACTGCGCGGCCGCCCCCCGTTCGGGGTACCGGGGAAATACCGAAGCGCCAGCCGGTTTTCCCGGTATCTCGGAGAAATTTGTTCAAGTACAATAGGCCGGATTTGATACCGGTGGCGCACCTTTTTCCCGCTGCCGGCATTTGGTCCATCGGATCTGGTGGACTTGCAGGGCGGCGGTTGTCGTCAGCATGAGGCAGGCCGCCGGCAGGTGCGGTCGCAGTGCTTCGTGCGGAGACCGCCTTTTTTCCGCCTGGGGTGCCCCGACGCGCGCCGTCACTGACTGACGCGAGAGAGAGGTGTCCCCATGACAGCCGCAACGAAGACGAAAGAAAGCCGCAGCAAGACAGGTAGTGCGGCGGCAGAGACGCTCAAGGCGCAGCCTGTGAAGGCCGCGCCCGCTCCCCGCGGCAGTACGGCGAACGCCGAAGCGGGCGCAACGAAGGGAGGCCCGCGAAGCAGCAAGACTGCAGCCAGCCAGAGTGAAACAGCCGTGGCGCGCAAGCGCGCGGACAGCGCACCCGAGCGGACCCAGACGCCGCCGGCCGCATCAACAAGAGAATCAGCAGCAACCATGAGCAGCAACAAACTTCTGACTGAAGCTGAAATCCTGAAGATGAGCGACAAGGATTACATGAACGAAGCGCAGCTCGCCTTCTTCAAGCACCGTCTTGAGCAGCTGCGCGACGAAATCCTGAAGAACGCTGACCAGACCACGGAACACCTGCGCGAAACGGTCATCGTGCCGGATCCGGCCGACCGTGCCACCATCGAGGAAGAGCATGCGCTGGAACTGCGCACGCGCGACCGCGAGCGCAAGCTGCTGAAGAAGGTGGAGCAGTCGCTGCAGCGCATCGAGTCCGGCGACTACGGCTGGTGCGAGGAAACCGGCGAGCCGATCGGCGTGCCGCGCCTCCTGGCCCGTCCCACGGCCACGCTGTCGCTCGAAGCGCAGCAACGCCGCGAACTGCGCCAGAAGCTGTTCGGCGACTGAAGCGCCGCGCACCGGCACGGCCGGTGCGGCAGGCGTAACGTGACGGCCCGGTTACCCGGGCCGTTTGCTTTGGCGGGGCCGCGTCTGCCTTGTCGTGCCGTCGCCACGGCCTACCATTGAGCATCGTCCGGCTGTTGCCGCCCCGGCCTTTCTGGTAAATTCGCAACCTTGTTGCAACAACGCAGCCAGCATCTGGGCTGCGTAGCCCGTCGTCACTTCCACCACTCCTGCCATGGCTGATCGCCTGCCCGTCACCGTGCTGTCCGGCTTCCCCGGCGCCGGCAAGACCACGCTGCTGAACCACCTGCTCGCGCACAGCGCGGGCCGGCGCATGGCCGTGCTGGTCTGCGGGCCGCAGGACGGGCAGGCGCTGGCGCCGCTGCCGCCCGGCTGCGAGGCCGCGGTGCTGCCCGCGGGCGACGCCCTGCTCGGCGAAGTCGCCCGGCTTGCCGCCGAGGGCCGCTTTGACGCACTGCTGATGGAAGCCGACGGCCTGGACGAGCCGCTCGCGATTGCCGAAGGCTTCCTGTTCGAGGCCGAGCATGGCGCCGGGCCCGACGCGGCGGTGCAACCCGACACGCTGGTGACGGTGATCGATGCCACCACCTTCCTGCGCGACCTCAACGAGGCCGAGTTCCTGGCCGACCGCGGGCTGGCGCAGGCCACGGACGATGACCGGACCGTGGCCGAAGTGCTGGTGGCGCAGGTCGAATGCTGCGACGTGATCGTGCTGAACAAGGCCGACCTCGCCAGCGCGGCTGAACTGGCGCGGCTGCACGCAGTGCTGCAGGCGCTGAACCCGCGTGCCGACATCGTCGAAGCCAGCTTCGGCAAGGTGCCGCCGGAGCGCGTGCAAGGCACCGGCCGCTTCGACTTTGAAGCCGCAGCGGACGCCCCGGGCTGGCTTGCCGCGCTGCGCGGCGAGGCGCCGGCTGCCAACGCCAGCGGCGTCTCCACGCTGGTCTACCGCCGCCGCCGCCCGTTCCACCCGCAACGCTTCGCTGACCTGATCCATACCGAATGGCTGCGCGAGCACGGCAGCGTGCTGCGCTCCAGGGGCCTGTTCTGGCTGGCCAGCCGCATGGATACCGCGGGCGACTGGAACCAGTCCGGCGGCGTCTGCCGCCATGGCGGCGCCGGCGCCTGGTGGGCCGCGCTGGATCCGGCCGAATGGCCGGCCGACAGCGCCGAACGCGCAGAAGTCGAAGCCGACATGCAGGTCGACGGTGCTCCGGCAGCCTTCGGCGACCGCCGCCAGGAACTGGTGCTGACCGGCCTGGACCTGGACCATGCGGCGCTGCAGGCCCGGCTCGACGCCTGCCTGCTGACCGATGCCGAGATGGCCGCGGGCGCACAAGCCTGGGCGGCCTACGAGGATCCGTTCCCCGGCTGGGTCGACGACTTCGACGACGACCACGAGCATGACCATGGCCACGACCATGGCGATAGCCATGGCAACGACTGCGGCTGCGGCGATCCCGACCACCACCACGGCAACCACGCCGGCCATCCGCATGCGCACTGACTGGTTCGCCCGCCTGCGCACGCACGGCCCGGGCCTCTGGTCCGCGCTGTGGCTGGCGCTATGCCTGCTGCTGGCGCAGTACGCCGGGCTGACCCACCGCATCGTGCACGGCGGGCTGCTCGCGCCGTCGGCCACCGTGACAACGGCCGACGCCGCCTCGGCCAACGACCCCGAGCCGCACCCGCTGGAGCAGAAATTCAGCGGCCACTCGTGCGTGCTGTTCGATGGCGCCACGGTTGCCGACACCCTGTGCGGCAAGCTGCCGCTGCCGCAGCTTGCCTTTGGCAAACCGGTCAAGCCGGCCAACCTGGCCTGGCGCTGGCCCGACCTGCCCGCCACCCACCCCTTCCAACCGCGCGCGCCGCCGGCGCCGGCCATCGCCCTCGCCTGATCCGGGACGCGGCCCTCGCCGCGCACCCGCCTGACCAATTCCGAGCTGAACGCCTGCCCATTGCGGCTGCGCGGCCACGCCCATCGCGGGTGGCCGGCGCCGTGCCGGGCAGTTGCCGTGCCAGCCGGGCCGATTGCCATTGCCTCACTCCGCGCGCCATGTCGAAGAATCGTTACACCGCACCAACCAGCGCACCGCGCCTGACCCCGCTGGCGGCCCTTGCCGCTTCCCTCACCGCCACCATGGCCACCGCTTTCGTCGCGCCCGCCGCGCTGGCACAGGCCGCCACGGCACCTGCCGCCGACAGCGCACCCGCCACAACCACTGCCACCGCGCCGGCCGGCGCCACGCTGCGCGAAGTCGTCGTCACCGCCAACCCGCTCGGCAGCGACCTCAATGACATGGTCGCGCCGGTATCGACGCTCGGCGGCGACGCCCTGGCCGTGCGCCAGGGCAGCACGCTGGGCGATACGCTCGACAAGCTGCCCGGGGTCTCGTCCAGCTACTTCGGCCCCAATGCCAGCCGGCCGGTGATCCGCGGCCTGGACGGCGACCGCATCAAGGTGCTGCAGAACGGCGGCACCACGGTCGACGCGTCTACGCTGTCCTACGACCACGCAGTGCCGGTGGACCCGCTCGTGGCCGAGCGCATCGAGGTCGTGCGCGGCCCGGCGGCGCTGATGTACGGCGGCAACGCCATCGGCGGCGTGGTCAACGTGATCGACAACCGGATTCCGAAGGAGCCGATCGAAGGCATCGGCGGCGCGGTCGATGCCAGCGCCACCGCGGGCGGCGACCAGGCGCGCAACGCCAGCGCGCTGATCGAGGCCGGCAACGGCAAGTTCGCCGTCCACGCCGACGCCTTCGCGCGCAAGACCAGCGACCTGCACATCCCCGGCTACGCCCGCAGCGACCGCCTGCGCACCACCGATCCGCTGCCCGCAGGCGAGACCGAAGCCTATGGCCGCCTGCCCAACACCAGCGCACAGCAGGAAGGCGGCGCGATGGGCGGCTCCTACACCTGGGCCGACGGCTTCGTCGGCGCCAACTACAGCGCCTACCGCAATGAGTACGGCACGCCCGCCGAGGACGACGTGCGGCTGAAGATGCGGCAGGACCGCTTTGCGCTCGAAGGCGAGGCGCGCAACCTGGCCGGCAACACCGCCGGCTGGCTCGAATCGGTCAAGGGCAAGTTCAGCTATACCGACTATGAGCACAAGGAAATCGAGGGCGGCGAGACCGGCACCATCTTCAAGAACCGGGGCTGGGATGCGCGCCTGGAGGCCAGGCACGCGAAGATCGGCAACATGACGGGCGTGATCGGCACGCAGTTCGGCCATACCGACTTCTCGGCGCTGGGCGAAGAGGCATTCGTGCCGAGCACCAATACGGATAACGCGGCGCTGTTCGTGTTCGAGGAACTGCCGCTGACCGCTTCCGGCGACCTCAAGCTGAACCTGGGCGGGCGCCTGGACCACAGCAGCATCAAGGCCAGCGCCAACGGCAACGACCGCTTTACCGATGCCAACCGCAGCTTCAACGCCACCAGCGCCTCGGCCGGGCTGCTCTACAAGGTCAACCCGCTGTGGTCGCTGACCAGCAACCTGTCGTACACCGAGCGCGCGCCGACCTTCTACGAGCTGTATGCCAACGGCCCCCACGTGGCCACCGGCGCCTGGGAGCTGGGCGACCCCAATGCCAACAAGGAACGGGCCACGTCGATCGACCTGGGCGTGCGCTTCAAGTCCGGGGCGCACAGCGCCGGCGTGTCAGGCTACTACAGCCGCTTTGCCAACTACCTGGCGCTGAACGCCACCGGCCGCACGCGTGACGAGGCGGGCGACGTGATCGCCGCCGGCAGCCCGGGTGCGCTGCCGGAGTTCCAGTACCTGGGTGTGCCGGCCACACTGTACGGCTTCGAGGCCGAAGGCAAGACGCGGCTGCTGCAGAAGATGCTGACCACCAGCGACACGCTGGACTTCGAGGCGCGCGCCGACTATGTGCGCGGCGAGAACCGCGATACCGGCGAACCGCTGCCGCGCCTGGCACCGCTGCGCCTGGGTGGCGCGCTGGTGTATGGCGCGGGCCCGTGGGGCGCGCGCGTGGATGTGACCTACGCCGCAAAGCAGACCCGCGTGCCAACCAACGACACGCCGACCGATGCCTATACGCTGCTGAGCCTGGCGCTGACCTATAAGTTCAAGGTGTCGGGCACGCAGACGCTGGTGTACCTGCGCGGCGACAACCTGACCAACCAGGATGCGCGCAACTCGGCGTCGATCCTGCGTGATATCGCGCCGCTGGCCGGGCGCAGTGTCAAGGTGGGGTTCAGGACGTCGTTCTGAGGACGCGGGCAGGCGTGGTGAATCAATCCCAGTTCACCACCCACTCCCCCTCCACCGCCAGCGCCTTCACCCCCGCCAGCGCGCGCACCGTCTGCGCGCAGATCTCGGCTATCGCCAGCCCCGGCATGAAGCGCTGGCGGATGCGCACCATCAGCGGCGCGGCTTCCATCCATGCCACCAGCGCGTCCTGGGTCATGCGCTGCTGCTCCAGCAGCTTGAACTTCACCAGCACCTTGACCGCATGGCTGGCATTGCGCGCCGGATCGGCGCCCAGGTAGGCCAGGCGCCCCTGGGCGCGTTCGACCGCCGCCGCCACATCGGTGAACATCCGGCCATGGCCCGGGATCACCAGCCGCGCGTCGAGCTGGGCGATGCGTTCCAGCACCGCCGCCTGCTCGGCAAAGCCGCTCTCGCCATCCAGCTCGGGGAAGATCACGCCGAAGCCGTTCTCCCACAGCGCATCGCCGGAAACCAGGATGCGCTCGGCCGGCGCGAACAGCATCACCGCGTGCGGGTCATGGCCGGGGGCGGCCACGACTTGCCAGTCGATGCCGCCCAGGCGCAACCTGTCGCCGTCGCTCAGCACGCTGTCGAAGGTGAAGCGGTCGCACTGCTGGCCGGTGGCGTTGTAGCTGAGCGCTTCCGTATCCCACGCGGCAACGGCTGCGGCCTCGGCCGCGGGGATCGCGGTGCGCGGCTGCCAGCGCGCCTGCAGCGCGGCATTGCCGCCGCAGTGGTCGGAGTGGAGATGGGTATTGATCACGCGTGCAAGCCGCCGGCCCTGCAAGGCAGCCGCCACCAGCGCCACCGTCTGCGGCGCGTGGGTGACGTAGCCGGTATCGACCAGCACCGTATCGTCGCCCTCCACGAACAGGATATTGTTGGCCGACAGCCAGCCGCGCTCGAACACGCGCATGGTGGCCGGCAACTGCGGGACCGGGCTTTCGTTCAAGGGGATGTCTCCTCGCCTGCCAGCCATGCGGCGCGCTGCGGCAGCTGCGCCCAGATGCGGCGCTTGTCTTCGTCGCCGGCGGACGACCAGCCGGCAATCTCTTCGATGGTGCGCAGGCAGCCCTCGCAGTAGCCGCTGGCAGGGTCCATGCGGCAGACGTTGCGGCATGGCGATGGCACCGGCGAGGCTTGCCGCGCGGCGTCGGCCTGCGCGGCCAGTTCCGCGGCCAGCAAGGCAGGCGTGATGGGTGTGGGGGGCGTAGAGGCCATGGCGTTGCGCTCGCTCGGCACTCAGCCCGCCGCGCGCGCGGCCTTGGCCGCCACTTTCTCGTTGAAGCGGCCGGCGTCGATCAGGTGGCGCTCATGCACGCCCTCGGAGATCTTGTCCTCGCCGTCCCAGGCGCTCAGCTGGAAGCGCAGGCGGCGCCCGTCCACCGCCACCAGTTCGCCCTTGACCGTCACCGTCATGCCCGGCGGCGTCGGCGCCAGGTGCGAGAAGCTGACCAGCGTGCCGAGCGACTGCTCGCGCGGCCAGTCCAGGTGCTCGCGCAGCATCTGCAGGCAGGCACATTCCATGATGCCGACCATATAGCCGGTGGCCAGCACGTCGGGCATCTCGGGGCAGCCCGGGATATCGTCGTACAGGCGCGGCACGGTGGCCTTGGGCGGCACCGTGTATTGCCAGCTGAAGGTCAGGCCGGGGCGCAGGTCGGGACTCATGCCACCGAGCCTGCCGCGACGTCGGCCACTTCAGCGCCCGTCATCTGCTGCAACTGCTGCGGCGTCAGGTTGAAGACCGCATGGGGATGCCCCGCCGCGGCCCACAAGCTGTCGTAGCGGAACAGGTCCTGGTCCAGCAGCATCACCGGCGCCACCGCATGGCCGATCGGGCAGACGCCGCCGATGGCATAGCCGGTCTTCTCGCGCACGAAGCGCGCGTCGGCCTTTCCGAGCGCGCCCACGCGCGCGGCCACCTTGGCCTCGTCGACGCGGTTGCTGCCGCTGGCGATCACCAGCACCGGCGCATCGTCGGCCACGCGCCGGAAGATGATGGACTTGGCGATCTCCGCCACGCTGCAGCCCAGGCCCGCCGCGGCCTCGGCCGAGGTCTTGCCGGTGGCCGGCAGCATCACTACGGGCCGGTCATGGCCAAGCCCGGCCAGCAGGTCCGCGACGCGCTGCGCGGACTCGGGCAGCGCTTCGTCATTCACCGTCATGCGTTCTTCTCCTTGTTCTGTCGCCCGCGCCTGATCCGCACTTACGCGCAGGCGGGCGCAGCATCGCTGGCGGCGGCCCACCTGGTCAGCAAGGCACGGCCCACGCGCGAGCTGTTGGCGCGGCCGATTGCCTGCGAGATATAGTCGCCGGTGCGCACCACCGCTTCCAGGTCGATGCCGGTGTGGATGCCCATGCCGTGCAGCATGTACAGCACGTCCTCGGTCGCCACGTTGCCGGTCGCGCCCTTGGCGTACGGGCAGCCGCCCAGCCCCGCCACCGACGCATGGAAGATCGAGATGCCCACTTCCAGGCTGGCCAGGATATTGGACAGCGCCTGCCCGTAGGTATCGTGGAAGTGGCCCGACAGGCGGTCCAGCGCAAACTCCGCGGCCGCGGCGCGCATCACCTCCTGCACGCGCACGGGGGTGCCCACGCCGATGGTGTCGGCGATATCGATCTCGTCGCAGCCCAGCTCGCGCATGCGCCGCACCACGTCGACCACCGCGTGCACCGGCACCTCGCCCTGGTACGGGCAGCCCAGCGCGCACGAGATGCTGCCGCGCAGGCGCACGCCCTTCTCCTTCGCTGCGGCGGCCACCGGCGCAAAGCGCGCGATCGACTCGGCAATCGAGCAATTGATGTTCTTCTGCGAGAACGCCTCGCTGGCGGCGCCGAAGATCACCACCTCGTCGGCACCGGCCTCGATCGCGCCTTCAAACCCCTTCATATTCGGCGTCAGCGCCGAATACAGCGTGCCGGGCCGGCGCTGGATGCGCGCCATCACGTCGGCACCGTCGGCCATCTGCGGCACCCACTTGGGCGACACGAACGACGCCGCCTCGATATTGACGAAGCCGGCATCGGTCAGCTGGTTGATCAGCGCGACCTTGACCTCGGTCGGCACCATCGCCTTCTCGTTCTGCAGGCCGTCGCGCGGGCCGACTTCAACGATCTTCACGTAGTTCGGCATGGTCATGGCTGTCTCCTGTCTCTAGTTCGTCTTGGTCGGGGCGCTCAGTAGCCCCGCTGCACGTCGACCACGCCCGCGATCGGCTGGCCCGCGCGCAGCGCGCGGATCTTGCCGGCGATCTGCGCGATGCTGTCCTCGCGCAGCGTGAGCGCAGAGATATGCGGCGTGAGGGTGATGCGCGGCTCCTGCCAGAACGGGTGTTCCGCCGGCAACGGCTCGGTGCGGAACACGTCGAGCGTGGCACCGGCAACCTGCCCCGACTGCACCGCGGCAAGCAGGTCTTCCTCGGCCAGGTGCTGCCCGCGCGCGACGTTGATCACATATGCGCCCTGCGCCAGGCGCGCGAACAGCCCGGCGTTGAGGATGTTCTCGGTCTGGGGCGTCAGCGGCAGCACATTGACCAGCACGCGCAGGCCATCGAGGAACGGCGCCTGCCCGGCATCGCCATAGAAGCCGCTCACGCCTTCGATGGCGCGCGCGGTGCGGCTCCAGCCACGCACCGGGAAGCCGAAGCCCGCCAGCGTGCGCGCGATATGCGTGCCGAGCGTGCCCACCCCCATCACGCCGATGGTGAAATCCTCGCGGCGATGCGGCTTCAGGAACTTCCAGTTGCCGGCGCGCTGCTGAGCCTCGTAGGCGTCCATCTTGCGGAAATAGCGCAGCACCGCGTGGGTGACGTACTCGGCCATCTGCGCGGCCATGCCGGCATCGTCGAGCCGAACGATCGGCACGCCGGCGGGCAAGGCGTCAGGGGCTTCATCGCGCAGGCGCAGGATGCCGTCGACGCCGGCGCCCAGGTTGAACACCGCCTTCAGGTCGGTACGGCCACGCAGCATCTCCACCGGCGGGCGCCAGACCACGGCGTAGTCGGCCGGTTCGCCACGGCTGTCCTCCCACGTCACACATTGCGCTTCGGGCAGTGCCTCGGCGAAGCCTGCGATCCAGGGGTCGTAGCGGCCGTCGGGGACGTACAACTGCAACTTCATTTTGTCTCCAGGGGATTCTGGTGGGGGTAAAGGCGTATTTTGGCAGAGGAACCCGGCGTGGGGTTGGTTGGGGCAACGGTGACCGCGCCCCTGCCACCCCTAGCGCGCATCAAGTCCCCGACTTCCCCTCGAACGCCAGAAGCTGCGCCCCCTCCACAACCTGCTCCCCCACCCCGTAAAGCACCTCACTCACCACCCCATCCACCGGTGCGCTGATGGTGTGCTCCATCTTCATGGCCTCCATCACCAGCAACGGCGTGCCGCGCGTGACGGTGCTGCCAGCCTCGACCATCACGGCAATGACCTTCCCGGGCATCGGCGCAGTGAGCTTGCCGCCCTCGCTTTCGGTCTCGCCGGCATGGGCCAGCGGATCGAGCCAGGCCAGGCTCACATGCCGCCCGGCATAGAAGACGTGGAAGGTCTCGCCATCGGCATGCACCTGCCCGTGCGCGCGCCGGGTGCCGAGGTTGATGCGGATATCGTCGGCCTGGCAAGTGCAGGCAAAGGGCGCCGCCTGGTCCGCATAGATCAGCGTGCTGCCGCGCTCATTGGTGCTCAGCGTCACCTCCAGCACCTGCTCGCCATAGCCGAAGCGCAGCGCGCGCGACACGCCGCCGTTCAGCCGCCACGTGCCGCCATGGGTCCACGGCGAATGCTGGTCGGCGGCGTCGATGCGGCGCTCGCGGGCCTCGCGGTCGAACAGCGCCGCCACCGCCAGCGCGATGACTTCCAGGCCGACCGGCGCCGGCGGCGGGAACAACACCTTCTCGTTGCGCTCGATCAGGCCGGTGTCGAGATCGGCGGTGCGGAACGCCTGGGACGACACCAGCCGCTGCAGGAAAGCCACGTTGGTCGACAGCCCAACCACGTGGTAGGCCGCCAGCGCCTGGCGCATGCGCGCCAGCGCCTCGTCGCGGTCCTTGCCCCAGACGATCAGCTTGGCGATCATCGGGTCGTAGAACGGGCTGATGGTGTCGCCTTCGCGCACGCCGGCATCGATGCGGATACCCGCCGGGCCGTGTGCATCCTCTCCGCGCATGAACTGCACCGCCGGCGGCGTGCGCAGGAAACGCAGCGTGCCGGTGGACGGCAGGAACTGCTTGTCGGGATTTTCCGCGTAGATACGCGCTTCCAGCGCATGGCCGTCGATACGCAGCTGGTCCTGCGTGAGCGGCAGCGCCTCACCGGCGGCGACGCGCAGCTGCCACTCGACCAGGTCCTGCCCGGTGATCATTTCGGTGACGGGGTGCTCCACCTGCAGGCGCGTGTTCATCTCCATGAAGTA